>JBBRDE010000105.1:0-17444 GCA_038204185.1 Cytophagales bacterium
GGATCGCAGAGGGTGGCTACCTCCACGTTGCTCAGGTTCGAGAAGCCCGAAATGTGGTTCTGCCCCCGCCCGTTGACGCCCAGCACGGCTACCCGCACCCGGTCGTTGGACCCGAAGGCACTGGCGGGGATAATGGTCGGCAGCGAGAGCGCCACCGCTACTCCCGCCGAATTCTTAATGAATTTTCGTCGGGTAAAAAAGTTTTCGTTTTCCATAGGAATCAGGGTTTGGAGAAAAGACGCCGTAAAGAGTTTGGTAGTAGTACCTTATAAGACGCCAACTAGGCTATCTTTACCCTAACGAGAATGAAAAATTGGTTTTAATATCAGCTCGACCTGCTTGCGCCGGCGCCGCGCAACAGGAAGTACCAGTCCATTGCGTAGAATAACCTCCCGGCCATCGTAGTCCGTAATATAATCCAGATTCACCACCGCTGAGCGGCTTACCCGCAGGAAACCCTGCTCTCCCAGCCGCTCGTGCAGAATGCGGAGCGTGATCGATAGCATCAGGGTAGGCTTCCGAAGAAAATGCACCTGAGAGTAGTTGCGATCACCGGCACAATACAGGATTTCTTTCACGTGAGCATAGGTGTGCGCCCCGATGTGTACGCTCGATTGCTGGGCAAGGGATTGGAGGTTCATAGAAGGGATTGGCAGGGGAAAAGTGGATAACCTATCAGGTAATCCATCTTGCTTCCTTATGAATCAAAAGAGAGGGAAAAAGGTAAGTCAAAAAGCGTCAGGTAGCCGAATAAAACATCACCGGACGCAGCGAAGCCTGGCAGGAGTGTTTCTGCCGGGCTTTGCTACTGGGAATCGAGGAAGTTTACTGCTTGTTTATGCGGGTAACGCCCTGCCGCCCCTGCGCATCGACCACCCGGATTAGGTAGGATCCCGGTGCCCGTGATCGCCAGCAAGGCCGAACTCCGCACCATAACGGATTTGACCACGGTAGTGGTACTGAGAATGGGCGATGACGGCACGTTGGGAATCACCACATCGTCGGAGGGGCCGGCACGGCCGCGGTCGACCAGTTGGTGGCCGTGGCCCAGTCGTTGCTGGCGGCGACCGTCCAGGTGATTTGAGCGTAGGTGGCAGTCTGAAACAGTCAGAATAAAAGGATGGAAAATGGGAGGAGTCCATTAAATGGACGGCGGCCGCGGCGGGTAAGAAAAAGTAATTCTTTTTTCATACTGTTTGAAAAAATTAAGTGAAAAAATGGAACGCTTTTTCTGCGCGAGGGGAGGAAAAATGGAAAGTACGGGGACGTTTGTTGCTTGTCTCAATATCGATACCCTGAGGCGCGAGGACTGCCCTGGCAGGATCTTACGGTAAGAAGACAGGTACCCTCTACCTAGCCGTGTAAGCTGGTCTAGTTCTTATTGGCGGGCTGGGAAAATTCCCTGCAAGGCGATGCAGTAATTGAGCACCAGATAAGGCTGCATGGTGGGGGTAGGGTCGTTGCTACCGGTGTCGCCCGAGTTTGCATGGACGGCGGCATACCCTCCTGCCTGCCCAAACTTTCGCGGGTCCTGACCGTAGCCAATCGCTACGCGACCCCGCATATCCGGTAGAGCAAAATTGGTTCGCCCATCGCCGCCGTACGTAGTACCCAATAGGGAAAAAAGGGCGGAATTGGCCGAGATATCCAGTAGTTGTCCATCGCACGAGGCCCAGCCTTTGGGTACAAAATTGAAACCGAAAAGGGCAATCGTCCCTATGAAAGATAGTTCCATGATTGAAAGTGGTTTAAAGAGTTAGGAAAGATTTGAGGTGATACTTTGTCATTCTGAAAGCTAGGTTGGTATAGGTACCCAGCGGTTCCTTCTTCGGGTCACACAACGGGTTTCTTGGTCAGTTCGAGGGGTTTCTCAGAATTCGTTATGTCCCTGACCACAAGCGTAGTACCCGTCGAATAGGTGTTGTCGATCCGTCCTTCGACCTGGTAACATCTGGGCTTTTTATTCACACTGGAACGAAATTCCATGAAGGCCGTGTAGGGTACCGAGCATTTTTCGATAGTTTCCACCACGTCGTACGCGTATTTCCGGCCGGCCGGAACGTCGAGCTTCACTTCAAAGGTCGTCGAGGTCGATTCATCCACCTGATCGGTGTTCGTGAGAGAGATTGTCTTGGTAGTATGTTGTTCAAACCCTCCCCCGACTTTGGCTTCAAAAATGGATTCGACGCCCCCCGAAATTTCAAAACTCTGCGTGAAAACAAGCTCCGAAGAATTCTCTTGCGAATTGGAAACCTGATGACTTTTCGTCCGGGTTCTGGTCAGGGTCCGCCTAGCTTCCAGAGGGGTGCGAGGATTCGTATTGTCAGCGATCGAATAATCCGACGACACCTCCCCCGGCGTTACGTTCACAGCACCTGCTCCGGTATGGTAGTCGATCTTCTTCACGATGGACTTCCCGGTTTCGGTAAGGGACATCCAGCACTCGTTTTGCGCGCCTTTGTTCCAGGCCCACAACTGAACGGTACCATAAGGCTTCGCATCCAGGACGTTGAGGTTGGCCCACTCGTCCGCGAGCGGATGGATGGCGCTATACACTTTGTCGCCAAAATCGGCCAGTTCCCAAAGTTGGTTCCGGTCGCTGCGATCTTCATCAAGTAACATCACTTTATTGGCATCGCCCTGTTTCCTGAAGGAAAGGTTCTTTCCCGTAACGACGTGTTTCAGGGAGGCTCCTCCCCGTTGGTCCGGAGTGGCCTGCCAGAGTTGAATTTCTGTCTTGTCCTCCTGGATGGGGGCTATGTTCAACTCCCCCCCATCGTTCGGCGTCAGCACGAATCCAAGGAGTTCTACCCGGCTCATGAGGTAAAAAGGAACCGTAGGCCAGGTACTTTTTTCTTCAGTGTTTCTTGCTTCGAATGTCTGGTTCATGGTTTTTCTAGGGCTAAAATGTGAGTGATTGGGTTAAAATGCTGGATTACCTGCGTAATGGAGGAGGATAAATCGGCTTGACAAAAGTGCCATTTCGGGATCGAAACGACTGTCGTATTCTGACCAAATACTGTCGCATTTTGACCAAGGGGGCATTTTTATAAAAAAACACCCAATCCAGGTAGATCGGGTGGCAGGAGTCAGGGAAGACGGCTCGGGAGAATCAGGAAGTTTTGGTCCGGCGAACAAACTGGGTCGGTGTCATCTGGTACTGCTCGCGGAATACTTTGGTAAAATGGGAGGGCGTCTGGTACCCTACTTTGTAAGCTGTTTCGGCCACCCCTGCCCCCTGGCGCAGGAAGTGAGCGGCCCGATTGAGGCGGTACAGCCTGACCACTTCCGCCGGGGCCATGCCCGTCAGCGCCGTGAGCTTGCGGTACAGAACCATGCGGCTCATGCCTAGCGGGATCAACAAATCGTCCACGACAAATTCAGAATTATCCAGGTTGTGGTTCAGCAACTCGTACAACTGTTCCATGAACGGATCGGTCGGGGCCGGACTGGCTTCGTGAGAAACCGTATGGTCAGATTGGGTCAACTCGGCCCGCAGCTTATCCCGCAGCCGTTGCTTATACTCCAACTGGTTTCGGATTCGCAGTTGTAGTTCGATCACGTGAAAAGGCTTGGCCAGGTAATCGTCGGCCCCGAGAGTAAGTCCTTCTAAACGATTCTCGAGCGAAACTTTGGCCGTAAGCAGTATGACCGGAATGTGGTTGGTGCGCAAGTCGGTCTTCAGCCGTTGGCAGAGTGCGTAGCCATCCATGACGGGCATCATCACGTCCGAAAGGATCAAATCGGGCAATTCGGCCAAGGCCCGATCCAAACCCTCCTGCCCATCCCTTGCCCGTAGCAGGCGGTAGTAGGAGGGTAGACTATCGATGAGGTACCGGGCCATTTCTTCGTTGTCCTCTACCACCAATACCAGAGGCCTGTTATCTTCAATCTGCTCGTTGTGCGCAGGGGATTCGGATGTAGCGGGTGGGTCTCCATCCGGTATTGGCTCGCTCGGTAGGGATGTGAAAGGCCGATAGGGCAGTTCGACAATAAATACTGAACCTCGGCCCGCTTCGCTTGTGACCCGGAGGCGTCCCTTCTGCAAACTCACCAACTCGCTGACCAGCGCCAGCCCAAGGCCGGTGCCGGGCATCGCGACGCCCGGCACCGGGGTAGCTTCGGGCCGCCCGGCATCCACAGGGTAGTCTGTCGCCTGGTAATAGCGGTCGAAGATATGGGGTAGTTGGTCGGCCGCGATGCCCCGGCCCGTATCGCTTACACGTATTTCCACGCCCTTTTCCACCGTTTTGAGGTCCAGAGTTATCCGCCCGCCCTTCGCCGTAAACTTCAAAGCATTCGAGAGCAGGTTGTTGAGAATTCGTTCCAGTTTGTCGGCGTCGAACCAGTACATTCCGGCCGACGTTTCCCCCTCAAAAACTAGCTCGACCTCCCGCATTTGGGTCAATTCTCGGAACGATTCCACCGTTTGCCCGATAAATTGCCCCAGGTGACCGCGCACTTCTATCACGGGCAATGCCCCCGCTTCCAGTTTCGAGAAGTCCAACAACTGGTTGACCAGACCCAGTAGTTGGTTGGCGTTGCGGTCGATAACGGATAGGTACCTCTGGTCGTCGGGGTCACGCAGTTTTTGATTGAGCAGTTCGGTAGGGGCCAGGATAAGGGTCAGCGGGGTGCGGAATTCGTGGGTGACGTTGGCAAAAAAATTGGACTTCATTTCGTCTATGGCCCGCAGTTGCTCCGTTTCCTGGCGTTTCAGAACCATCTCCCGCTCTTGCAGGGCCAGGGTTTGACGCAGCCGTAGGCGGTTGAGGTAGAATTGGCTGCCCAGCACAGCAAGCCCCGCTAATAGGAAAGTATACAGCACATACGCCCACCACGTAGCCCAAAAAGGGGGATGAATGGTAAGGGCCAGCCTTCGGATGGAGGGACTCCACTCGCCCGAGGTGTTGGAGGCGTTGAGCAGTAACACGTAATCGCCGGGCGGGAGGTTGGTGTAAGTGACCTCGGGCCGGTCGGTTTCTTTCCATTCGTCTTCCAGCCCCTGCAGACGGTAGCGGTAGCGATTTTTGCCGGGTCGGTTGAACTGCAAAGCCGCAAATGCGGCGGTGATAAAGTTTTGATTGTACGCCAGAGTAAGCCGGTCTACCGCCTGAATAGGAAGTGAATCAGTTAGGGCTAGGGATACCGGGTGATTGTTTACCTGCAGGTCTGTAAGCTCGACGGAGGGTTGGAAAGGGTCTTCATCAACCTGAGACGGATTAAAAGTGGTAATTCCTTCCAGTCCCCCCATGACGATCTGCGCACCAGCGTCCCGGACGTTCGCAGGTGGCCCATTCGAAGCTCGTGGGCTCGGTAAATAGAGCCAATGAAAGCGGTTGAACTCGTCGGCCATCAGGCCGTCGGCGCGGGTGTAATTTCGGGTAGTGAACGTGCGCCGGTCCAGCCGGCAAATCCCTTTATTCGTTCCCATCCACAGGTACCCCTGTTGATCGGGAAGGGCGGAGTAGATCACGTTGTTGGGTAGGCCATCCTGCTGGGTAAAACGGCGGCTTTGGCCCGTTCGCTTATCGAAACGGCATAATCCGCTGCCGAAGGTACCTACCCATAGTAGATTGGGATCATCGGGGTCACTGCTCAGGCAGAACAACGAGTTGCTGCTTAGGGAAAGTGAGTCGTTGGGGTGGTTGGCGTACTGGCGCTGTAGCCCCGTCGCTTTGTCGAGCCGCCATAGGCCCTCGAGATCGGTGGCCAGCCACAGAGCCCGCTCATCGGCAACGAAGGTGAGTACCCGGTTCGTGCCCTTGCGGGAAATACGATGCGGGAAAGCCGTCCACTTCTGTGCCAGTTGATCGTACGACCAAATCAGGGAGTCACGCACAGCCCACACCTGGCCCTGGGGATCGGTAGCCAGGGGGACGGGCGTGGTCGTTTCCTTGTTATCACCGGACAACGAAACGGGCAACGGCAAATGGACGGTTTTTTTTGACCCTGCGCCCATCCGGTAGATGTCCGAACTACCCACGCTGAACCATAGGTTTTGCTCCTGATCGAGGGTATAGCGGAAATTGTAGCTGTCGAGACCCGATAGATTCGTACGCAAAAGGGCGTTGGGAACGCCTAAACTACCCAACAAATCAAGGTAAAAATTTTGCTGATAGGGTGCCGCCCGGAAAGCATTAGCCCGCAGATCGAATTTTCGAATGCCCAGCCCCCCCGTACCCATCCATAAAACCTGAGAGCGGTCGATGAATAGGCTGGCGCATAGGGCCACGTTTCGATCCCATTGAACCACCACCTCGGGCCCCCGCTGGTCAGTGAAGCGATAGAGTACGCTGTTCTGGTGAAAATAAAGGGTGCCATCTTGATCCATGGCAAAATCAACGTCCCACCAGACCGTACAGTAGGCAGGCAGTGGATAAGACAAAATCTTACCCGTGCGGGGATTGAGCCGGGCCACGTACCGCTGTGACACCGTCAGCACTTCGCCGTTGGGCCGTACCTGAACTCCGCACAGGGGATCGTCGGGCAGGGAGTTGGGTTGAGTGGGCTGATGCTTGTACTGAACGAAATCGCTGGTCTTTTCATCAAAACGATTCAATCCGGATCGGGTGGCAATCCAGATGACGCCGTTGGGGGCCTGGGTGACCTGCATGACGCTGTCGCTGCTCAGGGAGCGTGGCTGTCCGGGCTGATGCCGAAACCGGTGGATTCGGTTGGTACGCAGGTCGAAGCGGATAATCCCGTCAGCCTGGTAGTTAATCCAGGCGCGATCCTGGGTATCGACGAAAAGACCGAAGGGCTTGGTCGTAGCCATCACCTGCCGATAGCTTGACCGGCGGGAAAAATTAATGAACTTTTCCGTGTAAGGATCGAAGATATCGATATCGCCTTGCTCAGAAACAGTCCAGATACGTCCCCGATGGTCGAGAACCAGGTTTTCCAGGCCAGTAGAGGAAAGCGAAGGCTGGCCGTTGGGATCGGGCTGGAACACTTTGAAGGAGTAGCCGTCGTAGCGGCACAGACCGTCTCGGGTGGCCACCCACAGAAAGCCCTGCCGGTCCTGCACGATGGCGGGTACGAAAGCCTGAGGCAGTCCCTCCCGATCGGTGATCAGTTGGGGGAGGGGGAATTGGGTGGACTGGGCCCGCGTAAACGAATTCAGGCCGAACGCGCTCACCAGTACGACCAGTATCCACACCACCCACTTAGGAAGTCCACTCATTCGCTCACTCGTTCTATCCACGACCAAACTTCTTTTCTAGGATAGAAAAGCTGTAAGGGGTATAATTTTACTTCTTACCAGGCATCATCTCTCTTTACAAAAAACATCTGCCCTACCTCCATTTGACCGCACCTCACATGAAGGTCAGAATGGTGGACAAAACCAGCCGCGGGGTTGGGGTAGGCCTGCAGCGACAAGGTTAGGGACGGGCGGGTTGTTTCGGGCTCGTAGCCGATGCGCGCGTTGCCCGATCCGTAGACGCCCAGCTTGCTGACGAAGATCTCATCAGAATCCGCGGAGGTAAGGTTGAAGACACCCGTGTCAGGATCAAAATCGGCTGTACCCCGGAAATACCCCGTGGTGTAGACATTACCCGAGGCTTCCACCGCAATCGAGTTGCCAAAATCAATACCGGTCCCCCCCGTGCCACTGGCATCAACGAAATTCTGGACGGGGGCGGTGGTGTCCAGCCCGAGACACAACAGGCACAGGACTCCCACCCATCGGCTCAGGGCGGGGATGGGTGGGAGAGCCGCTTGAAAAGAAAATATCCGGCGCGGCGGGGCCTGTTCATAAAAGATACGGGGATGACTTGGTAGTCATCCCCGTATCTTTATATGAAAAACATTAGGCCTTTTAACCCAGCACAATCCGTTCTTCGGGGAGCCGCACCTCGGAAAGCCGCACCTGCTCGGCCACCAATTCCTGCGCGGCCCGCACGATTCCGTTGGCATCGAAGCCGCATTCGTGATACAATTCGTGCGGTTCGCCATGTTCGATGATAAGATCGGGGATACCGAGGCGTTTGACGCGGGCCGCGTAGCCGTGGTCAATCATGAATTCGAGGATGGCGCTACCGATGCCGCCTTGGAGGCAACCATCCTCTACGGTGAGAATACGCTCGTGTTTCTGGAAAATTTCGTGCAGCAGTGCTTCGTCGAGTGGCTTGGCGAAGCGTAGGTCATAATGCGCGGCAGAAATCTCCTGTTTCAGAAGTGTTTCACAGGCTTCCACGGCAAAGTTGCCCACGTGACCCAGCGTTAAAATAGCTACATCTTCTCCGTCCTGTATTTTACGGCCCTTCCCCACCTCGATTTCTTCCAGGGGCGTGCGCCACTCGGGCATGACGCCCTGCCCGCGCGGGTAGCGGATCGCGAACGCCCGGGTACCCTCCTGAATGCCGGGTAGCTGGGCCGTATACATCAGGTTGCGGAGTTCCTGCTCGTTCATGGGCGCGGACACAATCATGTTGGGGATGCAACGCATGTAGGCAATGTCGTAGGCCCCGTGGTGTGTGGGGCCGTCGGCTCCGGCGATACCCGCCCGGTCGAGGCAGAAAATGACGGGTAACTTCTGGATACAGACATCGTGCACTACCTGGTCGTAGGCCCGCTGCATAAAGGTGCTATAAATATTGCAATACACCACGCTACCGCGGGTAGCCATTCCCGCCGAAAAGGTGACGGCGTGCTGCTCGGCGATGCCTACGTCAAAAGCGCGCTCGGGCATGGCCTTCATCATGATATTCAGTGACGAACCGGAGGGCATGGCAGGCGTAATGCCTACTATTTTCGGATTCTTTTCGGCCAGTTCGACGATCGTATGGCCGAACACATCCTGGTACTTGGGAGCCTGGGGTGTAGCGTAGGTTTTCTTTTGTATTTCGCCCGTTACTTTATCAAACAGACCGGGCGCGTGCCATTTGGTCTGGTCTTTCTCGGCGGGCCCGTAGCCTTTTCCTTTCACCGTCAGGCAGTGGAGAATCTTGGGGCCGGGAATATCCTTCAAATCGTTCAGCACATCGGTGACGTGCTCGATGTCGTTCCCGTCGATGGGACCAAAGTAGCGTAGACCCAGGGACTCGAAGAGATTGCTTTGTTCCAGAAGACCTACTTTCAGCGTATTCTCGACCTTGGAGACGATCTCCTGCGCACTCTTGCCAAACTTGCTCATTTTGCCGAGCAAGTTCCATACTTCGTCCCGAACTTTGTTGTAGGTATGGGAGGTGGTGATATCGGTCAGGTAGGCCTTTAAGGCCCCCACATTGGGATCGATGGCCATACAGTTGTCGTTAAGCACGATCAACAGGTTGGAATCGGCCGTTCCGGCGTGGTTCATGCCCTCAAAGGCTAGTCCAGCCGTCATGGCTCCGTCACCAATGATCGCCACGTGCTGCCGTTGGCGGTTTCCTTCCAGGGTGGAAGCTACCGCCATGCCCAACGCCGCTGAAATGGAGGTGGAGGAATGGCCCACCCCAAAGGCATCAAAATCGCTCTCAGTTCGCTTCGGAAAGCCCGACAAGCCTTTGTAGACCCGATTTGTGGAGAAATTATCGCGCCGTCCGGTCAGAATTTTATGTCCATAGGCCTGATGTCCTACGTCCCATACCAGCTGATCGTCGGGCGTATTGAACACGTAATGCAGCGCCACGGTAAGCTCTACTACGCCCAGGCTTGCTCCGAAATGCCCACCGTATACCGAAACATTGTCAATGATGAATTGGCGCAATTCGGTACACACCTGTGGGAGCAGGGCACGGTTCAACTTCCGTAAATC
This sequence comes from Cytophagales bacterium, assembly GCA_038204185.1. Lineage (GTDB taxonomy): Bacteria > Bacteroidota > Bacteroidia > Cytophagales > Spirosomataceae > Salmonirosea. Next base: position 9,743 of record JBBRDE010000105.1, read on the forward strand.
TTCGGGGGAGTCGATGCCAGCCAGTAGTTTCCCGGGAGAAATTAACATGTTTATTTGGTTGTAAATGGACAGCTGCCGGGAGATGCCTGTAGCGCTCGGTAAAGCAACTGGTTAAAATTAGTCTGCCAATCAATTAGCTGGCAAAAGTAGCAAGTTCCTAGATAAACCATGCCAACGCAGTTATGTTCGTCTATCCACAGAAAAAGAATGAACAGAAACCGTCCACCTTCAATTATCCACTTACTTCTGTTGGCTTGCTTTGAAAAGCTTTTGTTTTTCTTCCTTAGTCAGGCTTTCGTAACCCGATTTGGATATTTTATCCAGAATCGAATCGATTTCATCCTGGTCGGGCATCTCGACGGAGGCGGGAGAAGCCGTGGAGGCATACATCGCGGTGCTGCGGTGTACCTCCCGTTGCCGGTGGGTCACCCGCATCGGAGGGCGTTTCTTGAACAGCTGGTTCCAAATATCCATGAGTACATACAGCGGTTTACCCATATCAGTCCCGTTCTGGAGCAATTTAATGAACAGATAGCCCGTAAGCGCTCCGCCCAAATGCGCCAGATTGCCGCCCGCATTGGGGCCGATGGTCTGCGCCAGGGATAGTATGATATAGAAAAAAGCAATATACTTGATGCGAACAGGTCCCAGAAAAATCAGGTGAAAGGTGTAGTTGGGCAGCAACGTGGAAGCGCCCACAGCCACCGAAAATGCCGCCGCCGACGCCCCCAGCATCTGCGCTTCTGCTACCTGCGACTGGAAATAGGGCAACAAATTATAAATGACCATGTAGGCTACCCCACCGGTAACGCCACCCAGAACATACAAGGCAATCAACCGCTTGGAGCCCAGGTATTCGTCCACCAGTTTGCCGAACCAATACAGGAACAGCATATTGAAGAGGATGTGGAAAATCCCCTCGTGGGTAAAAAAATAAGTGATAATCGTCCAGGGCTTGTACAGGAATTCGCGCGGGGAGGCGGGTAGCTGGAGCATATTGACCAGCCAGGTGTAAGCCTCAGACGACTGTCCCAGCGTGAAAATAACCTTCACCAACAGCAGGCTCAGAAATACAACTGTGTTGATCAGGATAATCCTGACCAGCATATTATCCGTCTTGGTGAACTCTCTTTTAAAGTCGTCAAAAATACCACTCATCGCTTGAATAGATATTGGGTACTGGGTGTTGGATTGTGAATTTTACCGGTTGAGCGCCTCAGGTTTTAAGGCCTCTCTCATGTTTATCAATCCATAATCTGGTAGCCAATCGCCGCTTAATAAAATTTGTTCCGTTCTGAACCCCATACCTTCAACAATATAAATGCAAACAGCATCCCGCCCAGATGAGCAAAGTGGGCTACGTTGTCAGACTGAGCATTCTGGATGCCCGCATATAATTCGTATAGTCCATAAAAAGCCACAAAATACTTCGCTTTGATCGGAAATGGGATAAACAATAGAAAAAGCTCAGTATTAGGAAACAGCAGGCCGAACGCCATCAGAATTCCAAAAATAGCCCCCGAGGCTCCTACCATCGGAATGCTAACCTGCTGCTGATAAAAGCCCTGGACAAAGTTAACACTATCCTGAATGTAACGGGAATCTTTGGGGCTTTCTTCAAATTTATTCAAAAAATCCAGATTAGCCTGGTACAACCCCTTGGCGTGCTGGCTCATAAAGTCTACTAATCCTTCGGGCGTAGGGTATTTGAGGTACACGTTGACAGCCTCCTGCAGCTGTGATGTTTCGTATATATCAATGGCTGAAAACAGCAGCCCCGCCCCAATGCCCGTCACAAAATAGAAAATCAGAAACCGCCGTGCCCCCCAGATCCGCTCCAGCATGGGACCGAAAATAATCAAACCAAACATGTTACTAAATATGTGCCCAAGATTGCCGTGCAGGAACATATAGGTCACAAACTGGTACGGCATGAAGGCGGGCGACTTAAGCGAACGTAAGGCGAAGCCCGCCGATAAATTTACAATATAGGCATCAACAATAAAGAATACAACATTCAGGATCAGTAAATTACGGACAATGGGTGTGAGCGAAAACATTTATTCAGTTGACAATTGAAAGTTGACAATTAGAAAGTTGTAAGTGGCTTTGGACGGGTCAAGCGTCAAATGTCACAAAATCGGTATTTAGTAAAAAAAGCTAACGGCTGGGCGTAGGTTTTCGTTTCGTTCAAGGTTTAAATAATGCACTCAGCTTATCCATGGTGAGCATTACTACGATGGGATCTCCGCCAGGAGTGCGGTTAGGATCGGGTGAAGCAAATAACTGGCTAATGAGGGTGGTCATTTCAAGAAGCGAAAGCTTCACTGCATAACGCACCGAAAAACGCCGTGCCAGCGACCGCGCCAGACTGTCGGGCTTGTTGAGTTTGAGATCCGAATAACTTTTTTTGACCTGCTCGATCAGCTCTTCAAAAAGTTCCTGTTCGCTCTCATCGGGCAGGTCGGCAGGGGTACCCCGCACCAGAAGTTCATTGGGGCCTATCTCATCAAATTCAAAACCCAATGCCCTGATTTCGCTGGTCGTTTCGCGCATCAGCTGCATGTCGGCGGGTGTCAGTCGGACGGTTTTGGGAAACAGCAATTGCTGGCACGCGCCATTGCGTTTGGTGAGCATCTGCCGGTAGCGCTCGTACAGGATGCGTTCGTACGCGGCTTTCTGGTCGATTAGCATCATGCCCTCCTTCACCTGCGAGAGAATATAGCGATTATGCACCTGAAACAACACTGCGTCGGCATCCGGGAGGCTTATTGTCTCCGTAGCCAGCCGATTGATCTTGCTGGCCAGGGTTACGGCCTGCTGCTGGTAGGAAGGCCGGGCTGCCACCACCTGATCCAATTCGAGGGCCGCTTGCTGCCGGGCTTCTTCGTCGGGACTTTTGAGGCCTTCGAAGAGTTTGTTCCAATTGGTGAGGTTTCCCGACTGGCGTTTGGTACTCTCCTTGGGTCGGACAGCACCTGCTTGGACTGCGTTTGGCGGAGTGGTACCTAAGGGGGTACCCTCCGGCTGAGCTGCCCAGTCGGGTTGGATAGCCCGGGGAGCTGCGGTCGGGCGGGGTGATGGATTCAGAAAATTGACATTATCATCAAAATCCATGGGCGGAGCCAGATTGTACACCCCTACCGCCTTCCGCACAGCAGCCATAATGATGGCATAAACCGACCGTTCGTCGTCAAACTTAATCTCAGTCTTGGTAGGGTGGATATTGATGTCGACATGCGAGGGATCTATCTCAATAAAAAGCACGTAGAAGGGATGGCTGCCTTCGGGGACCGTACCTTCGTAGGCGCTGATGATGGCATGGTGCAGGTAGCTGTGCTTGATGTAGCGCTCGTTAACAAAGAAATATTGCTCGCCCCGCGTCTTGCGCGCAAATTCAGGCTTGCCGATGTAGCCCCGTACGCTTACGTAGGAAGTATCTTCCTGACAAAATACCAACTGTTCACGGTAATTCTTGCCAAACATGTCCACAATCCGGCGCACCAGCTTACCAGGGTACAGGTTGAAGACCTCTACGTCGTTGTGATACAAAGAAAACCCCACCTCAGGATGGGCCAGGGCCACGCGCTGGAACTCGTCCAGCACGTGCCGCATTTCGACGGAATTAGATTTGAGGAAATTGCGCCGGGCGGGTACGTTGAAGAAAAGATTTTTAACCAGCAGATTGGTACCCGGCAGGGTCGCCACAGACTCCTGAGTTTTGACTTCGGAGCCTTCGATACGGATCAGGGTACCTAGCTCGTCGTCGTTGCGGCGGGTGCGCAGCTCCACCTGAGCTACCGCCGCGATGGAAGCAAGCGCCTCGCCCCGAAAACCCATGGTGCGGATTCGGAACAGATCGTCGGAATTACGTATCTTGGAAGTAGCGTGGCGCTCGAACGACATTCGGGCGTCGGTTTCGGACATTCCCGATCCATCGTCAATAATCTGGATGAGGGTTTTGCCCGCCTCACGTATTATGACCTGGACACTATGGGCGTGGGCGTCGATGGCATTCTCGAGCAATTCTTTCACGACCGAGGCAGGACGTTGCACTACCTCACCCGCCGCAATTTGATTGGCAATGGCATCCGGCAGTAAATGTATAACGTCTGATGTGGTCATTCTACGTTTAAGAAGGGTATTACGTTTTATAAAACAAAGTAAGGCTATTCTTTTAACAAGCTAGGAGAAATTTTTTAGTAGATTACGTAAAACAACGCCTTACTGGTAACAGTTATAGTATTAATCATATAGTATTTTTAAAAATACTCAGTTTAACAAAATTTTTGTCCCGGCTGTGGCTATGTGGTAAACAGGGACTTTGGCCTGCTTACACCCCCCCATCAGCCGGGTACCTGTCTCTGACCTAACATTCTAAACCTCCTAATCATGAAGCTGCCAACTGTAAAGAAGTTTAATCATGCCATGGCCTTGCAGTGGATCATTTTTCTCCCGATCATTCTCCCCTTATGCCTCGTGTTCGGGGTGGTGCAGGGGGCGGTGAATATGATCGAAAAAATGGCCCAGCGCATGTGGCTGGATATTGAATTATGAGTTTTGCTTTTTCCTGAATAGCCCCAGTATGCGGGCCATCATGCGTTTCTCGAACGCCCAGAAAAAAGTGAATTTCCCAAACAACCATCCCCATACCAGCAGTACAACCTGGTACAGCGGTAACACCACGACCAGCGCCACTAGCCAGCGGAGCCACGCGGCCGATTGTGCGTCAAGCCCAATCCAGCCGTAAATAAGGCGTTTCAGATACAGGATCGAAAATCCCGTGCAGGCGAACACCAGCAGGATGATGACCACGTCCCATCCTGTTTTTACGTTCCACCGCTCTTTTAATTTCTGCCCCAGACTGACTTCGGGCTGCTGGCTCTCGGCCATCGGCTCTTTTTGTTTAGCTTCAACAATAAAGGACGAGGTGCCTTTGCCTACTCGTACAGGTACTTCATTTTCTCCAAATCTATTTTCTCCTGATCCAGCGGCAAAAACTCCTCCCAGAAAGGATCCACGGGTAGCCCCGCCTTACATATTATCGGTTCCTTCCTGATGGGATGCTCAAAGTACAACCGCCGCGCGTGCAGGTTGATGCTCGCGTCGGCATTGGGCTTGGGGTACCCATACTTCACATCGCCCCGGATGGGACAGCCCATGCTGGCTAACTGCACCCGAATCTGGTGGGGACGGCCCGTAATGGGCGTTACTTCCAGCAGATGAAATTTATTTATTTCTCCCAGTAACCGGTAGGTAAGCTCGGCGCGTTGCGTGTCGGGGGCTTCGTAGTCGTAAGCCGTGGTGACGTTGCGTTTCTCGTCTTTAGTGAGCCAGTGCACCAGCTTGCCCTTCGATTCGGCGGGACGGCGGTGTACCACGGCCCAGTAGGTTTTCTGCACGTCGCGCTTGCGAAACAGCTCGTTCATGCGTTCGAGGGCTTTGGAGGTGCGGGCAAAGGCTACCAGGCCACTCACTGGGCGGTCGATGCGGTGGATGGTACCCAGGAATACGGCTCCCGGCTTATCGTACTTTTCCTTGATATAGTCTTTCACCATATCCAGCAGGCAGCGGTCGCGCGTGGCGTCGCCCTGGACTAGAATCCCCGCCGCTTTGTTGACGATGATGAGGTGATTGTCTTCGTAAATGACCTGGAAAGGTTTCATGTCGTGTTGAATTGTGACTGGTCAACCGCTGGTGCGGGTGTATAACTGATATTATGTGTTGTTGGACACCAAGGTTCGTGCAATGTTTTTTCGCACAAAAACAAGGTTTTTAAATCAGAAATGGTTGTTCATGCTAAATCGGCTCCATTTATTAAAATATAAAATATTGATTTTCAAGGATGAAAAAGTACGAAACTTCATGTCCAACGACAAACGGCCATTTTAGTCCTGATTTACACCTTTTCGGTCGACTTAAAGGGGGCTATTTAATATGTGGCCCGCTTTGTTAGTTGCAACCAAATGTGTCGAGTCGACAGTTAACGAACTATATAGTTTGGTCTGTTTTGAAAACAGGAGTTGGTTGTAGCGTATTTCCAAAGTGATACCTCGCTTCAATCGAAGCCAATCCCTCCTCCAGCCGGTAGTTCCCTCAATGTCTGACTGAAACTCCAAAACAACCTGCCGTCTCAATTTATAATAGATAGCTGGTCGTCTTAAAGTAGTATGGATGAGTCCCATTTTCATATTTTCGCTATTTTATAATCTGACATTATGTTTGATAACTTACCTTAATGAATGAGCCCTATTGCTGAAACATCCAAAATAATTCACAAACAGCAAAAACCAACCCATTAACCTGCTTCAATACGATTCCTTCTCATTCGGGAACGACCTACTTTTTACATCGCTGACGTACTGCGCGATGGCGTCGTGCATGATGCCGTCCAGATCGGCGTAGCGGCGCAAAAAGCGGGGTTTGAATTCTTTGTTGATCCCCAGCATATCGTGCAGCACCAGAATTTGTCCGTCGGCGTGGGGCCCCGCCCCGATGCCGATGGTAGGGATGACTATGCTTTCGGATACCTGTTTGGTCAGCGTTGAAGGAATTTTTTCCAATACTACCGCGAAGCACCCTACCTCGTCCAGCATGTGGGCGTCTTCCAGCAGTTTCTTCGCTTCTTCTTCTTCCTTGGCCCGGACGGTGTAGGTACCAAACTTGTAAATCGACTGCGGCGTGAGGCCCAGGTGCCCCATCACAGGTACCCCCGCGCTCAGGATGCGCGTAACGGATTCCTTCACTTCCAGGCCGCCTTCCAGCTTCACGGCGTGAGCGCCCGATTCTTTCATGATTCGAATGGCCGAGCGCAGGGCTTCCTCGGAATTGCCCTGGTACGAGCCGAAAGGTAGATCCACCACCACCAGCGCCCGGCTCACCGCCCGCACCACCGAGGCGGCATGGTAAATCATCTGGTCGAGTGTGATGGGTAACGTGGTTTCGTGGCCCGCCATGACGTTGGAAGCCGAGTCACCCACCAGAATCAGCTCAATTCCAGCGGCATCCACAATGCCTCCCATGGAGTAGTCGTAGGCGGTCAGGCAGGAGATTTTCTCGCCCCGCGTTTTCATTTCCTGAATGATGTGCGTCGTAACGCGCTTGATATCAACGGGCTTGCTTGCTGACACTTTTTTCGAAATTGTGAAGTGAAAATGAAACTTGGGTAAAGTTGCGCCTCTCCGAGGCTAAGGGCTCTTTTGGGGCGGCACTATTCTACAAACATTGCGCCTCTCCGAGGCTTGTTGTATCTTGATTTTGCTCACAAAAAAATCTCTTATAACAACTCTGATTATCAATTATTCATTCTGTTAACTACGGCAATCGCCATGCCGTCATAGTCTTTGGGGCCGACGGTTTGTAAAATCGTGGCCGTCACCTGCGGCGTTTCGGCCAAAAGTTGGTTGAAGCGGCGTACCCCCTGCACCCGTTCGTCGGGGTGGTTGGGGTCGAGCACCTTTCCGTCCCGAATCACATTATCACAAATAATGAGGGTACCTGGGCGGGAAAGGGTCAGGGCTAGTTTGAAGTACTCAGCATAGGGCGGCTTGTCGGCGTCGATAAAAATTAGATCGAACGGCCCTTCCCCATCTGTGGCCATTTGGGGTAGTAGATCCAGTGCTTTACCGATCCGTACCTCTACTTTATGCGAAAGTCCCGCTTTCTCGATATTCTGCCGGGCTACCCTCGCGTGATTTTCGTC
>JBBRDE010000106.1:0-17360 GCA_038204185.1 Cytophagales bacterium
GTCAACGTGGAGATTTCGGTCATCGCGGTGAAGTAAATCAACGAGGCCAATGGCCGTCGGCTTGTATCAATCAATACCCTACTTATGAACCAATCCCCTGTTCGCGTTCGTTTCGCGCCCAGCCCCACTGGGCCACTCCACAGCGGGGGCGTACGAACCGCCCTGTATAATTACCTGTTTGCCCGCCAAATGGGTGGACAAATGCTGCTTCGCATCGAAGATACCGACCAGGCCCGTTACGTGCCGGGAGCCGAGGACTATATTCTGGAATCGTTGGCATGGCTGGGCATCACCATTGACGAAGGCCCCAACGTCGGGGGGCCACATGCTCCCTATCGGCAATCGGAGCGCAAGGAAATGTACCGCGAATACGCCGAAAAGCTGGTCTTTGAAGGAAAAGCCTATTACGCCTTTGACACGCCCAATGAACTGGACGCCATGCGCAAGCGGCTGGAAGAAGCCAAGGTACCTGCCGCACAGTACAACGCCATCACGCGGATGCAAATGACCAATTCGCTGACCCTCCCGCTGGAAGATACCAAGGCCCGACTGGAAGGTGGCGAAGCCTACGTGATTCGGATGCGGGTGCAGCCCAAGGACGACATTCGTTTCCATGACCTCATCCGGGGTTGGGTGGTGGTACACTCGTCGCAGATCGACGATAAGGTACTGCTCAAATCCGATGGCATGCCGACTTACCACCTGGCCAACATCGTGGACGACCACCTGATGGGCATCACGCACGTGATTCGGGGTGAAGAATGGCTCCCCTCGGCACCCATGCACGTGCTACTGTACAAGTACCTGGGCTGGGCCGATACGATGCCGCAATTTGCCCACCTACCTTTGCTTCTGAAGCCCGATGGCAATGGCAAACTCTCCAAGCGCGACGCTGATCTGGGGGGATTTCCGATATTTCCGTTGGAATGGACAGACCCCAAAACCGGTGATAAAGCGCTGGGTTTTCGCGAGCAGGGCTACTACCCCGAGGCTACCGCCAACTTCCTGGCCCTGCTGGGCTGGAACCCCGGTACCGAGCAAGAGTTGTTCACCATGCCGGAATTGATCAAGGCATTCAGCTTCGAGCGCGTGCACAAGGCCGGGGCCAAGTTCGATATTCAAAAAGCCAACTGGTTCAATCAGCAGTACCTGAAAGAAAAGGACGACCTGACGATGGCGGCGCAGGTACAGCCGCTTTTTGCCGAAAAAGGAATCCAGATTTCGGACGAGCAGGCGATTCAGATTGTGCATTTGTTGAAAGAACGCGTGCATTTTGTACAAGACATCGTGACCGAATCGGCTTTTTTATTCAGCGCGCCCGAGAGCTACGACCAGGAAATCGTTACCAAAAAATGGAACGAAGAAGCCGCTCGCGGCATCGGAGCCTTCGCGGAGGCATTGAGTACCTACGAAGGCCCATTCCTGGGCGACAACATCAAGCATGTTCTGGCTCAAACACTGGAAGCCGCCGGGATCAAGATGGGAAAAATCATGCAGGCCCTCCGCCTGGCTATCACGGGTGTGGGCGCGGGGCCCGATTTAATGATTACGATGGAGATTTTGGGCAAAGAAGAGGTGGTGCGCCGTCTGCATCGGGCCGTAGAGATATTGTAAGTACAGATCCATTCAAAGGTACTTTAAAGCCGATTATTGACCCATATCGACCGTTTACTATATGAACCTTGCCATTTCCGGCAAGGTTCTTTACATTAGTGGCCGTTAGGCTTTGGGCAAACAGCGAACAGCCGGCGACCACGCCACAATTTGATTATTGGGGAAAGTATGCTTTAAGGAACTCTCAATTATCCATCATCAACTATCCATTAAATAAAGATGGCCAAGAAAAGACAAGCTGATCCCGACGAGCCGGAAGGCGAAAAGCCCCGCGTTCATAAAGACCTGGAAGGATTCGATATTAAAATAAATTCCTTCGGCGAAATCACCACGAGCTTTGATATGGACCGGGTGAATGAATTTTTGAATAAAAACGTGGACGACAAAAAACTCCGCGACCGCGAGGACATACCGGGCCGCAAAACCCGCAAAGCAAAGCCCAAGCCCCCGACGGACGAGGAAGAGTAGTTGTTGACGGCGGGGCCGCTGCGGCGGATCGACCCCGAGGCGGCAGCCCGCGCTGTTGTTTTTTGTGTGATCGTTTTTTGTCTGACACGAAGAACATTTTCTTCCTAATAGCTCATCTGAGTGCATAAAGCGCTACAAAAAACAATTCAACAGTTCAATAAAAAACAACAACACATGACTTCTCACGAAATAGACTACAAAATCATCGGCGAAGATATTCAGGTCGTGGAGATCGAGCTGGATCCTAACGAAACCGTCATCGCCGAAGCCGGGGCCATGCTGTTCATGGAAGACGGAATTCAGTTCGAGACCAAAATGGGCGACGGCTCGGAGGCGAACCAAAGCATCATGGGCAAAATTTTCCAGGCCGGAACGCGGCTCATTACCGGAGAGTCTTTGTTTATGACCCACTTTACCAACCGGGGCCACGGCAAGCGCAAGGTAGCCTTCGCCGCTCCCTACCCCGGTACGATCATGCCCATCGACCTTAGTAAAACCTATGGCAATGAGCTTATCGTGCAGAAAGACGGTTTTCTGTGCGCGGCATTGGGTACCAGTATGAAAATCCACTTCAATCAGCGTATCGGGTCGGGATTGTTTGGGGGTGAAGGCTTCATCCTGCAAAAACTACGCGGTGACGGCCTGGCTTTCGTACACGCGGGTGGCGTAATGATAGAGCGCCAGCTCAACAACGAAACCATGCGCGTGGACACGGGCTGCGTGGTGGCCTTTGAACCAACAATCAGTTTCGATATTCAGCGGGCGGGTGGCCTCAAATCCATGGTATTTGGCGGTGAGGGTATGTTCCTGGCTACCCTGCGTGGTACCGGGAAGGTGTTCATTCAATCCATGCCAATTTCCAAACTCATCGATCGCCTGTCGCCGCGAGGGGGCAATGCCAAGAAGGAAGGCGGCTCGGTATTGGGGGGATTGGGGAATTTGTTTGAAGGATAAAGACAAATGTAACGTGGGAGAAAAGATGGTCAAATCGCTCGCGGTATGACCCTCTTTTTTACCTCCTGTGCGCAGCGGTAAGTTCCTTTTCTCTATTTGAATAAATATTTTCTTTAATATAAAAGTAAACTGTATAAATAATTTTTACCTTGGCAGGAATTTATCCCAACTACCTGCCATGTTCAAAAAAACTCCAAAAGCCCCCAAGCCCAAAAAAACCTTCCTCCGCGAATGGTCTGACTCATTACTATTCGCGGTCATCGCTGCCACGCTCATTCGCTTCCTGACGTTTGAAGCCTTCGCCATTCCCACGCCTTCGATGGAAAATACGCTGATGGTAGGTGATTATCTGTTTGTGAGCAAACTGCACTACGGTATCCGCACGCCCAAAACGCCGCTACAGGTACCCCTGACCCACCAGAAAATCTGGGGAACTGATATTCGATCGTTCAGCGAGGCCATTCAACTGCCTGTCTACCGGACGCCCGGTTTTTCAGAAGTCAAAAGCGGCGATGTGGTGGTTTTCAACTACCCACCCCGGCTTAAAGGCGAACCAGAGTACCCCACCGACCTGAAAACCAACTACATCAAGCGCTGCATAGGTACCCCCGGCGATCGGGTGGAGGTTCGTCAGGAACGGGTATATGTGAATGGATGGGAAATGCCGACTCCGCCCCGTGCCGAAACCTTTTATTTTATTAAAACCACCGAAGCACTCAATGAACGTTTCTTTCAGAAATATGGGATCGTCAATGATTTCAAGTCGGCCGAAGGGCCATTCATCAACTGGCAACCTGTGGAGGTGTACGATGAGGTATCCAAAGTCAACAAACTGGTGGGGTACCGGGTCAATATGACCACAAAAGTACTTGCTCAATTGAAGGAAATGGATTGGATCACAGGCATTGAGCCTACGACCGTGCCGCCCCAGCAGGCGGAGCCGGGAATTTATGGAGAGGTAGTTTCTGGGGGGCGCCCCAACGAATGGAACCGGGATAACTTTGGTCCGCTGCTAGTACCCCAAAAGGGCGCAACCATCTCGATCAACGCACAAAACATCACCATATATGGCCCCGTAATCGAGCGCTATGAAGGAAATGAGAAGGTGGCGGTAACGCCCGACAGTGTTCGCATCGGTGGACAGGCCATTGCTTCCTATACCTTTAAACAGGACTACTACTTCATGATGGGCGATAACCGCCACAACTCGGAGGACTCGCGCTATTGGGGCTTTGTACCCGCCGACCACGTGGTGGGTAAAGCCGTGTTTGTGTGGATGTCCATTGATCCGGTGGCGGAAAACTTCTGGAATAAAATCCGCTGGAATCGTATTTGTAGAACCATCGACTGAGCTAGACCGGAAGGTAAACGCAGAAAGTAGATCCCTGTCCGGGTTGGCTCAGGGCAGTAATGGCTCCTCCGTGGTTAGCGACCACCTTTTCGCAAATAGCCAGGCCGATGCCCGTACCACAGTATTGGCTTTTACCATGAAGCCGCTGAAAAACCTCAAAGATGCGGGTGAGGTACTTCTCCTCGAAGCCAATGCCATTATCTGTAACCCCAATATGATGGTAGGTAGCCGTTTTTCGGGCCGGAAGAATGTGCGGAGGAAGGTCGGATGCCGGTAACAGGGCTGCACTAATTCTGATAAGGGGGGGAGTATCCGAACGGCGGAATTTAAGTGCATTGCTCAGCAGATTCTGAAAGAGCTGACTCAACTGGGTTACGTCGCCCTGCACAGTAGGGAGTGGTTCCAGGATAATTGTGGCATGCGCTTCTTCGACACTAAATTCCAGATTGCTCAGCACATCGCCGATCAATTGATTGAGTTCCACTTCGCTACTGGCCTGCTGCCGGGTTGAAATCCGGGAATAGATGAGCAAATCATCGATGAGCACGGACATACGCCGGGCGGCAATCTGCATCCTTTGCACGTAATCGCTTCCAGCTCCCAACTCACTACTATGCTGGGATTTGAGCAAATCGCCGAAGGACTGGATTTTTCGCAGTGGTTCCTGCAGGTCGTGACTGGCGACATAGGCAAACTGCTGCAGGTTTTCATTTGAGCGCTTCAGCTCCTGAACGGACTCCTCCATTTGTTGGGTTCGCAGCATCACCTTTTGTTCCAGGCCAGCCTCTATTTCCTTCTGTTCGTGGATATCGGTGAGCGTACCTACCCACGAGTTTATTTTACCCGAAGTATCACGCACGGGTAGTGCGCGGGCCAGGTGCCAGCGATACTGCCCGTCCGCGCGTTGCAGACGGTATTCACCCTCAAAGATTTCACCGGTGGTCAGTGCCGCCTGTTTGGCGATAAGCCCCAAAGCTAAGTCCTTGGGATGCACTGATTTTCCCCAGCCATTGTTCATAATCTGCTGTTGGGTCAATCCCGTATATTCATACCATTTCGAATTGGCAAAAGTGGGTTCACCAAACGCATCGGTAGTCCAGGCCAGATTGGGCATGGCTTCCAGCAGGGTACGGAAGCGCTGCTTCTCGGCTTCCAGGCGCCGTCGCGCCAGTGCCTGGACGGTAATATCCTGCACGGTGCCATTGAAACGGTAGGCAATCTGGTCTTCCCCGAACCATGCTCTTCCCTGCACCTGTACGATCCGCTCTTTTTCCAGCGTGGGATGCATAAGGGTGTATTCGATATAGTACAGGCCTCCCGAGTCATAATCCAGGGCTGTGGCAATGGCTTCGCTGGTACGCTGACGGTCTTTTTCGCTAATTGCCGCCATAGCCGTTGTGAGTTCGATCTCCTCGTTCGGGGCCAGGCCGAACCATTCTTTTAAGCGATCATTGCTCGTGAAAGTGTTGGTGCGGGGATTGTAATCCCAGGTACCCAGCTGGGTCGCCTCGATGGCAAAGTGAAGCAAATCCTTACTATCGGCCAGCTTTCTCAGATTTTGAACTTTGTCGGTGGTTTCCATGCAGGTGATGAACACCCCTGCCGTCTTACCCGATTCGTCCTTTACCGGGCTGTAGCTGTAAGTCCAGTACACATCTTCGAGTCGTCCGTTGCGATAGATCGGAATCAGCTGGTCTTCACTCCACGTAGCTTCCCCCCCCGCCAACACCTGAGTGATGAGGGGTTGGATGACCTCCCAGATTTCCGGCCAGACCTCCGGTGCGGGTCTACCCAGGGCGTAGGAGTGCTTGCCCTCGTTGCCCAGGCTGGGCCGGTAGGCGTCGTTGTAGAAACACAGGAGTTCCTCCCCCCAAAACAGAAACATGGGAAATTTGGAGTTGAGGATAATGCTGAGCGTTGTCCGCAGGCTCTGGGGCCAGATTTCGGGTGCTCCCAGGGAGGTTTGTGACCAGTCATAGGTGCGGGTCAGGTAGCCCATTTCCCCACCTCCTTCGAGAAATGTGCATGGATGAGTAGAGGCTTCGTCAGCATTCGTAGGCATCATGGGCGTCGGAGTGAATAAACGGGGTGACTACTAATACCCTATGGTGTAGGTGGAAAGATTTATTAATGAATGGGAATTTTCAACTTGCAGACCCCAACAGGTTTTTCTTTAAAATGTTTGTAAAGTCTAAAGTCGTAAAAGTACCAATATACTGTTTTTTGGAGAGTGAGTCCATTCAACCAAGGGTGGCATTTGTCTAACCGGCAACCATTGGCTCGATTTTTACGTATATGGATATGGATTGTCCATAAAGTAAACATTTGTGACGCTACCTCGCCTGGCAGGTAGTACCACTTTAACAAATAAATAATGATGTATAGAAACCTATTGCTAGCGATGTTGACCGTACTGATCATGGCTTCATGCGGTACCTCGGCCCCCACCTCCAATGCGGCTCCCATCGAACACGATATATGGGATAAGCTTCTTAAGAAACACGTAAACGATAAAGGTCTTGTCGATTACAAAGGCTTCAAGAAAGATCAGGTTGAACTAAAAAAATATCTGAATTTGATCAGTAAAAATGCGCCCAGTTCCAAGTGGAGCAAGGACGAGCAACTGGCTTACTGGATCAACGCCTATAATGCCTATACGGTCGAGCTGATCCTGGATCACTATCCTCTAAAAAGCATTAAAGACATTGGATCTTCGATCAAAATCCCCTTTGTAAATACGCCCTGGGACGTCAAATTCATCGAGATAGGGGGAAAGAAAATGGACTTGAACAACATCGAGCACGGTATTATTCGTAAGCAGTTCAACGAGCCCCGTATTCACTTTGCGGTGGTATGCGCGGCTATATCGTGCCCGCCGTTACGTAATGAGGCCTACACAGCCAGCAAGCTGGACAAGCAACTGGATGACCAGGGAAGTGATTTTCTGAATAATCCGGAACAGAACGTCGTAACTAAAGATAAAGCCAGCATTACGAAGATTATGGACTGGTACGGTGGCGATTTCAAGAAGAAAATGCCGATTAAGGATTGGATTAACAAATACGCTAAAACCAATCTGCAAACGGATAATATCTCGTTTCGGGATTACAACTGGGCGTTGAATGAGCAAAAATAATTGAGATTGAGAAAATGAGTGATTGAGAGAATGATCTATTCACAATTCTCTCAATCACTCATCGCCGGGCGACCCCGTCTCAATTACTTCCCCGCCATTTCCAGCGCCTTCGTCGTCGTGTAGTATTTCGTAATCATGTTCGGAACTTCCCAGTCGGGAAGTTTTCCGTCCTTTAGGTACTCCATGTACTTTCGGGCTACCTGCGCGAAATGTTGCTCGTGACCGTTGTCGTACTTGGCTGGAATCATCACCTGCCAGCCTTTGGCATCTTTTTGTAAGGTAATACCGGGGTATAGCGCCTCTACTTTCTTGAAAGCTGCTTCCAGGGCAGCCGCGTAACCCGCGTCCGATCCTACGGGCTCAATGTACAGCATGGGCTTGAACTTTTGTTCCTGACCCTGTCGAATGATAAGATTCGCCTTAGAACCGCGCATAACCGAGTAATGCGTGTCGCCAGTCCCTTCGGGCGCCTGAAAATTCCAGAGTACCTTCACCTGTGCGTGAATGCCTTTGAGGGTATAGTTGATTTCGCCGTTGGCGTACACGCTGAGGGTACTATCCTTCACCGAAGAAGTAAGGAAATCGGGGTAGGTGTCCTGCTTGGTGACAAGCTTAAACTGCGAAGGGGTAAGATCGGTAGTCCAGCGTTTTGCCGAAATTAAATTCACATCGCCGGGACTTAGCTTTACTTCGGGAAATGCCGCCCACTGGATCAAATCTACGAGGTGCGTGTTAACGTCCACGATGCCTTCGCCCTGCTGCTTGGTATCAAAAAACCAGCTGGGCCGCACGAGCGGGCTACCCGACACAATCTTAGAAAAATGGTGCACGCTTTCCTTGCTGATAGCGGGTTGTTGGGGGGTACCTTTCTGTAATTCGCCAAAAATGTCGGCCTGCTTCCCCAGTTCCTTTTGCAGGGCGTTCGTGATTTCGTAGCGCTCGGTCATGATGTCGTAGAGCAGCACGTTGTTTTTCTCGGCGGAGGCAAAAGCCTCTTTCAACAACTCAAATCCGGCCGCATCGATCGCCATCGGCTTGTCAGCCAGTACGTTCAGCCCGGCATCCACCGACTTTTTGATGTAGTCCGTTTTTTTCTGGTTGTTACCTGCCAGCACCACTACATTGCCGGGCTTATCAGCCAGCATTTTTTCCAGGTAGTCCGGCCCGGTGTACACCTGCTCGTTCCAGCCAGTCGGCGATTCGGCCCGGGTGTTGTACTGCTCCACCTTACCCAGGTAGGCTTTCACCTCCGGCCCGTCGGGAGCGTATACGTGTATGGTTGAATCTACCTCGTCGTAAGCGACTTTTTGGAGTAAATCCGCGTGAAAATGGCCGGGGTCGAGTACGATCAGGCGCAGGGCTTTGGTACTCTCGCTAGTGGTTTCTTTGGAGGTATTACATCCCTGATTCATAACCAGTAGGGTAGCAAGAGCGAAAACAGATAGGCTTTTTTTGAGCATAGGTTAAAAGTATTAGACGATAGGGTATTTTTAAAATTCATGTACTTATCCTGAGAGACGAATATTTCGTGCGTTCTCACTTAATCAGCCTTCAAAAACCACTTTCCCCCCTACAATCGTAGTACTTACCCGAATATCCTCGTCGAACAGCACGATATCAGCATCTTTCCCCACCGTAAGCGAACCCTTACGATCCTGCACCCCCATGATGCGGGCGGGTGTAGACGCCATCATTTTAATGGCATCCAGCAATGGTACCTCAGCCTGCTGCACGATGGTGCGCACCAACCGGTCGGCGGTAGCTACGCTGCCCGCGAAAGAACTGCGGTCGGGTAGCTTGGCTACGCCGTCCTCGACCAATACTTTCAGACCGTTGTCCAGGGGACCCAGAATGCTGTCGCCGGGTGGGAGGGAGGCGGCCCGCATGGCATCGGTGATGAGGGCCGTGCGATCGGGGCCTTTTATTTTATAGATCAATTTTAGAAGTGGAGGCGGTAAATGGATGCCGTCGGTAATGATTTCCACGTCCATCTCGTCGAGCAGAAACGCACTTTCCACGGCCCCAGCGTAGCGGAAGGCATTGCGGCGGGTCACTCCCAGCATGGCTGAGTAGAGGTGCGTCATCAGCGTATAGCCGTTCTCGGCGGCCAGCACCACATCTTCGTGGATGGCCTCGGTGTGGGCTACGGAGGCAATGATTCCCTCCGCCCGCAGGTACCTTCCCATTTCCAGCGCACCGGGTAGTTCGGGGGCCACGCTCCACCGCTTGACGGAGCCGTTGGCGCGGCGGATGATTTCCAGGTACTCATTGGCATCGGGATTACGAATATAGCGCGGATCCTGCGCCCCGCACTGACTCATGGCAAAGTAGGGGCCTTCCAGGTGCAGGCCCAGAAACTGCGCCCCGTTTTCGTTTTTTTTATGAGCTTCTTCGTACAGTTCCAGCGTTCTGAACAGGGAAGCCTGATCGCTCGTGAGCGTGGTAGGTACCATGGAGGTAGTTCCAAAGCGCGCGTGGGTTTCGGCTACCTTCAGGAAAGCGTTCAGGCTACCATCCATAAAATCGTGGCCGCCCCCGCCGTGTACGTGCAAGTCAATGAAGCCGGGAGCTACGTACCTACCTTTGGCATCTAACTCGATTGCGTCAGGTAAGTCGACATTTCCTTCGGTAACCTCCACGATGCGCCTGTCTTTTATTACAAGCGTACCATTCCGGATCATGCGGTATGGAGTCAGGAGAGTACCGTTGGTTATTTTAAGGAGCTGGGACAATTGGATTTAGTGGAAAGTTGATAATTGACAGTGAAAATGGTTGAAACTTTACGATAGCAACGAGGCTGAATCTTTATCTAAGAATAATTTGCAGTCGGAGTGGGTGCGCAGGATGCCGGCCGGATGCAGGTTGCTGATGGGTAGTTCCACGCAATCTTTTACGGCCTGCGCCTTGCGCTCGTCGGGTACGGAACACAAGATGGATTTTGATTTCAAAATCTGCCGGATCGACATGCTGATGGCCTGTTGAGGTACATCGTCCATGGTTGCAAACCAACCTTCATTGAACTGCTGCCGACGGCAGGCTTCGTCCAGATTCACCACAATGTAGGGCTGTTCGGTGTCGAAGTCGGCAGGAGGGTCGTTGAAAGCCAGGTGGCCGTTTTCGCCGATGCCTACCTGCGCCATGTCGATGGGGTATTGCTTGATAAGTTCGCCGAGTCGGGCACATTCCTGCTCGGGATCTGCCTCACCATTAATGAGGTGGTAGGATTTCAAGGGAGGTACCTGGTCGATGAATCGCTCCTGGAGGTACTTCCGGAAACTGGCCGGGGCCGTGATGGGCAGGCCGATGTACTCGTCCAGGTGAAACATCACCACCTTTCCCCACTCAATATCTGTATGGGTGAGGAGTTGCTGCAAGGTTTCAAACTGACTGGTGCCGGTGGCGAGGATAATGTTGGCCTGCCCTTTTTCGGCAATGGCCTTTTTGATGATTCCAGCTGCCCAATCACCCGATTTCTGGCCCAGCTCTTTATTGTTTTGCGAAATGTCTATGTCGAATGTCATTTTTCGGATATTGGACTCTGGATATTAGATAGATTTTGGATGTCAGGAGAAAGACCAACGTCTCACCAAATGGCCGTAAAAGGCGTAGTATACGAGGTACATATAACAGGGGATTAGCGTCCAGTAGGCATCACGCAGACTGTACAAATCGGCAAAATAGCCGTACACGAGCGGCATGAGCGCATTGCCGCATAGTCCCATGATCAGAATGGAGGCACCCAGCTTGGTAAAGCGCCCAAGCTCGTCCAGCGCCAGCGGCCAGATACCGGCCCATACCAATGAGTTGGCCAAACCCAATAGTACCACAAACCAAATAGAAATGTCGGCGTCGTGACCCATGAAATTGACCCGCCCGCTGGCGTAAATTATGAGTAGCGTAAATACCGCTCCCAGCAGCGTGCAAATGCGCAGCGCATTGACCTGCCGGATCACTTTGGGAATCAAGGCGATGCCAATCAGGTAGCCACAGATAGTCAGGAAAAGCGTGTACGAAGGAAACACCTTGGCTTCCAGCAAACCGATACCCATGGAACCCGCGTAGGCGATAATGGTGTCGATGGCGATAACCTGGGTACCTACGTGCAGGAAAATAGCCACGGCCCCCAGGATCAGGTGCGGAAATTTGAAAATACTGGTCTTGCCCGCGTTAGCCAGGGCCAGTTCGGGGCTTTCCTCCTCCGTATTAAGTTCGGGCAGAGGAGAATAATACACCAAAATTCCTAAGATGAAGAGAATGGTGCCGATGGTGGCGTAGGGTACGATCACGCGGCGGACCAGCTCATCGAGGGCCGCTCCGCGCTCGGTCTCACCCATGGACGCCAATTTGGCAAATAGATCCGTATCGGTAGGGCGCAGGATGACGGCGGCAAAAAGTAACGGGGCCAAAATACCTGCCGCTTTATTGCAGATGCCCATGATGCTGATCCGCTGCGCGGCCCGTTCCTTGGGACCCAGAATGGTGATGTAGGGGTTGGCCGCCGTTTGTAAAATCGCCAGACCTACCCCGATCATGAATAGTCCTAGGAGGAATATCTCGTAGGTACGTGAATAAGCCGCCGGGACAAAGATGAACGCCCCCAGCGCCATCGCCCAGAAACCGACCATCATGCCTTTTTTGAAACCCGCTGCTTTCAGCAAATAGGCTGCCGGAACCGACATGATGAAGTAGGAAATGTAAAAGGCAAACGCGACCAGGTAGGATTGAAAACTGGTTAGTTCGCAGGCTATTTTGAAGTAGGGAATCAGGATGGCATTCACCCAGGACACGAAGCCAAAAATAAAGAATAGGACGCCAATGATGAGGATCGAAATAACGGTGTCCCGCTTGCTCAATGAACTAACGTCTACGACTTGGGAAGCTTTTTTCAAGAGGTTGGTTTGTTGGAATTCAAAATCAATTTAAAAAACTGGTTCGCGTTAGGCGCGAACCAGCCGAAATTCGATGGCTACACCGTGGGCGCCCAACCTTTCTCATACTCCCGCTTCCAGAGTTTCATCGCCGTAGGGTTGTTTTTGATATGCCCGTTGCTGGAATCGACATCCAGCGCACCGCCCGAACGGAGGGCTATGTTCCCCAGTTGGCACAGCAGGGTACTCTGGTGTCCGCCCACGATGTCGGATTTGAGGGGGGTACCTTTGGTGATCCCCTCGTAAAAGTTCTGGAAGTGAAAGGCATCCAACGCCTGCGAGGGATTCATCTTGTTACGCGGATCGATCACCAGGTCGTTCTTGACTTCTTTCACCAGCTTGTTTTCCAGATCGTAAATCTTGTACGAATTTCCGCTTTCTATCAATAGCGAGCCTTTTTCCCCGTAAAACATGACGCCCACACTTTCTCCTTCCACAGTACGGCCATTGCAACTGCGGCCCTCCCAGGTCATGGCGGTATTGTTGGGGAATTCCAGCGAAATCACCTGCGTATCGGGCGTTTGCCAGTCGTCCTGGTAGCGGTAGCGCCCGCCCGACGAGGTAACGCGGGTTGGGTAGTCTACACCCAGCCCCCAGCGCATGAGGTCTACCATGTGGGTACCGTTGTTCAAAGCTTCGCCCGTACCCCAGTTCCAGAACCAGTGCCAGTTGTAGTGGATCAGGTTGTCTTGGTAGGCTTGGCGCGGCGCGGGACCCTGCCACAGGTCATAGTCGAGCCAGTCGGGTACGGCCACTTTCTTACCCGTGCCGATGGAGGCGCGGTTATTGGTGTACCAGCCTTTTGCGAAATAGGGCCGCCCGATGGTACCCCCTTGTACCTCAGCAATGCCCGCCGCGACATTAGGCCACGAGCGGCGCTGATTGCCCATCTGAATCACATTCTTGTATTTCTTGGCGACGGCCACCAGCAGTTCGCCTTCGTTCGGGTTGTGGCTGCACGGTTTTTCGAGGTAGACGTGCTTACCCGCCTTGGACGCCAGAATAGCCGCAGGCGCGTGCCAGTGATCGGGCGCGGCAATTACCAACGCATCCATGTCTTTATTCTCCAATGCCTTCCGAAAATCGGGTTGGGCCTGGGGTTTCCGGGTAGCCAGTTTTCCGACCGCTTCGATGCACTTAGCTGCCGCCCGCGAATCGACATCCGAAATGGTCATCACTTCAAAATTGGGCTGAACGGCATAATTGGACGCCAGGGCCAGGCCCCGACTGTTAACGCCCATAACGCCCAGCGTTACACGCTCATTGGCCCCGACGATGCGGGCGTAACTCTTGGGACTGAAACCGGGCAGCATGCCTCCCAGCGAAAGGGCCGCCGTGCCGGCCAGGGTTTTCCTGATAAAATCGCGACGTGAGTTGTTTTCCATAGGTATTTATTTTTTAGCCATAGCCTTTTTCATGACACTTTCCAGCGTGACTGCTGCCCCATTTTGCCGCTTGCTCTCATCGGCGGCTTCCATAAAGGCGAATATTTCCAGCGTCTCAGCCGGAGACACGGGGGGCGTGCCTGTTTCAAAAAATTGGATGGTTTCCTTTAGGAGCGGTTCGTATCCGGCGTAGGGGCCCAGCATGATGTTTCCATTTTGGGTAAAGACCATCCCACCGTACTCGTGCTTGCCCGAGCGGGTGCCCCGAAAGGTACCCACCCGGCCATCGGCCCAGGTACCTACCACGATGTCGGTGAGGTCGGTATGGATACGCCTGACGCTTTTGCAGCCCGTACCCATTACGGTGAATAACGTTTCGACACCGTGTACCCCGTACCAGAACAAATCGGGGTGCGTTTTTTCCAAAGTAGCCGGACTGAAGGTGTCAGCACCAACGACCTTACTTTTGTCCAATCCGTCGATGCCTTTGATGTAACGTAGCGACGACGCAGAAAACAGGGGTACATTGTATCGCTTAGAAGCGTCAAAAATGGCGATGGCGTCGGATAACGAACCCGCGATGGGTTTGTCCACAAACACCCGCTTGCCTGCTTTGAGCACCGGAAGTACCTGTTCCAGGTGCCGCCGCCCATCGTTGGTTTCCAGCAGTACCACATCCACTTTAGTCAGTAGGTCGGCAATGGAGTTTACAATCTCGACGCCCAGATTCTTAACCGTCTCGGTGTATTCGGGAACGCGCTTTACGCTGGATTCGATGTCGAGGCTACCCTGCGGATAGGCGGCGACTACGCGGTAGCCCAGATACGCTGCGTCGGGCTCAGCCGCATTGAGTACTTTGGTGAAGGCGGTACTGTGCGAGGTGTCCAGGCCAATAATACCAACCCGCTTGCCCGCCAGGCTAGTGGGGGCAGAGAAACCAAGGTGGGAGAGCCCGAGCCCGGTGACAGCGGCAGTTTTCATGAAGTCCCGTCGGGAGAATGCGTTTTTCATACTATTTTAAGTAAGCTTACTGAGTACAACGGTCAATCTGATGATAGAAAAAACGGACTTACTTCTCCACAAAGGCAAATGAATCCTGCCTCTACCTGAAAAGGGAGTTATACCTAGTACGGCTTACTGAAAAATCCAGGCTAGTATGAGAAGCCTTTTCCACAGGTAATCGATCAAAATCAGGAAAAGGATTGGATAACGGGGGGTATATACGGTGGTCTAACTCTTTTAGGCAGAGTACCAACCACTTTTGGGCTACACTCAAAATATTACATTATGCTACTTAAAAACTGCGCCTGGTTTTCGGCCTTATTCCTGTTACTTTTTACGGCAAGTTGCGACACGTCTAAAGATAAACCTGACTCTGAGACAGCTACCGAAAAAAGTAGCGATGAAAAAGAAGATCAGAAAAATGACGCCTCACCCGTCAGCCACCAGAAATGGGATAAGCTGGTCAAAGACCACGTCAATGAGCAGGGAATGATCAATTACAAGGGCATGAAGCAGAATGAGGCCCAACTTGATGAATACCTTGCCCTTATAAGTAAAACACCCGTAAAAAAAGACGAATGGACCAAAGTGCAGCAGATGGCCTATTGGATCAATGCCTACAATGCGTACACAGTGAAGCTGATACTTAACCACTACCCTTTAAAAAGTATTAAGAATATCAAGTCACAAGCTGAGACTCCCTGGGATATCAGCTTTTTTGAGATCGGTGGCAAAAAATACAATCTCAACGAAATAGAGCATGGCATTCTGCGCAAACAGTTTGAGACCGATCCACGCTATCATTTTGCGCTGGTATGCGCGGCCATGTCGTGCCCACGGCTCCGAACTGAAGCGTACGTACCTGAAAAACTTGATGAACAGTTAAATGATCAGGGGAAAATCTTTATGGCTACAAAATCAAAAAATGAGATCATGAGCGCTGATAAAGCAACAATCTCACCCTATTTCGATTGGTACGCCAAAGATTTCCAGCAGGGTGACGCCACCGTGGTATCCTGGGGTAATGAGTACTCGGAGACTAAGCTGAACAAAGGAGCCAAGATCACGTACATGGATTACGATTGGTCACTCAACGAACAGAAAAAGTAATCAGGCCCATGGCCATAAATTTTAGGGAAGCGAACAGGTGGTTCGCTTCCCTTTTTTGTGCTATTGCACCGATGTGCGGTAGGTACCCCGGTAGTCGCGCGGGGTCTGGCGGGTGAGTTTTTTAAAATTCCGATTAAAATTAGAGAGCGTGTCGAATCCGCTTTCGTAGGCGATTTGTGAGATCGTCCAGGTAGTGTCCAACAGCAATTTACTGGCGTGGCCGATACGGATTTCGCTTACATAATCGGTAAAAGTCTTGTTAGCCCGCGCCCGGAAATACCGACAAAAAGCAGCCTCACTCATTCCTGCCAGTGAGGCCGCCTCCCCTAGCCGGATGCCATCCTTAAAGTGTTGCCATACATAGGTATGCACCTTCTGCATACGCTCAGTTTCTGATACCTTGTAAGTATTCGTATAGTCGCGACTGGTAATGGGTACGCCTTCGGTGCTGTGGGCCAAAGTATTGAGTAATTTCAAAACACCGATGATCCGATCGAAGCCATCGCTGTCATGTAGTTTTTTCAATTCATGTACGATCACGTCGCGGGTTTCTCCCGTGTAGGCAATGCCTCGCTTGGAGGCCCCCAACAGTTGCTCTACGGGGTACAACTCTGATTTAGCCAGAAATTCTTTGCCAAAAAATTCTTCCTGAAAATAAAGCACAATGCCCCGGGTAGTTTGGGTACTGGCCTTATCAAAGTAGGCAGCGTCGCTCCGCCACAAGTGGGGTATATCGGGGCCCAGAAACACGGTGTCGCCCGCTTCAAAGGGACGGATTGAGTCGCCGATCAGCCGACTGCCCGTACCTTCCAGCACCGTGAATAGCTGGTAATGCGGATGAAAGTGCCAATTAGGATCAAAATGCGGCTCTTCCAGCTCCTGAATGGTCAATGAGGCCGTAGAACTTTCGATGTTTTTGAGTAAGGCAGGTTTCATGGTGGCTAAATTTTGCTCAATACTTATTGATCTTTTTCGAAAAAAGTCAAAATTAAGTCAATACTAATCAAATCTTGGAGAGTATGTAGCATTTTATTGTTGTAAAATTGTATTCTGAAATATAGATGGTCGTTATGAAATACAGCATGAACCTCCTTCTGTGGGGTACACAAGTGGACGAAAGCCTTTTTCCGGTACTTGATTTGATTCAGGAAATTGGGTTTGAAGGTGTGGAAGTACCCGTATTTAATCCCGATCCGGATGCCTGGCACGGCTGGCGCAAGCGACTCGACGAACTGGGCCTACACCGTGAAGCGGATACTTTTTGTGGAGTCGACACTAATTTGATCAGTCCGGATGCCCGCGTGCGTGCCCATGCACTGGAAACGCTGAAACGTAGCGTCGATTGTGCGGTGGTGCTGGGGGCTAAAAATTTGATGGGCCCCTATAATGCCGCTCTAAGTGTTTTTACGGGC
>JBBRDE010000107.1:0-17335 GCA_038204185.1 Cytophagales bacterium
TTTAAAGGGCTTGAAAAGAAACCTATGCAATGCTTTTCCCATAAAGTTGTATTCAGTGGCAGGAATGGGATTCTTGACAGGTTTCTGTGCTCTCAGATACGATATAATGGCTGAAACGTCATGTTCACTCATGTGGGTAAAGGGCATGAACGGAACCATGGTTTGCCCCTTATGATTCGTGGCATAGCGCATGGCCCGGGCAATCTCACCGTTTTCTAGCTTCCCAATACCAGTTTCCGGGTCAGGGGTTAGGTTAGGCACATATACATTGGCAAAGGGAAGTCTAAAAAGATCACCTCCGGCAAGTGCTACTTTTTCGCCGCGGCTGAGGGCCGCACTATCCTCCGGACGCCGATGACATTCAACACAGTGCGCTGGTCCAAAAATCAAATATTCGCCCCGGGCAATTAAAGCCGAATCAGTTGAAATCGTAACTTCGGGATAGGGAATGTCATTCTCAGCCAGGGGGGCAAACTGAATAAAAGCGGCAAACAAGGCTACGACGACAACCAGGCCGACCAGAATTTTCAGAAAAGTTTTCATAACAGGAGGGGTTAGAGTGTATAGTAATATAGGGGGGTAGGTAGCGTGATCAGACTGGAAAGTGTAGCGTAGTGACAGCCGGATTACCTTGAAATTTTATCATCCCAACTGTGTACTACTCTATAAGAGTCCTTCCGTAATTTTCTTTCTGATATGGAGTAGAAATCAGTATGAAGAAACGAATAGAATTAGATCAATACAATAAATTATTATATTATTTATTTAACGGTCAAAGAGACTTTTCCCGAAACAGCGGGTCGGCTTGTTAGGAAATAATCTCTTCGACAATTTTGAGCAGATCAGTCCGGATTCGGGAAGGCACAAAGTAGCGTTGGAGGAGGGATGCGGAAAGGGTAGAAAAACACCAAAAGAAACTGGCGGGTGGGAGCCAAGCCTCAGGTCGATCTTTGCCTAAATCAATAGGCGCAAGTGAAAAGCTACCCCCTGATGATGCTGTGAAGTGGGTAGTGTGTAAACTGTGAGCACTCTTCGAAGAGTATCCTGAGCAAGAGCTCGATAGCTACATTGGGCCATATCCCTTTCTGGAAAAAATGACTCTCCGGGAAATGATGTATTTTACGACATACCCTGTAAGGTACCCTCATGCCCTAACATGGGAAACCTGGGATAGTCAGTTAGGAAGTAGTGCTAGTAGGTGATTTACAACGCACCCGATGAAGGCACCAACTGCGCCGAAAGATCCGGGTCCTTCAAGTCTTTATCCAGCGGAAACATGGGGCGCTTGATGTGCTTGTAACCCAGCCGTTCCAGGTCCTGATCCACGCCGCCGGGCGTCAGGGCCAGCAGCCAGTCGGCGCGCATGTCGTAAAGTTCGGGTACCAGGTACCCTATTTTGACCACCACAATATCAGTCTCCCGGGGATTGAGGCCGAGGTTGGTAAAATCTTTTTCCAAATGGTAGGGCTTGCGTTTTTGGGTCACGATCACGTGGACGCTCCCTACCTTTACCACTACTTCAACCTCAGCGTTGATGTCGCCGCGTTCGATGGCTTCCACGGTACCCACCAAATGCACCGGCGGGGCGTAGCGGGCATCCACGGCTGCGCCCGCGTAGCCATCTACCTTGCCGCCGACTCCGGCCGCAATCACCTTCTCCACCAGCTCGGGACCGGGAATGGAGGCGTAGATCAGGGAGGGGCCTTTATCAGTCTTGAACTCCGGACGCGCCAGAATTTCTTTCAGCGTCCAAGTGACATCGCCCGCGCCGCCCGCCGTGGGGTTGTCGCCGGAGTCACTGATAAAGAAAGGATGCTTCTGACTCACCACGGCTTTATCCAGGCTTTCTTTCAAGGTACCCGTAGGGGCTACAAACTCAAAATCGGCGCGGGCTTTCCAGAAGCTTTGGGCCAGCTGCTCGGCGGTGCTGGTTACGGCATTTTTATCGTCCCCCGTTACCATCACCACGGCGTGGTTGCGGGGTTCGTCGGCCCAGGCATACCCTACCCAGATCGCCGCATCGATAATGCCCGGCTTCTTGGTAGCGGGGGCCACGGCGGCATAAATACTCTTGGCGGGTTCGATGCGGGTACTCGTTTTTTCGCCCGGCAGCAGAATCGGCACCGGAATCCAGGCTTTGTAGGCGGGTTTTCCCTTGCCACTTTCCAGCCGGGCGAGTAGGTTGTCTACGGCCCGCTGCTTGGATTCCATGGCATCTTCGTGGGGTGCCATGCGGTAGCAGGTGATCAGGTCGGTGTTTTGGGCGAGCCGCCTCGATACATTGCCGTGAAGGTCCATGGAGGTCGATATCAGCACATCGTTGCCGAGCGCTTTCCGGATTCGGACGATAAAATCGCCTTCCGGATCTTCCAGACCCACCACGCTCATGGCCCCGTGAATGTCAAAAAACAGGCCATCGTAGGGCGCATTCTTCACCAGTGCGTCCAGCGTCTGCTTCACCAGCGACTCGTAGGCTTCGCGCGTGACAGTGCCGCCGGGGAGTGCTTTGCCGATCAGGGTAGGTACCCAGGTAGCCCGTTGCCGCAGGGGCGCGGAGGCCGATTCTAAAAACGGGTAGGAGGTGAAGACCGCCTCGCCGGTTTTGGCGTGAAAGGCTTCCTCGTGGGTAAGGGCCGGGGAAAAAGTACTGGACTCAATGCCCAGCCCGGCGATGGCAATGCGGGGTAGGTCTTTATCGGATTTTTCTTTTTCCGGTCCACAGGCCATAAGGCCCAGCAGGAAGAAAAAAGTCAGAGAGCTCAAGACCACTAAAAAGCTACGTTTCATGCAAAAAGGAAGAGTTAAGTAGATGCTGGATTTTAGATTTTAGAAACTGGATTTAAATAATACAATGATAGTCAGTTATTTAATGTACCTATTTGAATTAGTACTGTACGAAAGAATTTACTTTCAGCCCCGGAGGGGTGATACTTTAGTAGAAATAGCTAAACGAAGGTAAAATCTAGCCCCAGCGGGGCGAAACCTTTGACTAAAAGTGCCGCCCCGCTGGGGCTAAAATGCACATATTTGCCAATCTACTACTGAGGTGTGACGGCACCGGCCGCCCGGCCCGCTGGGTGGGACGGCCGATGCCGCTGCTTTTGACCGCAAATCAATTCTTTCGTACACTACTGTATTTGAATCAAAAATAATGCAAACTGTTTTTGATTGGCTATTTGTTAGAAAATCATCTACCGGAGGAGTCGGCAAGGAGCCTACGAGTTAAAAGTAGCTAAAAAAGTGCCAATATTCCCAAAGTGGGATCAAAAGAGGGTGGGTTTCTTTAAATCCAGGAAAGGCATATAAAACAATTCGGGAGCAGCTGTGTCCATGTTGACACGACTGCTCCCGAATTGTTACCTGAAAATAGGGGTGTTTATGGAAGTAATACTCGGTCAATTACGTGTACTACGCCGTTGGTAGCCAGAATATCAGCGGTTACTACCTTGGAGGCCTGGGTGTTTCCTTTACCAGTAACCGTCACACCGTTACTCACATTCAGGGCAAGTTGTCCGCCGGATGCAGCCGCTACGTTTCCTGTGGTCAAAATCGGACTGAAGGCCCGGCCCGATATTACATGATTCAGAATTATTGGGGCCAAGGCAGCTGGGCTTGCCGCCTGAATGGAAGCGATTGTGGGGAATCCTGCGGCAATAAACGCATCATTAGTGGGAGCAAACACGGTATACGCATCAGTAGTTGAAGTTAGAGCTGCTACAATGGCAGGGTTGCTCGTTGCGGCACGGGTAGCCGCCGCTACCAGATACGTAAAGGCGGGATTTCCCTGGGCTATCTGCAGAAGATTCTGGCTGGGTGGCATCATAACCCGGTCGATGATGTGAATGACGCCATTGGCAGCTTGCACATCAGCCGTTGTTACGCGCGCGTTGTTTACGGAAACGCCCGACGAAGCGGTAGGCTTGGAAACATATACATTAATTCCTTCCAGCGTGGGTACCGCTGCGTTGGTTCCTACTGCAATTTGCGAGGCAGTAACTGTGCTTCCCAGTACATGATATTGTAACACCGATTTGATCGTAGCTACTGGCAAAGCCGTCACGGCAGCAGCGTCAGCAAAGCCCGATGCCTGAAAGGCGGCATTGTTGGGAGCAAAAACCGTCAGGGTACCTCCCCGTAGTGCATCGGCCAATCCGGCACGTTGAACGGCCGCCCGTAGAATCGAAAAATCGTTATTGGCCAGCACGATGTCCGTGATGGTCTGTGGAGCAGGTGTTTCGTCCTTGTCCTTGTCTGTGCAGGCTCCCATAAATCCTGCCACTACCATAGCCATACCTACCAGCATGGCTGCGCGCGCCCATTTACTTACTCGTCTCATAACTTAAAGATGGTTAGTTGGTTTTTATTGAGTTGTGTGTACGACATGTACAAAACCAATAACTAATCTATTTTGTATAATGTTCTTAAAAAAATGATAAACAAAAATTTTTTTTGTTTCGTACGATAGGCTTATTGATTAAAGTTTTAAGCGGTTAGGGTTTCTCTGTTTGTTTATTCTAATGTGGTCAATGTTAAACAAGAAAAATGACTGTTAGGAAAATGAAGTAAACAATTCACAGACCATCGGCACGAGTGACAACTACTTTTAAGATGTAGTAATTTCAACGATTCCGGTATTTTCTGGTACAAAAAGCAGAACAATTGCTTAGGCAATAATTTGGCGTTTTATCAGAAAAGGAAAGTGCCTATCTTGATAAGCAAAATGGGGTTGCTACCCGGAGGAATATTTGCTGCCAGAAACAACCACCTACTTAACCTGACTAATATGATGAATGAATTCAACCAAGAAGAGGAAAGAAACAATTCCCGACGGGGATTTCTCAAAAAAACGGCCAAAGGGGGCTTGGCCGCACTCTCGGTGAGTAGCCTGGCGGCAGCTTCCGGGTTCCCGCAAAAAGAAAAGGAACAGCCACCGACCCATAGCCATGCAGCACCCATCAAGCCCGACCACGTGATCCGGGCGGTTCCCGAAAATCTCGTATGGGGGTACTTTGGAGCGGATGTACCCCCGGTGGCACGCATCAAGAATGGTGACGTGGCTGCCATCGACACGATCAGCACCGTCGGGATTGACCAGAAAGACCCGCTCGGCTTTTTCAAATCCCAGAACCTACCTCTGGATGCGCACGCTCAGGAAATTATTGACGCCCTGCAAAAGGTACCCCTGGAACCTTCGGGCATTCGGGGCCACATGCTCACGGGACCTATCTACATCGAAGGGGCTGAGCCCGGCGATATGCTGGAAGTCCGGATTATGGATTTGCCCATCCGAAGTACCTACGGCATCAACGCCGTGCGGGTAGGCGGGGGCGGGATTCCCGACGAGGTGAAAGAGAGCGAAACGTTCATTTACCGCTACGATAAAAAGAAAAGTACCGCCTCCACGGTGCAAGGTGTCGATATACCCCTCCGCCCCTTCATGGGCGTGATGGCCCTGTCGCCACCTCCCGAAAAAGGCCGGGTAAGCTCCATTCCTCCTGATTTTTTCGGGGGGAATCTGGACATAAAACATCTCGTCAAAGGTACCACTCTCTACCTGCCGGTATCGGTACCCGGAGGGCTTTTTACCGTGGGTGATTGCCATACCGCCCAGGGCAACGGCGAGGTAAGCGGTACGGCCATTGAGGCTTCGCTCTCCCTGGTAGGAAAATTCATTGTGCATAAAGGCAAAACCATCAAACAGGTTCGCGCCGAAACCCCCACGCACTTCATTGCCATCGGACTTGACCCCGACCTCCGGCTGGCCATGAAAAATGCCCTGATGGAAGCCGTGAAATTCATCAGCGAAGAGCTGGGCTTTACCTTCAATCAGGCGCTCTCCATCGCCAGCACGGGGGTAGACTTCGAGGTGAGCCAGGTAGTCGACCGGACCCTGGGCGTACACGCCATGATTCCGAAGTCCATTTTTACAAAAAAGAAGTTTCCGTACTGGACGTGAGTAGGGAAAGCCTAGGTTTAAACTTTCGAAGGAAGGATTCGTTTACTGCACAGTCACCTACCAAACACTTGATCAACTCGCTATGAAATACCTCTTTACTCTCCTGTTCGCTGGCCTTTTGCTTTCGACCTCGGCCCAGCAGACCCAGAAGCCCCCCCTGCACGGCAAGCACTGGATGGCTATTACAGGCAAGCCCCTGGCCGCAACCGCCGGAGCCATGACCTTCCAGAAAGGCGGCAACGCCGTGGATGCCGCCTGCGCCATGCTGGCGGCTACCTGCACCATGTGGGATGTGCTGAGCTGGGGCGGTGAAACCCAGGCCTTGATCTACAATCCCAAAACCAAAAAGGTGATCGCCATTAACGCCATGGGTGTGGCCCCTACCGGCGCTACCCCGGAATTTTTTAAGAGCAAAGGGTACAACTTCCCGCCACCGTACGGGCCGTTGGCCGCTACCACGCCCGGCACACCCGGGGGAATCATGCTCATGCTGGCCAACTACGGTACCCTCAGCTTGCAACAGGTACTGGCTCCGGCCATGGAACTGGCGGCAGGATACCCCATTGATGCTCAAACAGCCAACAGCATGGAACGGGGTAAGGATGAAATCAAGGCGTGGCCGTACAGTAAAAAAGTGTTTTTGCCCCACTTAGGCCAGGAGCGGGAAGCCCCTGCCGCAGGGGAGATTTTTGTTCAGAAAGACCTCCTGCAAACGCTCACCAAACTGGTGGATGCCGAGAAAACGGCTCTAAAGAAAGGTAAAAGCCGGAAGGACGCCATCATGGCCGCGTACGATCGGTTCTACAAGGGCGACATTGCGCAGGAGATCGTGCGTGGCAGCCGCGAGCAGGGGGGATTGTTTACGATGGAGGATTTGGCCAAATGGAAACCGCTGGAAGAAGAACCCCTGAAAGTGAACTACAAGGGAATTGATGTATATAAGATGCAGCAGTGGACGCAAGGGCCGGTACTACTACAAGCACTGAATATTCTGGAAAATTTTGACCTGAAAAAAATGGGCTACAACAGCCCGAAGTACATCCATACGGTGTATCAGGCCATGAGCCTGGCTTTCGCCGACCGGGATTTTTATTACGGCGATTCCTACGCAGCTCCCGCCGAGCCGATGGATGGATTGTTGAGCAAAGGCTACGCGAAACAACGTGCCTCCATGATCCAGTACGAGAAAAATGACGCGATGATTGGCCCCGGAGATCCCTACCCCTTTGAAGGTAAAAAGAATCCCTACCTGGAACTCCTGAAAGGCCGGGGCTATGAACTGGATACCACGAAGCGCAATTTTGCCCCTACCCACGATACCCGCAACAGTTCTTCCCTCAACGAATACATGGAAAATTTGTGGCTGGGTACTACATCCGTAGAAGCCGCGGATAAAGAAGGTTGGGTGGTATCTATCACGCCCAGTGGGGGTTGGATACCCGCCTGCATTGCGGGCAACACGGGCGTAGGCATGAGCCAGCGGATGCAAAGCTTTGTGCTGGAACCTTCCCTCAATCCCTTCAATGTCGTAGCGCCCGGCAAGCGTCCGCGCGTGACGCTCACACCTTCCCTGGCTTTGAAAGACAGCAGGCCCTACCTGAGTTTTGCGGTACAGGGCGGCGATACGCAGGATCAGAATCTGTTGCAATACTTTCTGAACATCAACGAGTTTGGCATGACGGCTCAGCAGGCCGCCGAAGCCGCCAACTTCAATTCCAACCAGCTGTGGCTGTCGCTGGGGGGGACCAAAACCGAAGACCGCCAGCCTAAACCCGGCCAGATTTTGCTGCACGCCAGTACCCCGCCAGCCGTGCGCGACGAGCTACAAAAGATGGGGTATAGCCTGGAATTTGACGATTGTACCAGCGGACCCATCAATGCCATCTACTTCGACTGGGAACATGGTAGTATGTGGGGTGGGTCGAGCAACCACGGGGAGGATTACGGGATTGGGTGGTAAATTTTATTTTTCAATATCTAAATACAATGTCTAGGCATACCCATTCAGTCTCCGCATTTTTCGGACTGTTACTTCTTTGGTTCATGGCCAGTGGCTGTACCCGACAACCCAAACAGCTACCTACTGCTTTCGACCTAGAAGAGACGACCGTCGCAGCCATTCACCAGGCCATCCAACAAAAAACCTGCACCTGCGAACAACTGGTAAGTACCTACCTGCAGCGCATCGAGACCTACGACCAGCCCACGGGCCTGAACGCGATCATCCTCATCAACCCCGAGGCGTTGAAAAGGGCACGTGAGTTGGATGAAGAGTACCGCAAGACGGGAAAGCTTCGGAAACTGCACTGCGTGCCCGTCATTGTGAAGGACAACTACAACACCAAGGGGCTGCAAACGACCGCCGGTTCGCTGGCGATGAAAGGCTTCGAGCCCTTGACGGATGCCTACCAGGTGCGGGTGTTGAAAGAAGCGGGAGCCATTGTACTGGCTAAATCCAATATGGCCGAGTGGGCCTTTAGTCCCCGGGTAACCATCAGCTCCATCGCGGGCGAAACTCACAACCCCTACAATCTGGATCACGTACCAGCCGGATCGAGTGGAGGGACGGCGGCGGCAGTTGCGGCGAATCTGGGCGCGGTAGGGTTGGGCACTGATACAGGAAACTCCATCCGGGGGCCTTCGTCGCACAATGCCCTCGTGGGCTTCCGCACCACTATGGGGCTGATCAGTAGGGCGGGGATCGCGCCGCTTTTTCTTCGTAACGACGTAGGTGGCCCCATGTGCCGCACAGTGGAGGACGCCACCCGGCTCCTGGATGTCCTGGCAGGCTATGACCCCGCTGATTCGTTGACTATTCACAGTCAAGGAAAAATCCCCGACAGCTATTTGCCTAATTTGGACAAAAACGGCCTGAAAGGAGCCCGCATCGGTGTACTCCGACTTCTCAGCGATAAAGATCCCGATCCGCAGGTGAAAGCCCTTTTTGAACAAGCCATCGCTGACCTGAAACGACTAGGCGCTGTGGTAGTGGATCCGTTTGAGGTAGCTGACTTTGATACTTTGCGAAAGGGACTAAGTTGTTCCGTTTTCCAGCACGATGTGAACGAGTATCTGTCTTCATTAGGCCCTAAGGTACCCGTAAAGAATCTGGAAGAAATTGTGGCTTCGGGTAATTTTTCTCCCTATATTGAAACTAACCTCCAAACCCACCTGAAAAGCCAATCCTCTATCAAAGAGGGCGCCACTACTTGTTCGGATGCCTACCACGATACCGGACGGATTGCCTTTCGAAATGCCATTGTGGAAGCGATGGATACCTACCGGGTAGATGCCATCATCTACCCCAGCTGGAACCATCCGCCCGCCAAAATTGGGGATGATGCCGGCTACAAGGGAGACAACAGCCAAATCGTTGCGCCTTCCACGGGTATGCCCGCCTTCACCATTCCGATGGGCTATACCTACGAAAACCTACCGGCGGGCTTGCAGTTTCTGGGGCGTATGTTTTCTGAGCCTACCCTCATCAAGCTGACCTATGCCTACGAGCAGGGTACCTTACATCGGAAACCACCGGCGCGGTTTAGTAAGCAAAAATAGACAGTTTGCAGCGTAAATAGCAGCTGCAATGGTTACTGCTTCTTCAATGCCGGACTCGAATAAGCCGGAGGTACCACCTCGATGGCTTTGTTTTTATCAACCAACAATAAAGCTTCCTTCACCGCTCGTTCGAGTTGGGGATCGGTGCCGTTAGCCAATGACTTGGCATCCTGCCGTACGGCGATATCAGGAGCGACGCCCTCGTTTTCGGCGATCCATTTTTTGTTGATGGGATCAAAAACCGCGTTGTCCGGGGAGGTAAGGGCGCCACCGTCTACCAGCGCATAGTGTACCGATGACTTCACTAAACCGCCCCAGGTACGGGCACCGATGAGTGGCCCGGCCTGCTGCTGCCGGAACACCCAGGGGAAGAAATCGCCGCCCGAGCCCGCCATTTCGTTGATGAGCAGTACCTTGGGGCCCAGAATGCCCGCCGGGAGGCGCAACGCGGCGCCGTTGGGTGCTTCATTGGTGACGGCGGCTCGTAGGGTACGGGTCATCAGGTCTACCATGTAATCATCTAGCAGTCCGCCGCCGTTGAAGCGCTCATCGATCACCGCGCCTTCCTTGTCCTGTTGGGCAAAGTAGTAGCGATTGAACGACACAAACCCAGGGCCACCCGTGTTGGGTACCCACACGTAGGCCAGGCGGCCGTTGGAAAGCTTGTCCACCGTACGGCGGTTGTCTTCCACCCAAGCTCGCTGCCGCAGGGCGTTTTCGCTGCCGATGGGTTTGACGATTTCCTTCCAGGCCCCCTCAAAGTCGGGCGTTTTACTGAGGTGAAGCACCGTTTGCCGGTCCAGGGTACCATCCAGTAAGCGGTAAGGGTCGTCGGTAGCCGACATTTCCTTGCCGTTGATGCCCACCAGGTAGTAGCCTTCCTGGGCCTTGATGCCGGGGCGGTCCAGCGGACTGGACAATTCGGGGTTCCAGCTTTCGGTGGTGTATATTTTCTTGATCTTCCAGCGGTTTTTATCTACGATCAGGTCAGCTCCCAGCAGCCCCACGGAGGGTTTTTCGACCTCGGGGAAGTCGCCGCCAAATACAAAGCTATGCCCTACCGATAGCTCCCCGTTCACCTGATCCAGGATGGTGGTGAGGTCGGCGCGGTGGCGGATGTAGGGTACCAGCGGCGCGTAGCGGTCGTGGACTTCCTGCCAGTTGCGGCCGTGCATCTTGGGGTCGTAGAAATAATCCCGCTCGTAGCGCCAGGCTTCTTCAAACATCTGCTCCCACTCTTTCAGACGATCCAGCTTCATTTGCAGGTCAACCTTCAATGTTTTCCCGTCGGCACCGGAGGGTTTTTCGGTATCCAGCACCTTCCAGGTACTTCCCAGGCGTGCCAGCATTTTCTTGCCATCGGCCGATACCGAAATTTGGCTGGCACCGCTCACTTACTCCTTCGTTTCGGCTTCCTTCAAGGTGAATTTCTGCAGGGTAAGTCCAGGAGTTTTCGCCTTTTGTTCGGCCACAAACACTACCCCGGCGGGGCCGTTGATCAACTGCGGGTAGTTTCGAACGGGTATCGGTAGGGCCATGGTACGGCGCTCAATGCCCTCAAAGTCGATCCGTACCGTTTCGAGTTTGGTCGTGTCCTTAGCTGCTACTGCTTTGGAGTCGGTACCTTTGGCTTTTTTACCTTTCTTAGTATCATCGGTTTTTGTCGAATCAGCTTCTGCTTTTTTCTCCTCTTTGGCAGCTTCCTCGTCGCTTTTGGGTACAAACGGAGACGGATCTTCTTTCCGCAAATTCACCACGTAGGCGGCGTATTCGGGGTCGGAAGTCATAGCACTGGTGTTGGCCCAGCCGGAGCCTAGCGCCACCTCGGTACTGGCCAGGAAGTAGAGGTGTTTCTTGTCAAAATCCCAGGTAGGCGAAAAAGCATCCGCGAAAGCGTCGGTGATGGG
This sequence comes from Cytophagales bacterium, assembly GCA_038204185.1. Classification (GTDB taxonomy): domain Bacteria; phylum Bacteroidota; class Bacteroidia; order Cytophagales; family Spirosomataceae; genus Salmonirosea. The sequence goes on from JBBRDE010000107.1 coordinate 11,422, forward strand.
TTTGGTACTTTTATCAGCCTGTGACCAAAGATAAATGCGCCGGAAATTGTTCAGACCACTTTTGGCGTAGGCTAGCCATTTGGAATCGGGCGACCAGGTAAGTCCCAGGCTACCGCGCTCGATGTTGGTACCCCCTACGTCGGCAGTCTGGACAGTACCTGCTTTTATATCCACGATCCTGACCCGAACCTTATCGTCGGTAAAGGCCATGTACTTACCGTCGGGTGACCAGGCGGGTTCCCAGGCCATTTTGGATTCTCCTATGGCAATGGAGCGGGGCTTGCTCAGGCCATCCTGCCCGGCAATCAAGAGATTATAGCCTTTCTTGCCCTGATCCGAAAACCAGGCGATTTCGTTGCCCGTAGGCGACCACATGGGGGCGCGATCGGCCGCGTCGGCGCTTTGGGTGATGTTGCGGGCGTCGCCGTTTTCGATGGGCACCGTAAAAACCTCCCCGCGGGCTTCCATGATGGCCCGCTTGCCACTGGGCGACAGCGAAGCCGAGCGTGCTACTTTACTCACGTCCTCCCATTTGGTTTCGGCCCAGGGAAAGTCACCTTTCAGATCAATGGACAGCTGAGTAGCGGTGCCGCTGGCGGGATTGAGCAAATGCAGGTACCCCTCTCGCTCGATAGCCAATTGGGTATTGTTGCCTCCCAGCCATTTAATATCAGCTCCTTTGAAGGTCGTAATCTGTTTCAACGCTCCCGCACCAGGGGTGAAAGACCACACATTGGTAGTCCAGTCTCGGTCTGATAAAAAATAAACAGTTTCGCCGATCCACAGGGGTTGTATGTCGGTAGTGGATTCATTGGGAATCAACGTTTCGGACAGATCTTTCAGGTTCAGCACCACCAAAGGCGTGTTCTGTCCACCCCGATAGGCGCGCCATTCCGAGTCCCAGCGGTCTACACGGTCGAGCGCGACGCTGTTACCATCGGGCGAAATTGAGCCATCGGTACCCCATTGGGCGGTAAGCAGGGTAGAGGGGCCACCGGCCACCGGTACGGTCCACAGGCGTTCGTAGGAGGTAGGTGCGGTTTCACGCGTGGAGGCGTAGAGTACTTTTTTCCCATCTGGTGTCCAGCCTCGGGCACTCGATGCGCTGGGGTGCCAGGTGAGTCGGGTAGGGGTCCCGCCCTCTACCGGTACGGTGTACACGGCATTGCCTCCCGAGCGGTTGGAGGTAAAGGCGATATGCTTGCCATCCGGCGAAAAATGCGGATCACGCTCCACGGCGGGAGTACTTGTGAGCCGCACGACCCGCTGGCCGCTCAGTTCCGACACCCAGAGATCGCCGCCATACACGAACGCAATGTGCGTGGTGCTGAGGGTAGGTTGTTGCAAGAGCCGGGTACCCTGGGCGAAGGACACTGTTGTAAAAAGGAAGAGGACACCGAGCAAAATCAATTTTGGAAAAGTAAGAACTGAATCAGAAAATCGGCGGAGAGGGAGGAGGGGGTTGGTCATGGGGTTGGCTTGTTAGGAATGGGGGGAGAAAATTACTCCATTTTTATGAATCTTTTATAGTTTCTACTAAGTATAAGGAGTGACTGGGGAGGCAATCCGGGGGTGTTGGCATACGGGTTACCATATCAAGTCTCAAAGGGGAGGCAGAATAGAAAGTTGGCATCAGTAGAATTTATGAATAACGCATTTTACTTCTAAAGGTCATTCAGGAAATTTTCTTTTTTTAAGAAAAAAGGGGAATCGCTCATGGACACAGTCGTGTAAAAAGTAGAATCTAAACCCACTAAAACTATGAAAATATCTCTTACTCCCAAACGATTACCCTTGCGAATTGGGCGGTTATTCGTGTTACAAATTGTGATGGCTTTACTGTTCTGTGGATTGACTTGGGCTACCTCCAGTGAAGTCCCTGCCCTTTCAGTTCGGGTCAATAGTCCCCTTGACCTTACCGTGACCGGAAAAGTTACCGACGAAAGCGGAGGGGGCTTACCCGGTGTGAGTGTAGTGGTTAAAGGTACCCAACGCGGCACTACCACCACCCAGGATGGTACCTATTCCGTATTGGCTCCCGAGGGAAAAGCTATTTTGGTTTTCTCCTTTGTAGGCTATGTATCGCAGGAAATTCCCATCAACAACCGTAGCCAGATCAACATCAGCCTCAGCACAGACACCAAAGCGCTGAATGAGGTGATTGTGGTAGGCTACGGTACCCAGAAAAAGCGGGACCTGACGGGGGCCATTTCCAGTATTTCCAGCCGGGATATTGCCGAGACGCCCTCCTCCAACTTTCTCCAGAATGCCCAGGGACGACTGGCCGGGGTGGATATTGTTCGTAGTAATGGTAATCCGGGCTCGGCGCCCGTCATCCGGATTCGGGGAAACCGCTCCATCAATGCTAGCAACAACCCGCTTTATGTCATTGACGGTATCCCCACGGATGTAAGTATCAACGACTTCAACCCCAACGATATCGAGTCGATGGAGGTACTCAAAGATGCCAGTGCCGTAGCTATCTATGGTTCACGGGGAGCCAACGGGGTTATCCTGATCACCACCAAGAAAGGTAAAGAGGGGAAGGCAGTTATCAGCTACGACGGCTACTACGGCATCAAGAAAGCTCAGAAAAACCTGAACCTGATGGATGGAGAGCAATTTGCGCGCTATTCACGAGTTTCGCGGGGTATCGATGCCAATGATGCCAGCAAAGACAATACTTTTTTCAGTACCCTTGAAGTTGACAACCTCAAAAAGGGGTTGGAAACCAGCTGGCTGGATTTGATCCTTCGGGACGGTCAGCAGCAACAGCACCAGATTTCGGCCAGCGGCGGCAACCAGAATACCACCTACTATCTGTCGGGAGCTATTTACGACGAAAAGGGTATCATGCAGTTTAGCGACTACCAGCGCTACTCGTTCCGGGCCAATATCGAAACTAAGCTCACCGATCGGCTACGCGTGGGAGTAAGTTCCACGGTAGCCACTGATTTACAGAACACCATGTCGAATGGCCCCTATAACAATGCGTTGCAGTTCTCTCCGCTGGTGCAGCCTTACGACGCCGATGGAAATTTTATTGCCTACCCTAACCCCCGCGAAGGATTGCTTACCAGCCCGCTTCTGCAATACCAGCCCGGCCAGTTCACCAACGAACGCCGTAAGTTCCGGGTGTTTGCCAACATCTTTGGTGAGTATAAGTTTATGGAGGGCTTTACCTATAGGTTGAATTTTGGGCCGGATTTTAGCAACTCCCGCCAGGGTGAATACAATGGTACCCTGGCCGGAAGCGCCAACACGGCCGAAGTCACCAATCAGCAGAACTTCGCCTATACACTGGAAAATATCCTGTCATTCAACCGCAAGTTTGGGAAACACTCCCTGAATGTAGTCGGTCTTTTCAGTACCCAAACCAACCGCTTCGAGTCGTCCGGGGCTTCCGCCCGGAACATCCCGGTTGAGTCGTCCTTATTTTACAATCTGGGTAGTGCGGAAACCGTCACCGGCATCAATAGCTCGCTCACCAAATGGGGCCTTTTGTCGTACATGGGTCGGATCAATTACAGCTTTAAAGACCGCTACCTGCTCACCCTGACGGGACGCGCCGACGGCTCCTCCCGCCTCTCCCAAAAAAATAAGTGGGCCTTTTTTCCATCCGTTTCGGCGGGTTGGGTGATTTCTGACGAGGCCTTTATGGCCAACGCCAAAGCGATCTCCTTCCTGAAACTTCGGGTAGGCTACGGGGCCGTGGGTAATACATCCATATCCCCTTATCAGACGCTGGGCGGACTGGAACGCTCAGTGTATGCCTTTGGGAACGATCCAGCCTACGGCTACGCGCTGAACGTAATCCCGAACCCCGATCTGCGCTGGGAGATATCGAGTACTCTCAACATCGGTATGGATTTTGGCCTGCTGAATGATCGCCTGACGGGTTCGCTGGAAGTATACAAGACTAATACGACCGATCTGCTATTGAACCGGCTGATCCCAATCACCTCAGGTTATGAATCCATTTTGCAGAACATCGGCGCCACCAGCAATCAGGGCTGGGAGCTTTCGCTGAATGGGAATATCCTTCGGTCAGACGGCGGGTTGAAATGGGATGCGAATCTGAATATATTTAGCAATAAAGAAAAAATCGTTGACCTTTTTAATGGAAAAGATGATGTAGGAAATCAATGGTTCATCGGCCAGCCCATCAGCGTATTTTACAATTTCCAACAGCAGGGAATCTGGCAAACCAGCGAAGCCGATGAGGCTGCCAAAGTGAAGCAAAAGCCCGGAGATGTCAGGATTGCCGATGTAAATGGCAGAGATGCCAAAGGCAATTTGACCAACCAGCCCGATGGCACAATCAACTCCGATGATCGAACCGTACTCGGCTCTACAGTGCCCAAGTGGAGCGGTGGACTAACCAACCGACTAAGCTACAAGGGAATCGATTTCTCGTTCCTGGTGTATGCCCGGCAGGGACAATACATTCGGAGTGATTTTCATAACCTGGGCGGAAACAGCTGGCAGGGCCGCTACAACGCCATCAATTTTGATTACTGGACTCCGACCAACGCGGTCAATAAAATTCCCCGGCCTAATTCAGCAGCGGCTCCCCTGTACTCGGAAGCCGTCCGGTTCTTTGATGGTTCTTTTGTGAAGATCCGGAACATAACCCTCGGGTACACCCTTCCGAAGGCTATCACGTCAAAGGCTCGTATAAGCAGCCTACGCCTGTACGCCACGGCCGACAATGCCCTGATCTTCTCGCCCTACAAGCTGGTAGACCCCGAAACGGCCAACGGTATCGTGGGGGGCAGCTCTCCGATGACTTCCGCCACCTATGTTTTTGGTATGAACCTTAAATTTTGAAATTCTTAGAAACATGAAAAAGATATATAAAATACTTACCCTGGTAACCCTCGCTGGTACACTAGTTTCCTGCAACGCTATTCTGGAAGAAAACCCCGTGGGCCTGGCCACGGCCGAAAGCTACTACGCTACACCGAAGGGCGTTGAGGATGGCCTGAAAGCCACGTATACCCCCTTACGGAGTTTTTACGGTCAGGAACCTGCCTTCTTTCTCACGGTGACCGGCACCGACATGTACACCAATGGTTTCGGGGGAGCTACCAATAACCCGGACTACAATAACTACTCTCCCAATTTCCTGGGGTCGAGCGCCTACGTCAAAACCATCTGGGATAATTTTTACGTGGGCATCAATCAGGCCAATGCCGTAATCGGCAGAGCTCCCAAAGTAACCGGCCTCAACGAGGCTCAACGGAGTCGCATCATCGGTGAAGCGCGCTTTCTTCGAGCACTTTACTATTTCCATCTGGTACAGCAGTATGGCGATATTCACTTTACGCTCGAAGAAACACAGGGCGTAGAAACCCAAGCCAAGCGTACACCGGTGGCCACCGTGTACCAGCAGGGTATTATCCCGGATCTGCAATTTGCCATAGCCAACCTACCCGCCAAAGCACAGGCCTACGGACAAGCTACCAAGCACGCGGCAGAGGGGCTACTGGCCCGGGTTCAGCTTACCCTGGGCAACTGGACGGAGGCCGAAAAAATGGCCGCCGCCGTGATCAACAGTACCAAATTTTCGCTGGTAAAAAATTACGGCGATCTATGGGATATCACCAAAGAGCTCAATACCGAGGTAATCTGGTCGGTGCAGTACACCGACAACCCCCTGACCAACGGTGCGGGGAATCAGGGACACCTTTATTTTCAGTTTGATTATACGCTCAACCCCGCCATGACCCGCGATGTGGCTAATGGGCGGCCTTTCCAGCGGTTCATGCCTACTAATTACACCCTCAATCTCTTTGACCTGAGTAAAGACAGCCGATTTGATGGTACCTTTAAAACCGTATGGCTTGCCAACACCAAAGCCACTATAAACGGGAAAGTAGTACAACCCGGCGACACCGCCATCAAAATCGTA
>JBBRDE010000108.1:0-17314 GCA_038204185.1 Cytophagales bacterium
CAACGCCGATGAAGGCCGCTCGTTTCTGAGCAAAAAGGGGGGCGAAACCCGCCTGGGCGAAAAGCTATTCGATGAGCGCGTCAATATCTACTCCGACCCCATGAACATTGAAATTCCCAGTTCCCCCTTCGGGGGCGGCGGTGGTGGACGCTTTGGTGGCGGCGGTAGCGACGGTCGTCCACAAGGCAAGGTCTCCTGGATTGAAAAGGGGGTAGTGAAAAATATGTACTACTCGCGCTACTGGTCACAGACCAAAGGCGTTGCCGGGGTACCCCCACCCTCGGGATTCATCATGGCGGGGGGGACCCAATCGCTGGCCGAGATGATTAAAAACACCGAAAAGGGTATCCTGGTCACGCGGTTCTGGTACATCCGGGCCGTGGACCCACAAACGCTGCTGTACACCGGCCTCACCCGCGATGGTACCTTCTACATCGAAAACGGCGTCATCAAGTACCCCGTCAAGAATTTCCGCTTCAACGAAAGCCCGGTCATCATGCTCAACAACCTCGAAGCGATGGGGGTACCCCAGCGCATTGGTGGCAATCTGGTTCCCCCATTGAAGATTCGGGACTTTACTTTTTCGAGTTTGTCAGATGCGGTGTAGGGGAATTTTGATAGTGAACGGGTGAGAGAATGGTTCTAAGATCGTGCTTTCACCCTTTACTTTTTAGATTTTATTGCTGATATAAAGTGATGCAACCAGGCTGCGGACAGCCTGAATTAAAAACTGGGGTAAGAGGGCGATGAGGCAATATGTGCTACATTTTGCCCTATCTAACCATTTATCTACAATTCTGGCCGTATTTCCAGCAAACGCTGGTTCGAAGCTTGATTTTCTATAAATTCCTGTCTTGTACTCATAGGTTATTACTCCAAACAAGCACTAACTTTTTTACTATATCCCTCAAATTTCAGAAGCCATGAATCGAAGAGACTTTATGCAATTGACCGGAATGAGCGCGGGCGCCCTGATGCTGCCGACGATTCCGGTACTGGGCCGGGCGGTGAGTCCCGAGGCGTTGCTCGACAACGCCATGGATGTGACGATCAAGAAACGCCTGGCGGACGCCGCACTCAACGCTGCCAAATCCAAAGGCGCTACCTACGCCGACATTCGCATCGGCAGGTACCTCAACCAGTTTGTTGTTACCCGTGAAGACAAAGTACAGAACCTGACCAATACCGAGTCGTATGGCGTAGGGGTGCGGGTAATTGCCGACGGTTGCTGGGGCTTTGCTGCCGTGGTAGACGCCAAAAGTGAAGCCCAGACCGCCAAAGCCGCCGAAGAAGCCGTGGCTATTGCCAAGGCCAACGCCAGGCTGATGAAAGAGCCCGTGCAACTGGCGCCGCAGAAGGGATTCGGAGAAGTAAGCTGGAAGGCCCCTATTACCAAAAATGCCTTCGAGGTACCCATTAAAGAAAAAGTGGATTTATTGTTGACGGTTAATGATGCAGCCATGAAAAACGGCGCCAACTACGTCAATTCTGTGCTTTTTCAGGTCAACGAGCAGAAGTACTTCGCCTCCACCGACGGCTCCTACATCGATCAGGACATTCACCGGTTGTGGCCTATTTTTAATGTCACGGCCATTGATCCCAAGAGCGGTAAGTTCGAGACCCGGCAGTCGCTGAGTGCGCCGATGGGCATGGGCTACGAGTACCTGCAAGCCAACCCGACGGACAGTGTGAAAGGCATCACGACCCGCTACAACAAGGGGTACGATATGCTGGAGGACGTGACTGCCGCCGCCAAACAGGCTAAGGAGAAACTAACGGCCAAATCGGTCGAAGCCGGGAAGTACGATCTAGTGCTCGATCCTTCGCACCTGTGGCTGACGATTCACGAGTCGGTAGGGCACCCATTGGAACTGGACCGGGTGCTGGGGTACGAGGCCAATTTTGCCGGAACCTCCTTTGCTACCCTCGATAAATGGAAAGCAGGTGATTTTAAGTACGGCAGTCCGGAAGTCACGCTCTTTGCCGATAAAGTACAGCCCGGTTCGTTGGGCGCGGTCGGCTGGGACGACGAGGGTGTGAAAACCAAACGCTGGGATTTGGTAAAGGATGGTACCCTGGTTAACTACCAGGCTATTCGCGACCAGGTACATATTATCGGCGAAAATGAATCACAAGGCTGCTGCTACGCCGATGGCTGGAGTTCGGTACAGTTCCAGCGCATGGCCAATGTGTCGTTAGCCCCCGGCAAGACACCCTTATCCGTCGAGGACATGATCAAAGACGTGGAGAAGGGCGTTTACATCATCGGCGACGGTTCGTTTTCCATTGACCAGCAGCGGTACAACTTCCAGTTTGGCGGGCAGCTTTATTACGAAATTAAAGATGGCAAAATCGCCGGGATGCTGAAAGACGTTTCCTACCAATCAAACACGCAGGAATTCTGGAATTCGTGCGTGAAGGTCTGCGACGAGCGTGACTACCGCCTGGGTGGATCATTCTTCGACGGCAAAGGACAGCCCGAGCAGGTAAGTGCTGTATCGCATGGCAGCTCAACCACCCGCTTCAATGGGGTAAACGTAATCAATACAGCGAGGAAAATTTAGCTTAGTGGAGACGGGGCCGCCCGCGCGGTTGAAAGTTGAAAATTGAAAGTGTATAGTTTAACGCTAACGGTTTTTTGCAACTTTAAAAACTCTGCCTTTGTCCCGATTATGAGTCACTTTCAATTTTCAACTTTCCATTTTCAACTAAAAAAATGCCTATAATACTAACCGAAGCAGAGGCCAAGGCCATTCTGCAAAAAGTACTTGCATTCTCCAAAGCCGACGAATGTGAGGCGAATATTCTGGGCGAACAGCGCGGTAACATCCGTTACGCCCGCAACGAAGTATCGACGAGCGGCGGCTTGATCAATCAGAATCTGGCGGTACAGTCTTCTTTTGGCAAGAAAGTAGGTACCGCTACCATCGATGAATTCGATGATGCCTCGCTGGAAAAAGTGGTCCGTCGCTCGGAGGAACTGGCGCGGCTAGCCCCCGAAAATCCTGAGCACGTGGGTGTTTTGGGTCCGCAGACGTACAGTAAATCCAAGGGCTTTTTTGAGTCTACAGCTAACGTAAATCCCGATAAGCGGGCAGAAGCCGTAGCCGTGAGTCTGAAACAAACGCGCGACAAAAAACTGGTCGGGGCGGGCTTTCTGGAAGATGCACGTGGCTACACAGCCATGATGAATTCCAAAGGTCTTTTTGCCTACTACCCCAGCACCAACGTCAACTTTTCGCTGACGGTACGCACCGAAGACGGTAAAGGCTCAGGCTACGTCATTCGCGGGTACAGCGATTTTGACAAACTGAACACGCAGACCGCCACCCAGATTGCCGTGCAGAAATGCCTGGGTTCGGTGGAGGCACGGGCGCTGGAACCCGGCAAGTACACAGTCATTCTGGAACCCACCGCCGCTTCGGTCCTTCTGGAGAATATCTTCTTCAGCCTCGATGCCCGTTCGGCCGACGAAGGCCGTAGCTTCCTGAGCAAGCCAGGCGGTAAGACCAAGCTGGGCGAGAAAATCGTGGATGAGCGCGTGACGATCTACTCCGATCCGGCCAATCCCGAGCTACCCGCCTCACCCTGGTCGGGCGATGGGCGCGCGCAGGAAAAGGTTAGCTGGATTGAGAAAGGCGTGATGAAAAATATGGCATATTCGCGGTACTGGGCGCAGAATAAAGGCGTGAAAGCTACCCCGTTTCCTAACAACCTGATTATGGCAGGGGGTACCTCGTCGCTGGAAGATATGATCAAAAGCACCAAGCGGGGCATTCTGGTTACGAAGCTGTGGTACATCCGAACCGTAGACCCGCAAACGCTGCTGCTCACGGGCCTGACCCGCGACGGGACGTTCTTCATCGAGGATGGCAAGATCAAATATCCCGTCAAGAACTTCCGTTTTAATGAAAGCCCGATCATCATGCTTAACAATCTGGAAGCCCTTGGCAAACCTGAGCGCACCGTCAGCACCGAGTCGGATCGAAACTACCTGATCCCACCGATGAAGATTCGGGAATTTACGTTTACCAGTTTATCCGACGCCGTTTAAATTTAACTGTTGGATTGAGCGAATAGTGGTTGTAGGAATAGGTCCATTACGACCTTATTGCTACAACTACTGTTTACCAACGGCCATCAGCTCTACATGAAACCTTTCTTTTTTACACGCTTACAATATAACTCCGGTAATTGGGACACCGATCAGCGGATGCCGTCCAATCTGCTACATTCCATAGTGCAGTACACGACCTTGCCCGTTAATGAACAGGAAAAAATTGTCAAGCTGGGAAGTTCGGAAATATTCAAAAGCCCATTTTGCTATCTAAGCGGGCACAAACTGGTGGAGTTTTCAGCGGTAGAGCGGGAGTCTTTTAAGCTATACGTAAACAATGGGGGCTTTGTGTTCGTGGACGATTGCAACCACGACATCGACGGGCTCTTTGCCAAGTCATTCGAGCAAGAGATGGCCCGTACCTTTGGGCCAAAAGCTTTGCAGAAAATCCCCAATGACCATGCGATTTATTCCAACTTTTTCAAGTTTAAGGAAGGGCCGCCCACGACTTCCTTCGAGCTCAACGGCTGGGGCGACGACCTGGTGCATGACTACCTCAAAGCCGTTATGATCAAAGGGCGTATCGGCGTATTGTACAGCAACAAAGATTACGGCTGTGAGTGGGATTACGATTTTCGGAATAAGCGTTTCCTGGCCGAGGACAACACCAAGTTTGGCGTTAATATTATTATGTATGCACTGACAGCTTGAATTCAACTTATAATTTACAAAGTGACCATGCTAATTGACGATTTGAGGGTATTATACAGTCGGGATCTTGCCAAATTGAGATCAGAGATCGAACAGTACCAGCATGAAGAAAAAATCTGGTGTGTAGAGGAAAACATTGCCAATTCGGCCGGAAATCTCTGCCTGCATCTGGTGGGTAACCTGAATACGTTTATCGGCGCTGACTTTGGAGCGACAGGCTATGTCAGAAACCGGGATCTTGAATTTTCGGCAAAAAACGTTTCTCGACAGGAGCTCCTGGCGCAGATTACAGAAACTGTCCAAATCGTCGATACCACGCTTGGGCAACTAACCGCCGAGCAGCTGCAGGCCGAATGTCCGGTGCAGCGTTTCGATAAAACGATTTCGACCCAGTACCTCCTGGTGCATCTCGCGATGCATCTGTCGTATCATCTCGGGCAGGTCAACTACCACCGCAGGCTGTTGGCCTAATGACTCAACACTACTAATTCGCAATAATTCTATCACCAGACAGTCGCACCTGTCATTCATCGCACCGGCGACCCGGTCATTCATTCAAAATTGGATACTGCTACGAACCAGGATTTAACTCACTTCAAACACCTTGTCGCCAAAATTCCGATGTTGCGGCAGGAAATCGGTAAGGTCATCATTGGACAGCAGGAAGCAGTCAATGAAATTCTGATTACCCTGCTGGCGGGCGGCCATTGTCTGCTGGAAGGGGTACCCGGACTTGCCAAAACCCTCATGGTAAGTACGCTGGCGCGGACGCTCGACATGAGTTTCAAGCGCGTGCAATTCACGCCCGATCTTATGCCCGGCGATATCGTAGGTACCGAAATATTGGAGGAAGATCATGAAACAGGAAAGAAGTTCTTCAAATTCAACAAAGGCCCGCTGTTCGCCCATGTCGTACTGGCCGACGAAATCAACCGTACCCCGCCCAAAACGCAGGCCGCGCTGCTGGAAGCGATGCAGGAAGGCAAAGTGACCTACGCGGGTACCGACTACACCCTGCCACGCCCGTTCCTGATCATCGCCACGCAGAATCCCATCGAACAGGCAGGTACCTACCCCCTGCCCGAGGCGCAGTTGGATCGCTTTCTGTTGTACGTCAAGCTGGACTATCCCTCGGAAAAGGAAGAGCTGGACGTGCTGAAAAGTACAACAGGTACCGCAAAACCCTCACTAAACACGATTCTAACCGATCAAGACATTCTGGATTTGCAGCTCCTCACCCGCCAGGTGCACATCAGCGACGAGTTGATCAACTCCATTAATCGCCTTGTTCGCGCCACGCGTCCGGCGGAAAGCCCATCCGACTTCGTGCGGCAGTGGTGCGACTGGGGTGCGGGGCCGCGCGCAGGGCAGGCCCTTGTGCTCTGCGCCAAGGCTAACGCCGTGTTAAACGCCCGTTTTTCCGTCGTTCCTGACGACATACGTACGCTAGCCTACCCCATCCTCCGCCACCGCATCGCACTCAATTTCAGGGCCGAAGCCGAGGGGATCACGCCAGATCGGGTGATCGGGGAGTTGCTAAAAGGTGTAAAGTTGGGAACATGAAGGCAGAAAGGCTTTTTAACCGTGGAAAGTGGTAGAAAGCTGAGGTAATTATGCCCCACTGCACTGACGATTCCTGACTATGCCTATTGGTCAGGCTGTGTTCAGTGGTTTGAAAAACAGGTTTTTATGGTAAATATTTGCGCTGGCAATATTTTAATAGGCTATAAGTGGCTTAGTAAGTAAAATCACTTTTCAAATTAATAAAAAAATCATGAAAAATTTTCTGAGAGGACTAGCGGCTGGTATAGCCATCGGCTACCTGACCGCCCCGCGCTCGGGTAAAGAAACCCGGGAACAATTGTCTGATAGGGTGAATGGCATGAAGGACCAGTGGGATGAAACTAAAACCCAGGTGGGTGACCTTATTGAGGATGTTAAATCCCAGGTAGGTATTGCGAGCGCGGATGATTTGGCCAGTAAGGCTGAACACAAATTCGATCGGTACAGGCAGGAGGCCCGAAGCCGTTACAACGATGGGGTAGACAATGCTGCGGATGCCGCAAAATCAGGCATCGACCGGGCAGAAGACAACATGAAATTCTGAGTCATCCGACCCAGGTAGAATGCGTGTAAAAAACAGCCGGGCTATTAAAAGTCCGGCTGTTGTTGTTATGGCAAGTCGTCCCTTGCGTGGTGTCGGTGCCGCGTACTGCTTTTCGACTAAAAAAACGTATTTTTGATTTTTAAGAATGTCTGAAAGAAACGATGCGCAAGGATTATATAAGCGGTGAGGGCGAGACGATGTCCTCAACCGAGAAAGAAATAGAACGGGCCTTACGGCCCCTGTCATTCGATGATTTTACGGGCCAGGAAAAGATTCTGGAAAACCTGAAGATTTTTGTGAAGGCGGCCCGGCAACGTGGCGACGCACTGGACCACGTACTATTGCACGGTCCACCGGGCCTGGGCAAAACCACGTTGTCGCATATCGTGGCCAATGAGCTAGGGGCTAACATTAAAATAACCTCCGGCCCCGTGATGGACAAGCCCAGTGACCTGGCCGGGTTGCTTACCAACCTACAGCCCCACGACGTGCTGTTTATTGACGAAATCCACCGGCTGAACCCCATTGTGGAGGAGTACCTGTACTCGGCCATGGAGGATTATAAGATTGACATTATGCTCGATAGCGGTCCGAACGCTCGCTCCGTCCAAATCGGCCTCAATCCCTTTACGCTGGTGGGTGCTACGACCCGGGCGGGCTTGCTCACGTCACCCCTGCGAGCACGTTTCGGTATCAATGCTCGACTGGAGTATTACGATGCCAAGTTGCTAACTACTATTGTGCTGCGTTCGGCTGATCTGCTGGGATCGCCAATCGATGAGGAAGCCGCTTATGAGATAGCCCGCCGGAGCCGGGGTACCCCCCGAATCGCTAACAATCTGTTGCGTCGAACCCGTGACTTTGCGCAGGTAAAGGGACGGGGGCATATCACTGTACCCATCGCCGAGATGGCCTTAAAGGCTCTGGACGTGGATCAAAATGGCCTCGATGAGATGGATAACCGTATTTTGATGACCATTATCGAAAAATTCAAAGGCGGCCCCGTGGGCTTATCCACCATAGCTACTGCTTGTAGTGAAGAGGCGGAAACAATCGAGGAAGTCTATGAACCTTTCCTGATACAGGAAGGGTACCTTAAGCGAACCGCCCGTGGTCGTGAAGCCACGGAAAAAGCCTTCGTGCATCTGGGTATCTTGCCCCGTCACCGAACCGGTGAGCTGTTTTAGTTGATATTTTTCGGCAAAAGGTTAACGCGTTTCGATTAGATAGTTTCAAAATTTACGGTTCCTGAACCCTTGACCATCCACAGTTTTCCCATTTCTACAAAACTTAACTTTATCCTGACACCTACATATAGTACTTTTGCAGCACAAACATTAGAAAAGGATCGTGTCTGTGTCGGAGAAAGTAGAAAAACCACTGGTTAAGGTACCCTGCGCCATCATTGAGCGTGGCGGGCGGGTACTTGCGGCTCAACGCAGTGCGGGTGGCTCCCTGCCGATGAAGTGGGAGTTTCCGGGTGGAAAACTCGAAGCCGGTGAAAGTGAAGAAGAAGCATTAGTGCGGGAAATTCGCGAGGAACTGAGTGTAGATATTAAGATTGGAGACCGTTTGCCCGTTACAGATCGTGACGATGGGTGGCGTGTCATTCAGCTGGTTCCGTTCGTATGCCAGCTTGCTACCGACGAAATTGTGCTGACCGAACACGAGCAAATCCTTTGGCTGTTACCCGACGAACTCCCTGATCTGGATTGGGCCGAAGCCGACCTGCAGGTACTTCAGAACTACTTTGAGTATCGGATAAACACACGCCGCAAGACCCGGCGGCGGCTCACTGCCTCCCCTTCCAGCCTATCCAAACCACACCGGCCAAAACCAGCAGTGTCCCCGTTGCCTGCAGCCAACTAATACGCTCATCCAGGAAAGTGCTCGCAAGCACAATCGTGAAAATAGGCCCGATACTAGCCACGATGGAAGCATTGCCCGAGCCGATGCGGCGGATGCCCTCCGCAATCATAAACGTCGGTACGACGGTCACAAAAACTGCCATCACGACACTGATTGCATAAACCGGAGCAGGATAATTGAAAAACGGGCCTACCCCATGTTGAATAATCCCATGCAGAGTGGTAGGCAGAGTAGCCGCTATCATAGCGTAGCAGGTGAATTTCTGCGAACCTATCCGGGCGATGAAACGATCGCTTCCAACCAGGTAGACGGCATATACAATCCCGCTGACCATAACCAGAAAAGAGCCCCACAGCAAATTCTGCTGCTCACCAGAATTTATGTTTGGAGCAAAAGCTAGCAGAATTCCCACGTAGGTAAGGCCCAAAGCACCATATTGCCTTGGTTTTATGCGGCGGCCAAACACAACGGTGCCAAGCAACAAAACGAAGGTTGGGTAAATAAAAAGGAGTACCCGCTCCAGGCTGGCTGTAATATAAACCAGCCCCAGGAAGTTGAGATAGCTAGCCACGTAGTACCCGGCAGTCCCAACCGCCATGAGATAAAACCACTCACGAATGGTAAGATTTGTTGCCTCTGTCGTTTTGGAAAGTCGCCAGCCAATGGCTATATAAAAAGGTAGCGCCATAACCATACGGAGCGTAAGCAGGGCGATGGCATCAATCGGATAACTTCGGTAGGCTATTTTTATCAAAATACCCTTACACGCAAAACAAAACGCGGCTACCAAAACCAATAACACTCCCGTCCAGTAGTAGGGGCGGGAGTGTTCGTAGGATTGCATGGGAGATGCCAGGCCAGGCATGGATCATTTTTCCCGGAAAAACAACGTGATGGGTACGCCGGTAAAATCAAAGTGCTCGCGCATCCGGTTTTCCAGGTAGCGCATGTAGGGCTCTTTAACCAGCTTGGGGTAGTTGCAGAAAAAGACGAACGTTGGTGAAGGCGTCGGCAACTGAATCATGTACTTGATATTAATGTGCCGGCCCCGTTGCGCGGGTGGGGGGTACTTCTTGATCTCCTCCTGCATCACGTCGTTGAGCTTTGACGTCGTAATCTTGCGACTCTTGTTTTCATACACCTCCATCGCCTTTTCCATTACCTGGAAAATACGCTGCTTATCGAGTACCGAAGCGAAGATAATCGGCATATAGTTCATCGGAGCCAGGCGTTCCAGCATGGCCTTTTTCAACTGATCGGCGGTTTTGGAATCCTTTTCAACCAAATCCCACTTATTAACCATAATCACGATGCCCTTCTTGGCTTTATCAGCCTGGCCGATCAGCGTCATGTCCTGCCCTTCCAGCCCATTTTCGGCGTCGAGCATCACAACGCAGACGTCCGATTCCTCCATCGCCTTAACGGAGCGTATGGTGGAATAGAATTCGATATCTTCCTTGACTTTGGCTTTGCGCCGCATCCCGGCCGTGTCGATCAGAATATATTCACGTCCAAAGGCCTTGTAGGGTGTATGGATAGCATCGCGGGTGGTACCGGCGATGTTGGTAACGATGCTACGTTCGGTGCCCGTCAATACATTCAGGAAAGAAGATTTCCCCACGTTGGGCCTGCCGACAATCGCGATGCGCGGAATACCCTCCTCAGGATTTTCAACACCTGGGGTTTCAAAGTGCTTTACTACCTCATCCAGCAAATCGCCCGTGCCATAGCCCGTTTGGGATGAAATAGGGTAAATGGTATCCCCCATTCCAAGCTCGTAAAACTCACCGGACGACTGGAATCGTTCAATCGATTCGGCCTTGTTGGCTACCAAAAATACCGGTTTTTTATATTTCCGCAGCACATCGGCAAACTCCTTGTCGAGTCCGGTCAACCCGCTCATGCAATCCACCATGAAAAGCACCACCGTCGACTCTTCGATGGCTAGCTGCACTTGATTTCGGATAGCTCCTTCGAATATATCGTCAGAACCCACTACGTATCCCCCCGTATCAATGACGGTGAAATGTAGACCGTTCCATTCGGCGTAGCCGTAATGACGGTCGCGGGTTACGCCGCTTTGATTGTCCATGATCGCCTTCCGTTCTTCGATCAGGCGGTTGAAAAGTGTAGATTTGCCCACATTGGGGCGTCCTACTATTGATACTATATTGGCCATAAATTTAATTTTGAAGGAAGTAAATGAATGAATGTGTAAATAATCGAGAAGCAGGTAAAAGCAACATTCTCTAATTCACTCACAGCGCTGGCTGCCCCATCACTCATTTGGCATTATTTCTCGTTATATCCAAATTGCCGCAATTTGTCATCTTTGCTGCGCCAGTTGGGCTCTACTTTTACAAATGTTTCCAGGAAGACTTTCTTACCGAAAAACTTTTCCAGATCCTGACGTGCCTGAATCCCGACTTTCTTCATCATAGAGCCTTTGTCGCCGATCAGAATTCCCTTTTGGCTTTTCCGTTCGACCATAATCTCGGTCCGAATTACGATGATGTCTTCTTTTTCCTTAAATTCCGTCACGACAACTTCACTGCTGTACGGAATTTCCTGGCGGTAATTGAGGAAAATCTTCTCGCGAATGATTTCCGAAGCAAAGAAACGCTCGGGCTTGTCGGTAAGTTCGTCTTCGGTAAAATAGGGTGGGTGCTCCGGCAAACGGGTCACTACCGTGTGAAAAAGAGTCTCTACATTGGCACTGTGCAAGGCCGAAATAGGAATAATCGCGGCGGGTTCCAAAGCCTGCTGCCACTCCTCCATCTTAGCATCTACGGTAGCCTGGTCCGACAGATCGATTTTGTTCAGCACGAGCACCACGGGTGAATCCGTGCGCTTAAGCAGGGGAAGTACCTCATGATCAGCTGCTTTTTCGCCAATTTCGGTAACGAACAGCACCACATCGGCATCTTCCAGGGAGCCTTTTACGAACGTCATCATCGAATCGTGCAGCTTATAGGCGGGCGTTACCACGCCGGGCGTATCGGAGTAGATAAGCTGGAACGGTGCCCCCTCATGGGTGCCGTTCAGAATTCCCATAATCCGATGGCGGGTAGTTTGTGCTTTGGAGGTGATGATGGAGAGCTTTTCGCCCACCAATACATTCATGAGCGTAGACTTGCCTACATTGGGCCGACCAATAATGCTCACGAAGCCAGCCCGGAACGCGGGCGGCGTGTTTTCAGGAGTTGTCTCTGACATAGGTGATCAGGTACTTTGACGTACCAGAATTACAATTTCTAAAATTATTTTTGACAAAGATACTAGTTTTTCCTAAACAGACCGCTATATTTGCATTCCAATTCAATGGCGCGGGATGGAGCAGTTGGTAGCTCGTTGGGCTCATAACCCAAAGGTCGCTGGTTCGAGTCCAGCTCCCGCTACAAGTAAAAGGCCTCAGATTTTTCTGAGGCCTTTTTTATTTTCAAATTATACATAATTGCTCGTGAGCATAATTGCTCGTGAGGTAATGATTTAAAGGTCGGTGGTTTGACCGGGCGGGCGATCCCGTTCAGCTCCCGCTACAAGTGAAAGGCCTTAGATTTTTCTGAGGCCTTTTTTATTCTCCCATCATTCATAAGTGCTCGTGAGGTCATAACCTCAGGCAGCCGGTTCGACTGCTACCGTCCATTTTTCGCTACGAGTACAAGCTACAGACCAATCCGGGGCTTTTCTGTTTTTAGAATAATTCCCTTCCCCACCAATAGATTTTCATTGAAGTGCCTTTTAATAGAAAGACTTCTATGAAAAAGGAGACCAATTCGACCACGCGCCGCGACTTTGTAAAAACCTCCGTCGGACTTGTTGCCGCCGTACCTTTTGGCAGCTCCCTTTTCCCTTCTGATGTGTTTATTCCTGCATCCCCAAAAACCTCCGACATGCTATTCCCTGACAACTCCCCAAGTATTATTGGACAATACGGCTCATGGGCTGCCGGACTGCGGGCCGAGCCGCCTCTATTATCGTTGCGGGCTAACAAAGGCAAAAAACTGGCAACCTGGCGGAAAGAAGCAACTGCCAAAGCGCGGGAGCTTATAGCCAGCCCGGGTATAGGTACCGTACCAAAAGTAGTGTTGGAAAAAAAGTACACCTACGACGGCCTTGACATCGAGGAATTATCGTGGCAGCTCCCATACGGTCGCCCTACTAAGGCGATCCTATTGAAGCCCCAGGGAGTAAATAAAAAACTTCCGGCTATTCTGGGCCTGCACGACCACGGGGGAAACAAGTACTTTGGACGAGACAAAATCACCCGCACTTCCGGTACGCAGCACCCACTTATGCAGGCGCACCAGACAGAATACTACGAGGGAAAGGCCTGGGCTAACGAGATAGCCAAGCGCGGGTACGTGGTGCTGGTAGCTGACACCTTTACATTCGGCAGCCGTAGAGTCCATTATGAAGATATGGCAGGTATTACCTGGGGTACCCTAAAAGACTCCAACCAGCAGGATGCTGCCATCAAGACTGCTGAGGAAATCGACGCTTACAATGCCTGGGCTTCCGATCACGAGCACGTTATGTCCAAATCGCTATTCTGCGCGGGGACTACCTGGCCGGGCGTCACGCTGGCGGAGGATCAAATGGCACTGACGATTCTGAGTGGAAGGCCCGAGGTAGATAGCGCACGCCTGGGCTGTATGGGTCTATCGGGCGGGGGTTTACGAACCGTATACCTGGGTGGTTTGGACGAACGCATCAAGTGCGCGGTGCCAGTGGGATTTATGTCTACCTGGAATGATTTCCTACTACACAAAGCCTATACCCATACCTGGATGATCTATACCCCGCTGTTGCCCAACTACCTCGAATTTCCTGAGATTCTGGGCCTAAGGGTACCTTTGCCTACCCTGGTATTAAACAATAACCAGGATCAACTTTACACCCTCCCCGAAATGAAGAAAAGCGACGAAATTCTCCGCGAAGTGTACCAGATCGCCGGAGCGGGCGATGCGTACCAAACCAAATTCTACGATGGAGAGCACAAGTTCGATGTGGCCATGCAGGCCGATGCCTTTGCGTGGTTCGATCAATGGCTGGGGTAAGCAGTAGATTGTCTTTATTCAAAAATTACCGAGGTTCAATTCTTTCTTTACAATAATCAACTCCCCGCGCGAGTCGTGTCAAATTTTGAAAAAAATACGATCTTATTCACTCTGATCTACCGGGAAGCAGAATATCGCATTCAGACTAGAAGCAGACAATACCATTCCCTGATGAGTCTGATTTCGGACCAGTTGCCGGTGTCGGGATTCGGGCTATGCTCAGGCATGGGTAGCTGCGGAACCTGCCTGGTGGCTATTGACGGAATGCACACGTTGTCGTGCACCGTGCAGGTAAATGACGCTATTGCCAATAGCCAAATTGTGGTTAAAGAAGAGTGTTTTTAGATTAATAGCTGCCGTGGGCAGGCTACGGCCTGTGCGTGGTTTTGTCAGTGGCTGGTTAGAAAAGAAAGAGGGTCGTTTAGCCCTCTTTCTTTTTTGCCTTCATTTTTTTTCGTGCATTAGACATTCTTTTACCGCACGTGTAGGATCTTGACGGTACGGTTCAGGCCGGGCGTATTGACCCGCAACAACAGCAGGCCCTCCACTTGATGGCCAATTTCCAGCGAATGGCTTTCAACCGACCCGGCTTGCTCTACATGGCGCTCGATAATCAAGCGACCATTCATATCCATCAACTGTAAAGCTAGCGGCTGGCCCTGTGCGCCTCGCACTTCCAGTTTCACCAAGCCATCGTTGACAGGATTGCCTAACACTTTTAATTGTAGTTCTGAACTGGATTCTTCCTCGGCAGCCAGCCGTACCGCAGCCGCATTACAAACGTTCAGCCAATTGTATTGAAAACCAACCGGGTTACCATCATTCTGCCTGGCGACGAGGGTAATGCTCGGGTTGTCGACATAGAGCCGCAGGCTGTACGGGCCGGGGGATTGGGTTTCTACCATTTCGCCATAGACCGAAAAGGTAATGGGCGAACCATCGGAGCCCTGGTAGGTAGGCGTAAAGGTCAGTTGCCGCGCGGTGGGCGAGAGGGTTTGGCAATTGACACCATTAACACCCGTAATAGCAAAGGCACCCGTTGGTGGAGGAGGGGGCGGGGTTCCACAAACAGCCAGCCAATCGTATCGGTAGCTGAATTGACCCCCGTTACCCTGTTTGGCCATCAGGGTAATGATGGGATTGTCCTTATAAAGCCGTAGGCTGTACGGGCCGGGGGCCGTGGTTTCTACCATCTCACCATACACCGAAAAGGTGATCGGCGAACCATCTGTACCCGTGTAGGCGGGGATGAAGGTTAATTGTCGGGCCGTTTCGGATAGTTCCCGGCAGTTTACGCCACTTACACCTGTAATTGCAAAGCTTGCGGGATCAATAAATTCGTAAGCTCCCATGTCGATGGTACCATTGATTACACGTTGGTTACCTTCCAGATCGGTAATGATAGTATTAGCGGAGTTTAGGCCCGCATCGATGGCAGGTGAACCATGCCGTAATCGCATTCCGGATCCTGCTGCAAAAGGCGACTCATCGACTTTCACGTATGTAACTCCTTCAAATCCACTAGAGTACCCGACCACAGAAGCATCCAATACGGTATAGGTAACAGTAGCAATAACGCCCAATACCGCACCATAGTCGAAGGTGTTAGCGCCTCCATTATCCCATAGCACGCAGTTAATAAATTGTGGATCTCCGACTCCATCACTAAATAGTAATCCTCCCCCTCTCGTGCTATTATCTATGCTAAGATTGGCCGTGTTTCTGTTAAAAGAGCAGTTTACAAATTTTGGAATACTTCTATCGTTGTGGGAGGCGCCTCCATTGTTGTGTACAGCTCCCCCGTAGGATGAGCTATTTGTTTGAAACAAGCAATTTTGAAATAAGGGACTTCCGGTAGTAAAAACCGCCCCTCCGCTTATTTGAGAACTATTGGAATAAAACAAACAATTATCAATACGAATCGCGGCGCTGGGAGGAACTGCTATCAGTGTAAGCGCACCGCCTCTACTTGCTTTGTTATTGTAAAACTTACACTCTTCAATCTGTATACTGCCAACGTTTAACAGAGCTCCCCCTCCCGATGAATACTGACCGAATTCAACTTCGTTCCGCTCAAACAAACAGTTTTTTAGCAGAAGTTCACCCAGATTTTTTTCTATTCCCGCTCCGTCTTGCGAACTCCTGTTATTCGAAAACTGGCAACCGCTTATCTCCGTTCCAGCTCTCGTTGACTCCATATAAATAGCTCCACCAGAAGTTGCTGAGTTGTATGTAAATACAGAGTTCCTAATAACGGGACCACCTCCGTAGAAGGCTAATCCGCCTCCTCTACCAGGATCTGTGGATTTGGTTTGATTCTCCGAAAACCGGCAGTCGATAATGTGGGGACTACTGTTTTCATTTAACATTCCAGCTCCCCAACCGAGCGAGTAATTTGATGTAATCAAGCATTTAGTAATCAAAGGGCTGGATGAAGAGTTGTAGATACCCGCTCCGCCGGCATTGTCGATGTCTTCCCTATCTGAATACCCATGAGCCACGGTGAAGCCATTCAGTACAGCTCTTATAGTAAGACCATTTCTGTAATTTCTGATTATATGCAGACTGTTTCCGTTAGGGCTGTTATCGTTATTGATCTCTCCACTCAGCACTGTACCATTGCTGGCCGGATCACTATTACGATCACTCAGGTTCATCTGCCCACTGCTGAAGCCGCCATAAATAGCCACGCCTTCCTTCATGACGAAAGAGGCGGAGCGGTCGGTGGTGCTGGTGGTAGGCTTGTAGGTACCCCGAGCTACCCAAATCTGGTCGCCATCCACAGCAGCGGTCAGAGCAGTTTGCAAATCCTTGTAGGCGGTGGCCCAGGTAAGTCCGTCGCCGGCGTTATCGGGGCGGCTGGCGTTGACGTAGCGTACAGTGGCTGACACTGGCATAGCCAGTAGAGTCATGAGGAGCACTATGTAAATTTTACGCATACAGAGAGGAATTTAAAAGTGTGAATAAAGATGATTATGTAAATCAAATTGTACTTAACAAAAAAAGAAACTTTTTTTGATTATTCCAATAAAAAATGTTTTTTTTTCAGAATAGTTATATCTACTCAGACGACTTCCTATTTTTTTACGAGAAAATCAGTCAGGGATGATTTTGTAAAAAAAGGTGGCAGCTTTTAGACTAATTCCGGGGGCCTGCTACAAAAAAAAAGGCGAGCGACATTTCTGCCGCTCGCCCTGTAAAGAATCAGAAAAATCAGAACAACTTTTCATTGGGTGGCTTGACGCCCTTCATCCGGATATAGATTGTGGCCTGTCCGCGGTGGTGAGTTTGGTGCTCAAAGGCTTTGGCATAGGCTACCCCGCGTGACATATCGCGGCCAAAAAGCTTGATGGAAGCATCCATGTCGGCATCGGAGAGACCATCGAGCGAGGCAATAGCGAAGTCGTAACTATCGGCAACGATTTTAGTCAGGCTTTCCTTGGTCTTGAAATCATCCATTTTTTCCAGATTCTTGCCCTGGTAAGGGTTAGCTTTTCCCGAGGCAGCGGA
>JBBRDE010000109.1:0-17294 GCA_038204185.1 Cytophagales bacterium
GACTTGATGATATTGAAGTCAATGACATTGCGAGGCATTTCGTACACTGTGGGTTGAATCTCTTTGTCTCCTACCAGGAAGATCCGCTTGCCCACCACGTTGTAGAGGACATTCACCTGCCAGCCACTGTTAGGATCGGCATAGTACAGGCCGGTGTTGACCAGGTAGGGCGACTGCCCCTGCAACTGACGGTTGTTTTCCTGGCCGGTGAAGCCAGTCAGGACGCTACTTTTGATCAAAGAGGCATTCAACAAGAGCGTCAGGTTATCCACAAAGCCGGAGGTGGTCAGCGACTTCAACGATTTGCGTGCTTCCACTTCGGCTCCCACGGCGTAGGCTTGTTCGGCGTTATCTACGTAGAATGCTACCCCCGAACCGGCATACCGGACCCGCGCCTCGATGGGATTGCGGAAGTGCTTGTAGAAGCCCGCTACTGAGATCACTTCTCCATCCGAAGGATAGAACTCATAGCGAAGGTCAGCATTCTGGATCGTCGGTGTCTTCAGGTTGGGGTTCCCTACCCGCGACACGTCAAAGGCAAAGTCATAGTAGGTAAACGGAGCCAACTCGCGGAACTCGGGGCGGTTGAGCGTGATGCCATAGGCCAGGCGAAACAGCGACTTGTCCGTTAGGTTGTAAGCCAGATTTACGGAAGGAAGGGGACGGAAGATGGGGTTATCAACCCGCACGGGGGTACCCGACCCACGCAGACGGCTTTGCAATTGCTGACGGTTGTATTCGGCCCGGAAGCCCAGGGACGCGTTGAATTTGGGTGAGAAAGGAATGTAGGCCCCTACGTACCCGGCCAGTAGGGTGTTCTGGGCCATGTACTTATCGTCGAAGTTAGTGCGCTCGGCGTAATAAAGCTTATCGCTGCCAATGTTGTTGGCGTCGAACAGTTGGTCAGGTCCCTGGTTCAGGATTTCCTGAGGTACCCCACCGGGATTGGTCAGGTTAAACCAACGGGCTTTGAAAGCGCGGTCCTTGTATTCGCCGTAGGCACCGGCTCGCAGCTTAATGGTCATCTTGTCGTTATCCTCATAGCCGTTGCGGGCAATGCGGTGCTCGATGTCGCTACGGAAAGAAGAGGTGTATTCGTTCAGCGTGGAGTAGAAACGCGCACCCCGGGCCAAACTGGCGTTGCTACCGGGCACTACTTCTACCGTGAAGGTATCGTCCGTACCGATGTTACGGCTGGAAACAAAGCGGCGGAAGTCGGGCTCATCGCGGTGGGTATAGCCAAAGGCACCCGTCCACTTCACCGTTGTAGCATCTGACAAATCGTGCGTACCGCTCAACTGACCGGTGTAGATGCTTTTGGCTTCGTAGCGGAAGGCGTAGTTCTGCACATCGCGACCATTCTCCTGCGTATAGCCTTGGCGGAAGGTCGTTTCTTTGTTCGTCAGCTGATTGAACAGATTACGGAATTCGATCTTGTGGTTCGGATTCAGGATTAGGGCCCAGTTGGACATTACGCCCAGCCGTACATTCTCGGCATTCATCTGATCATTGTACTTTACCCAGGTAGCCGAGGTTTGCTTGGCCGGATCAAACGCCAGGTAGCGGTATTGATCCGTATTCAGTACCTGATGCGAGCTGGTATAGCTCAGGTTGTTAAAGGTAGTGAACGTCTTGTCGCCCAGGTACATCTTCCGGTTGTAGCCCAGCGACAGGCGCAGGTCGGGATTGACCGTGCTGTTTTTTACATTAAAAAACTCGGGCAAATTCCGGAACGCGTTCAGGCTGTTCTGCGAAGGACGGTTTTCGTTAAGGAGCGTGTTGGTAGTTGGAAACGAGCCAGGGAGCTTGCGATCACCCGCCCCGAAACCGAAGGCATCGCCGGGAGCGCCTTGGTAGCTGAGCGCCTTCTGGAAGGTAGTACCCGTGCGGTAGCTGCTGGAAATATTTAGCGACAGGCCGTTTTCGTCGGGGATGGTCTTGGTATAAATCTTGATCACACCACCCGAAAATTCCCCGGGTAGCTCGGGAGCGCCCGATTTGTAAATGACCATCCGGTCGATGGCGCTGCTGGGGATCAGATCAAAGGAAAAGGATTTTACGTCCACCTCGGTCGAAGGCGTAATGGCGTCGTTGAGCATCACGGTGTTATACCGCTCATTGAGTCCCCGAATAATCACGAAGCGGTCATCCTGAATAGATACGCCCGGTACGCGGCGAATGACCTGCGACGCGTCGCGGTCTTGTGATTTCTGGATTTGCTGAGCCGAGATTCCCACGGCCACCTGCTCAGCCTGACGAATTTCGGTAATGACCGATACGTCGGTGAAAGTCTGACGCTGTCCTACAATTTTAACCTCAGAAAGCGTGGCCACGTCCTCTTCCAGGGTACTGTTAATGAGGACAGCCTGGTTAGGATATACCGTTACCTCTACCTCTTTGGCCTTATAGGAAATATAGGTGATGACGACAGTATGCTTGCCGGTAGGGACATTGCGAATTTCGAAGTTGCCCTCAATGTCGGTAGAGGTACCCACCGGAGGGGTAGTGCCTTTGAGGACGACGCTGCCGCCAATGATGGCTTCCTTATTTTTGGCGTCGAGGAGATTTCCTTTAATGCTACCGCTTTGGGCAAACGCCACGACGGAGATCAGCGTCAGGAGAAGTGTCGATAAGAAATGCTTTTTCATGTTGGGTGTCAGTGTACTGATGTTTACACTGCAAAAGTACACGGGCTATATTACCCCAATATTACCCCAACATTATCCTTGAATTATTAAAGAGTATATTATCTAATAAACTGATTTTCAATTATTTATGTAAAAAATATAATTCCAACTAAAAGGAAGGGAAAAGCCATTCATCCCTACCTTTCAGAAGGTAAGTCCGTTAAATGAAAAAATAAAGTTTGGCCTATTCCACAATTCCGTTGCCAATCTTTTTGAAGGGTGCATTGACATCATACACGTAGCCGTTGATGACGACATAGTGTACTTTCCCATCTTTTTTCAGAACAAACGTTGCTGTATCGCCCAGGTCGGGTGCGGCGGCGGGAGCCGACGCGCTGCGAAGAATATGAAAGGGCTGCACCGTAAAATAAAGGCCCAGGTTGCGGCGGGCCGAAGCATCGGTCAAAACGGTCAGATAGGTGTAGCCCTGCTTCCAAAGTTCAACTGGGTTGAGTTTGGCCGCCTCGCTGATATTTTTCAAAGGAGCCGGGTACACCTTGCCCCGCTCCATCACGTAGCCCTCCGCATTGATTTCCTGGGAACCGTAATGGGTCGACAGGTCGCCATATTCCTCTACTTTACTATACGTAAAGAACTTGGTGGCATTAGCGTAGTTGACTTCATTGCGGTTAATTCCCAGATCCGTTTGATAACTTTTGCCGCCCTGCCTCACGGTGGCATTGCGCACCAGCAGGTCAAACAAATACCGTCCATTTTCGGGAATCTGGTAGTAATCATCCCGATTTTCAGCAGCCAGCGAGCCATCCGATGCGGCGGCTAGTCCGGATAAGATCGCCACAAAGTTAAGCTGCCGGATGTACTGCTTCTCAGGATCGCCCACGTACCCCCCTGATTCGATGAGGATCAGCGTGGTACCCCATTTTTGTATATTATCCCCAAAAGCGCGGGGCTCGTGGTCGTCGGCGTAGCGGGCTACCTGACCGGGAATGAACAGCTGCAGCAGGCGGTTCATGCGCACGATCATTTTCATTGATTTCTCGCGCACGGCATTAATATTCCGGTCGTAATCGTACGCCGTAGCCAGAAACGAAATCGTGGCTACTTTGGGGCTGCGCCCGGCCGAGTAGCGCGGACTTTGGTCGTGGAGGTTGAAGCCAAACTCAGGTTTCAGCGTTTGTTGCAGTTCTTTCAGGATGCGGCCTTCCGGCGTTTGCAGGTACAGGGCGTCTCGGTTCATGTCGATTCCCTGCACGGTGCGGCGCTGGTAGCGCTCGGCCCCGTCGGGGTTCAGCATGGGAACGATGTACAGCGTGGTACTGTCCAGAAGTAATTTCCGCAGGTCATCGAATTCATCGTTTTTGGCTTCCAGAAAATTCAGGATGTCAAAAATCGCCATCGTGGCGGTTGGTTCGTCACCGTGCATCTGCGTCCACAGCAAGGCAGTATGAGGGCCGTGACCTACCTTGAGCATCGTGATTTCCCGGCCTTCAAAAGACTCCCCTACTTTCGTAATTTCGAACAGCGGATTTTCCCGTCGGGCTTGAATCAGGGCCTGTACGTCTTTGTGTTTGAAGCGGCGTTGCGTAAGGGTACCCTCGCTGTAGGTGTTGTGGGCGTCGTGCAGGCGTTGCGCCAGCGGAATGGGTTGTGCCGAAAGCATAAGGGGAAGCAAAAAAACGATAAGAAAGTGCGCAGACAATTGTTTCATATTCCGCAGTATTTTTGCCAAAATTAGCGCAAAAAGGGTTTATTTTTCTCACCAAATCGCTAGGGTGCCAAGATTGTTCGTTACAAACTCTTTGCGTCTCCGCGTCTTTGCGAGAAAAAATAGTCCGACCTTTGCTCAAAAACCAGTACCATGAAAATTGATTTTAAAGATATTATTCTATTTGAAAACGACGACTTTCTGGTCGTCAACAAACCCCATAACCTGGCTACCCTCGACGAACGCACTGCCGACCGGGGCGGGAGTCTGCTGCGCCTGGCCCGCGAACACAACCCGGATTTGATGGCCGCCCACCGGCTGGACAAGGAAACCTCGGGGGCGCTGGCGTTCGCCAAGCATCGCGAAGCCTACCGGCATCTGGCGATGCAGTTTGAGCACCGGGAAGTTACCAAGCGCTACCACGCGGTGGTCAATGGAATGCACAATCTGGATAGCGTGTCGGTGTACCTACCCATCGTACAACTCAAAAGCGGGACGGCCGTGGCCATAGACCGGGTAAAAGGCAAATTGGCTGAAACGATTTTCAATACGCTGAAAGTCTACAAAGGCTATACGCTGGTGGAGTGTATGCCCATCACGGGCCGGATGCACCAGATCCGTATTCACCTTTCGTGTCTGAAAGCACCCATAGTTCAGGATCCGCAGTACGGCGGTGAGCCGATTTTTCTATCCGGCATCAAGCGAAAATTCAACCTGAAACAAGGTACTGAGGAACAACCCCTGATTCAGCGTGTGGCACTGCACGCGCATTCGTTATCGTTTTTCTTGATGGATGGCGAGGGGGTACGAGTAGAAGCCCCCTATCCGAAAGATATGGATGTGTTGATAAAGCAGCTGGACAAGTGGGGATGATTTTAAGGTATGTAGCAAAAAAAACGCCGCTATGAATTTAGCGGCGCTCACGAAACAACTTTATATTCTTCTGTCTAGAACTTGAAAGCCACTCCGGCCTGCAGGGTTCCTAAGCCTGAGCCTAACTCGGCAAAAAGACCTAAGTTGGGCTTGAGGTAGTATCTACCCCCGATGTGACCTATGAATACTATACCGCTGCCGTAATTATAGGAGTCGCCAAATCCGGCATAATCCCAGCTGAAATTACGGTAGCCCAGTCCCAAACCTGCATACAGATCGATTTGATCGTTGTCCAGATTAAGCAACTCATTAAAATGGTAAGAACCACGTGCTCCTATGGTGAGAACAGACCACTTGGATCCAAGATAGTTTCTACCTGAATAGCCAGCGATTGCTCCAACGCTAATAGCTTCGTGAATGCCGTATTCAAAAGAACCGCCAAATCCCAGACCTCCCCCACCATACGTACCGAGCCCAATACCTACATTCAGAAGCTTATCGCCCTTCTGGTATGACTGAGCCATTACATTTTGCGAAGAAATTGCCAACAGGACTACAAGGAAGAGAGAAGAGATTAGTTTTTTCATGATCATATAGATTTACGTGAATTATAAATATTGATACAAATTAATGCGTTTCTTTTCATCCCTCAAAAGTTCGGAGGGGTATAATTATTATTCGGTAAGTAATCGTATAGAATCGTACTTGATGAGCGAGTAAAAATACGAAAACCCCGCAGTATTGCAAGGGTTTCCCGATTTTAGTGTATGTTCATCCTCTTCATCCATTAAAAATCCTTAATGAATTCGCATAGCCCTTATTCCTCCGCTGCACCACCTCACCCCGACGAAATGCTCCGAAGCTGCCGCGATTTTTATGAGTGTATGCAAAAACGCCGCTCGCTACGGTTTTTCTCGGGTCATCCGGTCCCCAAAGCGGCTATTGAGCAGATTCTGATGACCGCCTCGACGGCTCCTTCGGGCGCGCACAAGCAGCCCTGGACCTTTTGCGCGGTAAGCAGCCAGGACATCAAACGGCAGATTCGGATAGCTGCCGAGGAAGAGGAATACCGTAGCTACCATGGCCGCATGAGCGAGGAGTGGCTGCGCGACCTGGTACCTTTTGGTACCGACTGGCAAAAGCCTTTTCTTGAAACCGCCCCGTGGCTGATCATCGTATTCCGGCAGATTTACGAGCTTGGTGAAGATGGTAAAAAGCAGAATAATTATTATGTCAACGAATCGGTAGGGATTGCCTGCGGATTTCTACTGACCGCTATCCACCAGGCCGGGCTGGTCGCGCTCACGCACACGCCCAGCCCGATGGATTTCCTGACGAAAGTGCTGAACCGACCGGCCAATGAAAAGCCTTTCCTGTTGATCCCGGTGGGGTACCCCGCCCCGGACGCTACGGTACCCGACCTACGCCGCAAGCCGAGCGAAGAAGTGATTGAATGGTATGAATAAAGGGGGTGAACGGTGAACGATTCAAGGGAATTGAATAAGCGGCAGGGATTCGGTTGGGGTACCTTTGGCCTTAACCATTGACCTTTCACCGTTCCCTTGGTCCTAAACGAATTCCGGCTTGAGCTTTTCCCGAAATACCTTTTTGAACTTGTCTACCTTGGGAGCCACGACGAACGCGCAGTACCCCTGACCGGGGTTGTTGATAAAATAATTCTGGTGGTAAGCTTCGGCAGAGTAGAAAGTTTCTGCTGGCGAAATTTCCGTGACGATAGGATTCGAATAAGCACCCGATTTATCCAGTTCCTTCACGGCTTCTTCGGCTAGTTGGTGCTGGCCCTCGTTGTGGTAGTAGAGGACCGACCGATATTGGGTACCTACATCATTACCCTGGCGGTTGAGCGTAGTTGGGTCATGGCTACGAAAAAAAGCTTCCAGTAGCTCGGCATAACTCACCTGATTAGGATCATAGGTGATCTGGACACACTCGGCATGGCCGGTAGCCCCGCTGCATACCTGCTCGTAGGAAGGGTTTTCACGCTGCCCACCCGAATAGCCCGACACGACCTTATGGACTCCCTGCATGGTTTGAAAAACAGCTTCGGTACACCAGAAGCAGCCCGTACCGAAGGTAGCAACGCTGAGGTCGCTGTTGGTTTCGTTATTCATAATTTTTGTTTTGTATTTCAACGCCGACAGCCTTTAAAACGCTTTCAGTGTTATTTGTGGTAAGTTTGTAGACAAGTAAATAACCAATAGATTCAAAAGAAAGTTTTTTAAACTCACAGTCCCCAAAGCCATGTACCTCTACGTAAAATCCCTACACATCATTTTTATCGTGAGTTGGTTCGCGGGCTTGTTCTACATGCCACGTCTGTTCGTCTACCATACTGAGGCCAATGAACGTCCCGAAGCGGAGCGACGGATACTGTTTGGGCAATTTGTCAAGATGGAAGGGCTACTTTTCCGGGCCATCATGGTACCCGCCCTATGGCTGACTCTGATCACAGGTACGGTCATGCTGTACTTGATGCCGGAATGGCTGAGCCAGGGCTGGATGCAGATTAAGCTGGGCTTTGTGGCGGGGCTGGTGGGGTACCACCTGTTCACGCGCAAACTTCTGTATGAATTAAAAGTTGGTCGTTTTCGCTTTTCATCATTACACCTACGGCTCTGGAATGAGGTAGCCACCGTATTTCTGTTCGCGATTGTCTTCCTGGTTGTTCTGAAGAGCACGGTGCAGTGGCTCTGGGGGGTAGGCGGACTTGTACTTTTCGCCGTAGTGATTATGGGCGCGGTGCGTCTGGCGAAGCGGGCGCGGGAAAAAAGTATACGTAACCAAACCAATGACAAAGGGATTTTGGAATAGTGGTTTACAAATAAGCAGTTTACTTACCAACATTCTCCACCTAACACCTAACAAAAAAGCCCTCGCGTTTGCGAAGGCTTTTTTGCATGTAAAAGTGTGACGGAGGCGAGACTCGAACTCGCATGTCCGTAAAGACACACGCCTCTGAAACGTGCGTGTCTACCAATTCCACCACTCCGCCAGATCCCTATTGGGGCCACAAAGATAGAAGGATTCGAATGAATTTTGCAAGCTTTTTATTGATGCGTTAATAAGTTGATTTGTCAATTTCCGATTTGCTTGGGCCTCTATCGGGTTAACAGGCTGACTGTAAATAATTTTTACGAATTGCTCCTGCCGGAACTCCATTTTCAAATAAACAAATACATAATTCGACAAATAGACAACAGTCTACACCACCACCCGCTCGTGCATTTCGGGGATATGGATACGCTCGAAGCCTTCGCGCTGCAGTTTAAGTTTGAATCTTGTCTGCGTGTCGTACTCTCCGTGCACCAGAAAAAGCTTTTCTACGCGCGAAGCATCCTGACACGAGAGGAAATCGATCATTTCGTTGTAGTCGCCGTGGGCAGAGAAAGATTCCAACGATTGGATATTGGCTTTCACTTCAAGCTCCTGACCAAAAATATTAACGCGTTTCTCGCCATTTTTCAGTTGACCCGCCAGCGTGTGGGGTGCGGCGTAGCCTACGAACAGAATCGTGGTCGAGGGATTTTCGATGTTATTCCTGATATGGTGCTTCACGCGTCCTGCTTCGGCCATACCCGATGCCGAAATGATAATGCACGGCTCTTCGCGGTCGTTGATAGCCTTAGACTCGGCTACATCCGAAACATAATGCAGGTACGGGAAAGCAAAAGCATCACCATCGCGCTCGATGTAGTCCAGAATTTCCGGGTTAAAGTACGCTTCGTTACTTTTCATAATGGCCGTAGCCTTAATCGCCAATGGGCTATCGATATACACCGGAATGCGGGGCAGTTGTCCCGAACTCGACAGGCGATCCAGCGCGTAGATCAACTCCTGCGTCCGATCCACAGCAAAGGCCGGAATAATCAGTTTGCCCCGGTCTTCTACACAGCATTTGTGCACAATGCGCTGCAAATGCGCCTGCAAGTCAGGCTGCGCTTCGTGCAGTCGGTCGCCGTAGGTAGACTCGCAGATAATGAAGTCGGCTTGCGGGAAGGCATCCCAGTGCCGGAGTATTTTGTCCTCGGGCCGCCCGATGTCGCCCGTGAAGGTTAGTTTTTTAAAGGTACCACCATCCTTGATGTTCAGGTTGACCGCCGCGCTGCCGATAATGTGGGCCGCGTCGGTGAAGAATACATCGACTTCATCCTTGCCTAGCTGAAAATTCTGGCCGTAACGCACGGGCTTTAACAAATCCAGCGCCCGCTTGGCATCCTCCGAATCGTAAAGCATTTCCAACTCCTCCCGTCCCTGCTGGCGACGGCGTTTGTTGATGCGTTCCACGTCTTTTTCCTGGATGTAGGCACTGTCCATAAGCATGATCTGGCACAGGTCCGCCGTGGCACCGGTGCAGTAAACAGGACCCTTGAAGCCCTGCTTTACCAGGCGCGGAATCAGCCCGCTATGGTCGATGTGCGCGTGAGAAAGCACCAGATAATCAATTTCGGACGGATTGAATCCGAAATTCTGATTGAGTTCATCAGTCTGGATACCCTGGAATAGTCCACAGTCCAACAGTATTTTGGTGCCTAATTCGGTAGTGATTAGGTGCTTGCTACCCGTCACTATCCGGGCTGCACCATGAAATTGTATTTGCATTCTTTTAATGGATAATTAACAATGAACAGTGGCCATTGCCTGACATAAGTTGCCTTCAAAAAGCAACTAATTAGGAGTAAAGGCAAATCGGCATCTAAAAAAACACAAAATTCGCCATAACGCAAAGCCGAATCTTCAGCGAATCGTTCAATAGGGAAAAGATGCGACGGATCGAGAAGCAACGACCCAAACCAATGTTTGATACAATTTTGACCAAATTCATTCTTCCAAATCTCAGGGCAATCTAGGTCAGGCTATTACAACCAGCCATTGACTACCTTCATACCTGCACTACCACAAACTCGACCCGGCGGTTTTTGCGGCGTTCGGCCTCGGAGTTGCCCTTGCCCACGGGGCGGGTAGGCCCGTAGCCCTTGGCTTCCAGTCGCTGGCCGACGATGCCTTTTTTAATCAGATATTCACGGACGGCGTCGGCTCGGTTGCGGGAGAGTTCGACATTTTTATCAAAATCGCCCAGATTGTCGGTATGGCCCTCGATGCGGATCTTCATGGAAGGGTTTTCGCGGAGCATGGCCACCAGGGCGTCCAGTTCATTAAACGATTCCGGCAAAAGCTGGTACTCCGAAGTGGCAAAGTAGATTTTTTCCAGCGTGATGCTAGCTCCCGCCGCCAGCGGAGTCAGGTAGAAATCGTGCGTCATGGTCGTTTTGCCAGCTGAGTCGGCTGGACTAATCGCCAGGTTTGCGCTGAGGTACCCTTTGGCAGCCACACCCACCGAATAACGCTGCTTACTTCCCAAACCCAAACGGTACTTGCCCGAAGAGGTAGCTACCCGCATGGAATCTTCTTGCTCGACGTACGTCAATTGCGCTGGGATTGGCTGGCGGGTTTTTGCGTCGTATACCGTTCCCGTGAGGCCCACGAATTCCGGGGCAGTAGTGGTGATGTCATCCGGCACTTTATCCAGCAGCGGAGGCTCCTGCAGGGGAGGTTGTTGGATGGGGTCTTCCTTAGGAACAGATTTCTGCGGGGCAGATGGTACCCTTGGCTCGTTTCTGGGGGCGAGCGGGTTCTTGATGTGGATGCCGTAGAAATTCCAGTATTCAACCTGGTCGGGATTCCGTCCCTCATAAAAATCAAAAACCTCAATGCCCGGATCGAGCCTTTCGTAGTACAGGCGAAAATCAACGACCTGACTGGGTGAAACGCCCAAATTTTCGGGAGAAACAGGTATGCCTTCGGCTTTGATGAATCGGTAACGGCGGCTCGTTACACCGGGTTTGTACAAGCGGCTTTCGGGATCGATGCCGATGTGGCCTCCCGCCCCCGGAATGGGTATTCGGAACATCTGACGCAGGGCGGGATTGCCATACTGCATGTCGATGATGGTATAGCGGTCGGTAAGTTCGACGCGTGTTATTCGGACGTTGCGCGTGTAGCGCTCTTCAATGTAGGGTCGGTCGGTAACCTGGCTGTGAGCCGTTCCCAAACTCAGGCCGCAGACCAGCAGCAGAACACAAAACGATGTAGAACGCATGATTTTGAATTGGCAAAAGGGTACGGTGTGATAACACCGCAAAAACGCCAAAGCGTGCCGTTTAGTGTGTTAATTTTTGTTAAAGCGGTGGAAACCAGCTCTTATATTTAAATAAATTCCTGCCAAAATTCGGGGTCATAGCGTTCCCAGGCATGGCAGCCGAAGGGTAGTTCGTTTTGGGTGAGTTCGTAGCTGGCCGCCGGGCTTTTCTCAAAGGCAAACCGCAACGCCTGCTGCCAGGTAGGCAGCCGGATGAATAGCTTCATGGGAATGAGCCGGGTAGCTTCGAGCGAAAAAAGCATATCCTCGTTGCCTCGCCAGACCGGGTAAAACCGTTTGTAGATATTCAGGTAACGAATCAGCCCCTGCACCCGCCGCAGCGACAGGCCGCCGTTGAAAACAATTCGCTGGGTACTGAGGGTATGGGCAAATTCCTGCCCCGCCCCGGCGGGCAGGGCGTCAAAAGCTTCCTGATGCACGGTAGGCGCTCCGATGTAATCCAACTTAAGCCCGCACCAGTACGGCAGTTCGTCCCGAAAAACGTACGCGTCCAATTGGTAGATAAGCACGTAATCGTACTCCGTAAAGTTTTGGTAAAAATCTGGCGAGGTAAGTAGCTTATTATAGCTATCGGTACTGGTGAAAAAGTGGTTGGGAAAGGCCTGGGTCCGAAGCGTTGGAAAATCGTTTAGAATGGGAGCAGTCGATAGGTTTTCCGGCTTGACCAGGATGATCGGATAGGTACCCAGTACGCGTAGGCACTGGATGAGTGAGGCCCGCTCGGCCACGCTCAACGTTGTTTGATACACCGGAATCAACACCGCAACCGACGGCAGGGTACGTAAGGTCATTACTTGGAATGGCTGGTTTTTGAAGGCACGAAGGTAAACTCAGGCGTGATATTACTCAAAAATATCGCCTAAAGCGGGCAGCCACCAGTCTTTGCTGCTGAACCGGTAACGTCCTGAAGCTACCTCTTTCAATACAGGTATCACCCGCTGAAAGCGGCTATCGGGTAGGGTAGCCCGCCGGCCAAGATGCTTTTGCCGCAGATAGAGTTTTATCAATTTTTCGCGCGGAACATAGGGTTGCTCGCGCAAAAGCACATATATTTTTAGTACGTCGTCAGCTTTTTCACGGATAGGAGCCAGTTTTTCTGCCCGGTTCCGCGAGAGCCGATCCTTGAAACGAACGTGCTCCATACGGCTACCAAACCCCACCTGTTGGCTGGCGTGCAGGCGATAAAAAACGAGAGTCTCATTGATGAATTGTATCTTCCCTTCCAAACTCAAAGCCAGCGCAATCCAGGCATCATGGATCAATTTGGGAATGTGCACCGGAAAAGGCATGAGCCTGGCCAAACAGGATCGGCGCAAGGCCAGGGTAGCACCCGTTACCACGAAGCCCCCAAACAAAATCTCGTGCGCCCTTCCAGCCCGCCAGAGTTGCTGAGAACTTTCTATAAACTCCACTTGCTGCCAGATTGTGGACGGCATAGGCTGTGAGAAGTCGTCAATAATGCGGGCGTCAGAAAACACGGCATCTACTTCCGGATTTTCGAGCAGGTACGCTACCTGCTTCTCGACTTTGTCGACACGCCATGCGTCGTCCTGGTCGCACAGAAACAGAATATCGCCCTGACAAAGCGAAAGGCATTTTTCAAAGTTCTTGGTAGAACCAAGATTTGTGGTGTTTTGAAAAATACGAACCGGGAAGGGAGAATCATCCGAAAATTGTTGCAGAATTTCCAGCGTGCTGTCGCTGGAGCCGTCGTCACACACCACAAGCTCCTGCACTGGGACCGACTGGCTTACTATGCTCTCTAACTGTTCGGACAAATATTTTTCCCCGTTATAGGTACAGAGGGCTACTGAAATCATTGGTCACTGGATAGCGGTTCCTGATGGAACCTGTTAAATTTAAACTCAAAAAACGCTAACGTAACGTGTCTGAG
This sequence comes from Cytophagales bacterium, assembly GCA_038204185.1. GTDB lineage: Bacteria > Bacteroidota > Bacteroidia > Cytophagales > Spirosomataceae > Salmonirosea. The sequence goes on from JBBRDE010000109.1 coordinate 13,299, forward strand.
GGGATTATGTTTTCGTAAAGTTCAATAGACAGGATAAGGGGGGCTGTCAAAATCTTCGGAAAAAATTTGCTATTATTCCGTTCTGGATTCTATTTCCTTCCAGCAAAACGCATACCCAGACGGTCGCTCTCCGAATACAGACGGTAAAATTACGGGCTTTTTACTTTTTTATGTGTCTTGTTAAATTAAAAACTAAAATGGCTCTATCTGACCCACTCAAAAAGGCAATTGTGCAAATGTCCGTCCCAGCCAAGGATAAGCTTCTGCTGCGTCTGGTGGCGAAGGACTCACTTCTGGTCGATCGGTTGCATTTTGAGTTGATTGAAGACTCCAGCACACTCCCGGAACGGCGCGAGGTTTTACGGGAACGAATCCTGAAAGTAGCCCAAATGAGCCAATACTCGCCCGGCTGGATCATGATGGACATGCGTTCTCTGAGCGGGGATATTACGCATCACGTCAAAATTACGAAGGACAAGTACGGCGAAATAGAAATGAATGTGATGATGTTGAATACCTTTTTCGAACATCATGCCGAACAACTCCGCAGCTATACTTCGCGGTCGGACAAGTGTGCCCTGTACATGGCCAAGAAAACGGAAACCGTAATTAAACTCTTGGCTAAGCTGGATGAGGACTATTACGTAGATTTTGTAGAAGACGTCAACCGGCTGCTGGTTTACGTGCATAAGATGTGTACACATCCTTATGCAAAACAGTTGCAATTACCACAGGAGTGGCCCTGATTTTTCGTTCTCATCTTTACTGAAACAGCCTATTCGCCATGAATCCTGATAAGAAAATCACCCTTCTGATTATCGACTCCCAATATGATTTTTGTGCGCCCCAGGGTACCCTTTACGTACCGGGCGCGGAAGAGGACATAGAGCGGCTGGTGGCCCTGATTGACCGGACGACCGCTCTAATTGGCCATATTATTGCCACACTCGATACGCATCAGGTATTGGACATAGCTCATCCCGGTTTTTGGGAGAATGCCGCCGGGCAAAGCCCGGCGCCTTTTACCGCTATCAGCTCAACCGATGTGGAAAGGGGTACCTGGGTACCCCGCTTCGAAGCGGACTATGCCCGTCAATACGTCCATAAGCTGGAAGAACAAGGAGAATTTCAGCATTTCATCTGGCCTGAACATTGCCTGACCGGTACACGCGGCGCGGCTTTAATAGATACTCTGGCCCGCGCTCTGAGGGAATGGTCGTACCATTCCCAGCGCAACTATCAAACCGTGGTAAAAGGCGAGCACCCTTTGGCCGAGCACTTTGGTGTGTTCCGGGCTCAGATTCCGGTACCGGGCAGCCCCAAGACCGAACTCAATCAGTCTTTGCTAGATCAACTGAGCCAAAACGACGAAATCTGGATTGCGGGTGAGGCCCGCTCGCACTGCGTGGCCACGAGTCTACGGCAGATTCTGCGCTACGCGCCTAAATTGATTCCCCAACTAGTGATGCTCACCGATTGTATGTCGGACGTTACAGGGCTGGGGCACCTGGCCGATCCCATTTACGCCGAAGCACGAGCGGTGGGCGTTCGATTTGCTACTTCGGTCGAGGTAGGGGCTTAGTTTAGATAAGTTCATTCACATTTTTCAAACCTACCTATTATCATTATGGCCCGATTCACTGATCAAGTTGTACTCATCACCGGCGCTGGGTCGGGCATTGGGCGGGTCGCCGCTTTGTTTTTTGCCAGAGAAGGGGCGCAGGTTATCGTTTCCGACATCAATGAAACCAGCGGGCAGGAAACCGTTTCCCTCGTCGAGGCTGAATCAGGCAGGGCTTTGTTCATTCAATGTGATGTGGCTGACTCCGAGCAGATTGCTAACCTGATGCGCCAAACTTCGCAACACCACGGACGCCTGGATATTGCGGTAAATAACGCGGGGATCAGCGGAAACCTGGCCAAAACAGCGGAGGTACCCGCGGAGGAGTATCGCAAAATTCTGGCCATCAATCTGGATGGGGTATTTTTTGGAATGCAGCATCAGATCCGGCAGATGCTCACGCAGGAAAGCGGGGGCCGTATCGTTAATGTAGCCTCAGTGGCGGGTCTGCGCGCCTTACCGAATAGTGCAGTCTACACCGCCACGAAACATGCCGTGGTGGGGCTGACCAAGGCCGCCGCCATGGAGTACGCCCGTAAAAATATCCGGATCAATGCGATTTGCCCGGTATTCACGCGTTCTGCTATGATGGATCAGCTTTTTGCTTTGGCTCCTGATTATGAGCCAAAGCTTCTCAAAAATATTCCATTGGGCCGCTACGGCGAGCCGGAAGACATCGCTCAGGCCATTTTATGGCTTTGCGACCCGGCAAATTCGTTCGTGACGGGTCTGGCTTTGCCGCTGGACGGCGGTATGATGGCGAGCTAAGTAAATAGACCAGGGTACCTTTCCTTTTTCCAGAGTTCATTCACCTGGATACCCATGATTTTGTTATTTCCGTTTAAAATGAAAATCCGCAAAATTCATAAACTTATCCCAATCGTAAAGTAGTATATCGTGCTTCCCGTTGCGCATGTGGTAGCCTGTCCAGGTCTGCTGGCCAACCGGCACCTCCACTCCGGGAGGGCTAGCGGTAGTCAGATGGGAATGCCCGTACAATGCGTAAGCTGGACCTGCATGGTAGAGACTAAGGTACTCCCCCTTAGGGTCGGCCCACTGGTCTTCGGAAGCGCTGGCTACGTACACCGGACGCGGGGCCATGAGCGCGATCAGCTCGTGAAAATCTACGGGTAGGGCGTCTTCGCGGTCGTTATACTGTTTGTAATTTTCAGAAAACCAGTGCGGAAAACTGGTGTTGATCCGCTTGATCTGCTCGCCATACTGGCGGCGGGTAATGGCCGCTCCGCCTTCACCCGAGTCATTAGAAATGACCAACGCAAAACGCTGATCCTGAGCACCTGCCCACAACGCGGCTTTTCCCAGTCGGGAATGCCCGATCACCGCTACCCGGTTTCTATCGACATCCTGATCGGTTTCCAAATAGTCCATCGCCCGGCTCAACCCCCATGCCCAGGTACCAATGGCTCCCCACTCTTCGGGCGTAGGTTGGGTTTGGCCTTTTTTATAAAATAGTGGGTGAATACTCTTGTCGAAACTATCGGCGTAGTCAGGCTGTAAATCACCATAATAGACCGTGGCCAGGCCGTAGCCGCGCGCCAGGATTTCTTCGACGGGCCATCGCCGGGCGCGGGTGCCCCGGCTTTCCTCCGTGCTGTAATTGTTCACGATGCCAGTATCTTTCCAGTCGGGTATCCAGTTTTTAGTGATCACAATACCCGGATCGGCATGAATCGTTTGGTTTCCCGCAAAGTTTAGCCCCAAGAACACGGGAACGCGCCCCTTGGCCTGATTGGCGGTATACAGCAAAACTTCCATGTACCGCTTCTTGTCTTCTGTGAAGTAGGCAGTGATTTGCTTGCGGGTGGCCGTGCCGTTCAGGGCGTTACGGTCTATGGAAGTCACTTCAAAATGGACAGGTAGCTTTTTGTCAGGCGTTTTTCCGTAGACTTGTTCCGCAAAAATGGCCAAAAGCTCGGGGCGTCGCTGGGTTTCCCACTCTTTGACGGCACTTACTGTCTTGCCCTTTTTAGTCACGAGTAGTTCGGGCAATGTGTAGGCAGGTACCTTACTTTCCTCAGACTGGGCCAAAGCCAGGGAGACCCGCGCTATAAAAAAAACGGATAGCAGAAGAATGTTTTTCATACCACTAAAAGTCGATAGAATGCAATCTCCTACTATTCAGGCTGTACTAATTTTACGCCACACTCTATCTGGGCCCGGAGGAACGGCTATGGCTGGAGTTTTTCCTGTAATGCCGACTACTCCGGGACCATAGCTTCGCGTACCCATACCTATTTCCGTAGCCATTGCCATATCCGTAATCATACCGAGTGCCATTTTTCCCTATTTCCTTCGTACTTTCGTCAACTTTTTCTCGAAAAAGAAGTTCAATCCAAAAAGTCAGGAATGATTTT
>JBBRDE010000110.1:0-17274 GCA_038204185.1 Cytophagales bacterium
CTTTTTGATATGCTTTCGCCCTAGGGGGGGTACGTGTCGTTCTCAAAACTCAATTCTGATGGGTCGTGAATGAAGGCAATAAATTACATAACCTATTGATTTTTAGTATTTTAATGCCAGCATACATTTTAATACACTACCAAAAAAATTTCAATTTATTGAATGCATTTAGCCTGATCATGGTAACCTTTCGCAGGAGGACTGTGAGCTTATGATAAAAAGGCGTACGAAATGGCTCACCCTCACTTATTCAGTTGGTCGCAGTCTTCCGTAGGATGACTGCGACCAACCAATAAAAGGCCGACCGGGCAGGCGATCCTGTGCATCGGTCCACCTCGACGCTACTAACCTACTAAAATCATAGAACAGACATCCAAAAATTTATCCAACGGCACCTAACCCTCTCACTTACCTCTCCACCCCAAACCCCATCTCCCGTTTGGCGTAGGTATGACTTCGGGAGCCTTGCGGTGGCAGTAGACACGCTGCATTGGTTCAAAAAGTTTTTACAATTACCGAAAAATTCACTCGGGTATAGAGTACAACCACCCCTACCTATTACTTTTACGTCTAGTTTAAAGTGTATAAAAACCAAATAAGGTTACAAAATTTAACCTGAAGATTCGATCCAATAAATAGGGGATTGGTACATTACTAACCATTTAATCAAATTAATCCGTTGAATTAACCCATTATGGTCTTGCATTCTGATTATGCTTTTGGAGTAGAACAAACTGTTTCTGAGAAACCGATGAATGAGTTGCCCATCATGAAACCACATGAGGGCATCGTTTTATTTTACCCAAACATCCCGAAAAACGCGGCGAAAGCCGTTGCCGAAGTATTGAATACCCGCTGGATTGGTCAGGGACCCAAAGTGGAAGAATTTGAATTGAAATTTCAGGAGAAATTCAGCAAACCGTGTCAGGCACTGGCCGTGGGGTCGGGTACGGATGCCCTGCACCTTGCCTATATTTTGGCGGGACTCGAAGCGGGTGATGAGGTTATTGCCCCCGTTTTTACGTGTACGGCCACCAATATTCCGTTTTTGTACATGGGCGTGAAAATCGTGTTCGCCGACGTTGATTCCAACCTCAACATCGACGTAAACCACGTCGAGCAGCTCATCACCCCAAAAACGAAGGCCATTGTGTGCGTACACTACGGCGGTTTGCCCTGCGAGATGGATAAACTTTGGGAACTTGGCAAAAAGTATGACCTTAAAATCATAGAGGATGCGGCCCACGCGTTGGGGGCCACTTACAAAGGTCAAATTATCAGTTCCCAGAGCGATTTTACCATGTTCTCGTTTCAGGCAATCAAACACCTGACCACCGGAGACGGCGGTATGCTCCTCATCAAAGATCCCGAATTGGTAGAAAAAGGTAAGCGGATTCGCTGGTTCGGCATCGACCGGAGTAGCAAACACCAAGGCATTTGGGAGAACGACATCCTGGAAGTAGGGTATAAGTACCAAATGACAGACATTTCGGCGAGCATTGGCTTGGCCGGAATGGAAGAATTTGACGACCATCTAGCTCACCGCCAAGCTATTTACAAACTTTATTGCCAAGAATTGGAAGGCATTGACGGCATCCGGGTAATTGGTAAAGAGTATTCCGACCGTGAACACGCCGCCTGGCTGCTGACCGCCGAAGTTGACCGGCGGGAAGCCTTGATGTTCCACCTCCGTGAACACGGTATTGAGTCGGGGCAAGTGCACTACCGTAACGACCGTTACAGTATTTTTGGCGGTCGGGAAATTGGTAAATTCCCCAAAATGGATGCCATCGAAGAGCGTTACCTGGTGCTGCCGCTTCACGCAAAAGTAACCGAAGACAATGTAAAATACATTGCCCAGACGCTCAAAAAAGGGTGGTGATTTTGTCTTGATGTTGGTTTCAACGCCCATTTAAACTATGCAATATGCCTGCCACAAAGTGGACCTTGATTTTGACCCGGTTTTTACGATCCTTATCCCGTCGTGGAATAATTTGGATTACCTCAAATTCGTCATCGAAAGCATACATAAAAACAGTGTCTACCAACACCAAATTGTGGTGCATATCAACGGAGGCACTGACGGTAGCCACGATTGGATAAAAACCCAACGTGGCATCAGTTACTCGTATTCGTCAGAAAACTGCGGTGTATGCTATGGGTTCAATCTGGCGTCGCACCTGGCGGTTTCCGAGTATCTGGTTTTTATTGACGATGACCTCTACCTTTGCCCGCAGTGGGACGAGTATTTGTTGGACGAAATAAAACAAATGCCCGACGAAAAATGGTGCATCAGCAGCACGATGATCGAACCGACGGATAAAGGCATCAAGTGCATTATCCCCAATAAAAATTTTGGCTTCCATCCGTCCGAATTTGACGAACAGAAATTTTTGAAGGAATATCAAGCCTACCCCAAAAACGACTGGAACGGCAGTCAATGGTACCCGATGGTTCTGCCGACGATGGTGTATCGGGCCGTTGGCGGGCTTAGTCCCGAGTTCTCGCCGGGTATGTACAGCGACCCCGACTTTATGATCAAACTCTGGCACTACGGCATTCGATATTACAAAGGCGTCAGCAAAAGCCGGGCGTATCACTTTGGCAGTCGAAGCACAGGCCGGGTCAAACGCAACGACGGGCGAAGCGAATTTATTCTCAAGTGGGGACTCAGCAGCAACACCTTTTTTAATAATTACCTAAAAATAGGCACCGATTTTTTGGGATATTTACCCGAACCTGAAGAAACTAGGTGGCTTAGGTTCAAAAAGTGGATTGATCGCTGGAAAGTAAAATTCAAAACCCGACCGGTGAAGATCTGGTGAAAGGGGTATGCACTAAAGGCTTTCAAGTGACTCTATGAAATTTTCAAAAAAAACACTGGAAGACGTTACGCACTCACGCCTGAACGGGCTGCGGTTCATTATTTCGTATTTGGAAGAAAATAACGTTTCCGGTAAAAAAGTCGCTGATTTATCCGCCGGTTCGGGATTCGTTATCAACCTCTGGGCGGAAGCTGGTGCCACCGTCGAAGCCTACGATTTGTACCCCGCCGTGTTCAAACAAAGTCATATGACTTGCTCTAGGATGGATCTGATGCGGCCACTACCTTTGCTATCAGAAACATACGATTACATTCTGCTGATGGAGACCATCGAGCATATTCCCGATCAGTTCTTATTATTGCAGGAAATCGCCCGGATTTTAAAGCCTAACGGTCGGCTTATTCTGACCAAGCCCAATAACAGTAGTTTTAGCGGACGGTTGGCCAATCTCTGGACCGAGGGCGAACGCAGCAATATGTACCTGCCCAACGAAAAAACGCTCATAGCTTACGATAATGGTAACGAGTATTTGGGGCGTTTCTTCCTGCTTGGTGTACAAAAACTGCGTTCGTTGGCTGCCAAATCAGGGTTGGATGTAGAAAAAATTTACCCCAATCAGTTCAGTAATGCGTCGTTGGCTTGGGGCATATTCCTGTACCCTTTTTTGAGGGTACGCTCCGAACTGACCCGCCGGAAATTAACAAAAAACCTTCCTGCCGCTTCCGAAGAAAAAATGGCCATCAACGAACAACACCAACTCAATACCAACCCCACGGTGCTTTTTCACAAACACTTTTGCGGGGTTTTTCAGAAAGCAGCTAAGTGAGGTAAAGGGGTGATTTTTAATAAGAAAAACCCCTCGTTCTGCACAAGGTTATTTCTACTTCTGTGGGCCGTTAATAATTAGTAGGTATGGACCGTCCCACGTAAAATCGTACAAAATGCAGAACCCATGAGTGGGGCGTTTGGTTGTGCAGATACAATCGACCTTTCATTTGAAGTGCGCAGTCACCCTTCGGAAGACTACGCGCATCTTATATTACGCTGATTAAGTTGGCCTAGCTCACTATTTGTATTCTACTCAAATCTAAAAATATTCCCTCACCTAACGCTCCACCCCATACCGCACCTCCCGATTGGCCCAGGGAATAAAGTACTTAAAATTAGGCGCGTCGGTATGACCGCCGTCGTGCTGCCGCCAGGCCAGGGTGCCGTCGAGGACGTCGGTGTTATAGGGCGGCATCTTCTCGGATTTGTAGTTGTTTGGTACCTCAAGGTCCCGCGCGCCCAGTAGTTTAAACACCGGCCCGGCGGCTACCGTGGCCATATAGCTTCCCTGCTGATCGAGCCACTTGGCATCGCCTTTTTCGGGGATACCGTAGCTGATAAACGTCGGGCGGGGTGCCGCCAGGGCAATGAGTTGATGGGAGTCCACGGGTAGGTCGCAGCCGGTTTTGGGGCCCAGGGTACCCTCCTCCGTACCGTATTTGAGGTAGTTGCCGGCCATCCAGTGGTACTCGCCGCTGCCGGTGAGGCTTTCGACGGCCTCGCCAAACACCCGGCGATGCAGGGCTGCGCCGCCCTTGCCGGAGGAACCAATGAGGCCCAGGGCAAAGCGCGGCTCAAAGGCCAGGGTCACCAGCGCCGCCTTGCCGTAGCGCGATACCCCTTCGATGCCCACGCGTTTGGCGTCTACGGCCGGGTCGGTTTCGAGGTAGTCGAGCGCGCGGGCGGCTCCCCAGGCCCAGGCCCGCAGGGCTCCCCAATCGTCGGGTTGGCGGGGCTGTCCTTTATTCACGAGGCCGATGATGCCCCGGGTAAGGCCCGCGCCGTTGTCGGCCTGAATGCTGGAAGGGTCAATGGTCACGTAGCCCCAGCCCGCCGCCAGGAGTTGCTGGGTGGGGGAGGGGTCACCGGTCGGGGGCGGGCCGAAGCTGGGCGTAGTGCGCGTAAAGGGCGTATAGGCGGGGTACTGGTCAAAGATCGCTTTCAGTTCGGGATGGTCTTTAATGAGCAACTCTTTCAGGGCATTGTTGATCTGCTCCATCTGCTCGGGCGCTGGCTGCGCGGGCGACGGAAAGCTGGGTCGCCCAAACATCATGAGCAGCGGCACCGGGCCTTTGACATTGGTAGGTACCACTACCATCATGTTAATATTGACGTCAATCAAGGGGTAGGCGCTGTTATCCACGTATCCAATTACCTGCTTCGCAATAACCGGCGTGAAGCCCACAAACTCCCGGTCGGTGATTTTAACCGTCCAGGTTACTTTTGGAATGTTTTTGGGAAGCCGTCCGTAGACTTCCCGTTCAAAGTCTTCCACGATTTCGGGCCGGCGCTGCTGCCACCACTGCTCTGCGGTCGTTACTTTCTTTCCGCTTTTGGTGGTGAGAACCTCCGGCAGGTTGGGGCAGGGATTGGCCTGGGCTTCGTCGTAATTAGCTTGGTTGGGGGCCGATTCGTTGCCGCTCGGGCCGGGGCGTAGCGTTTTGATACCCAACTGCTGCATCATCTGGGCGTGATCCTGCTGGGCGGTGAAAATAACCGGGGGCGGGTTGGAGCCGTTGGTGGCCTTGGTAGTTTGAGAAAAAGCACACGAGGTACCGCCCAGGAATAGCAAAGAGATCAGAAAATGTTTCATATAAACCGAATGGAAATCAATAGGTTTACCCCCTTGAAGAAGAGTGATGTATGTATAAACACCACTTTCTCCAAAGCTGTACAGGGGAAGGATTTACCCCTAATTTAGGGGCTACCCGGAAAAATTCGGGATTTGTGGAGAATAGAGGAGGGTACTCTGGGGAAGAGTAGTTTTTGCGTGGCTTCATGCGGGTGGAGAGGTGCACGCCGATGAGTTGAAACATGGGAGACGGCATCTATTCCTGACCGGGCTAGGTAAGGGGCAATGGCGGCTCGGTCGGGTAAGTTAAAGTGGAGGAAGATAGTATTCTTACTTATTGCCGCCTTGGGCGTCGGCTTTCCCTTTCCGGATCGTTTCGTTGGCTTTCTGTTGGGTATCTTCCTCGGGCTTGACCACCTCCTGTTCGGCCTGCTCTTCGGGTTCGTAGCTTAACCGGATATAGACCGGGAAATGATCACTGCCCGTTTTTCCAACACGCTCCATCTCTACCAGTTTGAAATGTCGGCTATGGAACACATGGTCAAGCGGCCAGCGAAACAGGGGCACCTGAGCGTGAAAGGTGTTGTAAAAACCCCTCCCAAGCCGCGGATCGAGGAATCCGCTTACTTCCTGAAACAGCTCCGTGGTTTCGGACCAGGCCACGTCGTTAAAATCGCCCGAAACGATCACGCCTCCCTTTTCTTTTTGGGCTTCCTTAGCCACCATAATTATTTCGGCGTCGCGTTCGCGGCTATCGGATGCCTCACCCGGCACCGGTGGGCGGGGATGCACAATAAACAGGTGTACCCATTCGCCGGAACGAAGTTGTACGCGCGTCCGGATGGAGGGAATGTCGGGTTCGAGCAGGTATCGTACCTGGGTATCGGCCAGGGGTAGGCGGGAGTACAGGTGCATGCCGTAGGTATTGGCGAGCGGAATGGCTACCCGGTGTGGGTAGTTGGCGTGCAGGGGCGACAGACCCCGCTGCCAGTTTAGGTCCGACTCGGTCGTGATGACGATGTCGGGCTGGTATTCGTTGATGCGGCCGAGCACGCGGTCGTAGGCAGTGTTGGGTTGCAATACGTTGCAGATAAACAGGCCGATGGTAGTCGTATCGGCAGGATCTTTTTCGGACCACAGCACCTGTTTTGGCCCCAGAATCGTGTAAGGGATCGCTTTGTAAGCCTGAACCCCGATCACCAGCACGAGAAGGGAAACGAACAGATAGCTGCGGAGATTTCGTTGGAAATAAAAGCGGGCGTACCAGATCAGCGCCAAACCGGCCATGTAGAAGGTCTGAAGCCGGGGGTAGTCAAAAATGCGAACGTACCATTCCTTGGAAGGAAACAGGGGCATCAAGGTAGCCAGCAGAGATCCAAGGAGCAGGATTCCAAATAACACCAGTCCCGCAAAGTGGAAGAAGCGATTTCTCAAAAGTTAGGAATAAATTGGTACAAACCAGATGGCCCAAATATAGAGATATTCTACCCTACACTTTCACAAACACCCGCTTCCGCCACAAAAAATACAATAGCAACCAGGCCAGCAACAGACCGCCCAACGTCTGGAATACCTTATGCCACCCCTCAGCAGCGTGCTCATAAACACCCGAGAAGAGCAGCCGCGACGATTCATTAAAATCAATGAACCGGTAGGCCAGGTACATCACCAGGGAATTCATGCCAATGACGATGAAGAAAAAGGCCCACTTTTGGAAGCGCTGTACGTCAACGATCCAGTAAAAAAGTGCGAGCAAGACAAATCCCAGGCCCGTGGTAAGCAGGACGAAAGAACTGGACCATAGATGCTTGTTGATTGGAAACAGGAAGTTCCACAACAGCCCCAGGGCGATACCGGCAACGCCCATGAGCAGCAACCGTTTGATTTTATCCGAAACAGCATGGCTGCTCAGCAGGGTCTCTCCGGCAAAGGTGCCGAATATGGCCAGGCAAGCGGCGGGTAGCTGCGTGAACAGGGCCAGCTCGTCGTAGGTTTTTTGCAACAGCCGGCCGGGCATGACCTGTCGGTCGAACCAACCCGCCAGATTACCCTCAAAACTAAAATCACCCGCACCGAAGCCAGGGACGGGTATGAGCACAAAGGCCAGGTAATACAGAATCAGGATAGCCGACGCTGTGTAAAGTCGTTGCCTGGGGCTGACGTGCAGATAAAGTGTTGCGGCGATAAACGTAGCAATACCGATGCGGCCCAGTACGCTTCCATAGCGAATATTGGCGGGGTCGAAAATATTCAAAGGGGCGTTTTTATACAGAATTCCAAGGCAAATCAGAATCAGCATGCGTTTGCCTACCTTTTGGAGTAATTCGTTTTTAGAGTACTTTTTGGCCAGGCCGCTGCTCATGCTGAACGGGATGGAAGTACCCGCCAGGAAGAGGAAGAGCGGAAAGATGAAGTCATAAAACGCGAAGCCGTGCCAGGGGGGATGTACAAACTGGGCCGCCACGGCGTCCACCCAGGGTAGGCCGGTTTTGCCGCCCAGTTGTTCAATAAACTGCCCGCCGCCGGCGATCATAAGCATGTCGAAGCCGCGCAGGGCATCGATGGAAGCCAGCCGGGCGGGCTTGATGATGGCGGCGGGTGACTGAGGGATCGTAGCTGTTTTTTCCATTTTTCAGGTTTAGGTTTTTCAAACGCAAAGTGGGCGGGACTCATTTGGGAACTCCGCGTAAAACTTTGCGATCTCTGCGGTTAGAATTATTTAAGATTTTACGCTGGTATTCCCTCCCTTGTCCATCGAAATATCGAATGGCTGGTTGGTTTTCCAGGCTCCGTTTGTAAAGTCGGGTATATCCACTGAATTGGAACGATTCGCTACCGATTTTTCTGTCAGGGGTGAAATAACGCTCCACGACGCTGCATCATATACGTCCTGATCTAAAGGCAGTCCATTCCGAAGGCAGTCGATGAGCCGCCAATCCATCAGGAAATCCATGCCGCCGTGCCCACCCACTTTTTTGGCCAGTTCGCCAATCCGTTTGACAATTTCCGGCTGATACTTCTGCTCTAGAACAGATGTACACCAGGTCGATATCCGGGCGCTCGCATACTTTCTTCCAGACATCGGCCACACCAGAGTAAAGTTCGGGTTTGTGAGAGGTACCTACAAAAGTTTTAGCGGCAGCGGCTGCTTGCTCGGGACGAACGTAGCACAGGGCTTTCACGTCTACATTATCCAGGTGAATAATGCGTTTCACCGCTCCACCGCCCCGGTTACCCATACCAATATATGCCATGCGCACTGTGTCGATTTTTGGAGCAGCATAGCCTGACATATTGAATTGCTGGCGATAATTTTGCGTCGTGATCGAGGGGGAGGCAGGGCGGGTAGGAGTGCCTAGTCCACTGCCGAGTACGCTAATGCCGCTCAATTTCAGAAAATCTCTCTTTTTCATACGCTTTCAGTAAAGTATGATAAATCGCCCGAAGGTTTGAATCATATTATAAAGAAACATGACGTATTGATTTTACTGTCGGTGGCTGGAAAACAGGATTGTGATATGTTTCAAAATGGTTTATCCAATTATCCGATTTGTGGGGCCGGGAGTAGAACAGGGGAGATTAATGCCTTATTGTGGATTAATTGTTCTCATTCGCTACGTTTCCAATTAACCGGTATTTTTATGAAAGCCTTTCAGGATTATGTTTTTTCTGCCTTCAAAAAGCCTATAATTTGCGTTCTTCTGGCGAGTCTTTTTATGACGGCGGTCAGCTTTTCCGATGGCAAAGGGCAGGGTGTGGGCAAAACGATTTCCCTGTTCGATGGAAAAACCCTGAATGGCTGGAAAACCGTAGATCCTGCCAATCAAAAACTTTGGTCGGTGGCCGATAGCGTTATCAAAAGTGGGGATGGTGTCCATAAAATTCCCGCCAATACCTACCTGCATACGTTGAAAGAGTACGAAAATTTTGAATTCAGATGTTTGTTCAAACTAACGGGCGACCCCAAAACCGGAATGATCAACAGCGGTATCCAGTACCGTTCCATTTTGGAAAAGGGAACCATCGTGGGCTACCAGGCCGACATCGGTGATGGGTATTGGGGGGATATTTACGATGAACACCGCCGCGCAAAACTGGTGGGTGGCGATCTAAGTACCCTACGCCATGTAATGAACAAGAACGGGTGGAATAGCTACATCATCCGCTGCCAGGGCAATCTCCACGAACTGTACATCAACGGCGTGAAAACAAGTGAATATTTTGAGAAAGACGCCAGTATTCCCCGAAAAGGCGTGATTGCCGTGCAAATCCATAGTGGCGGCGTGGCTCAGGTCGAGTTCAGGGATTTGACGATTACGGAATTGAAATGATTTTTTGAGCTACTGGCTGTTGGCTTGTGGCTGATGGCTTTTGTAAGTATGGGCAACTTCCAGTCATTTGCTACCCCCTCGAAAAAGATGAAATCTTCACTATTTGGCCTACTCTCCCTTTTTCTTCTGATTAGTATCCTTATTTCATCGGGAACAAGGGCCCAGGATAAGAAAACGCAGTCGCAGCGAAGCCGGATTTACACCCCGGAGGAGGAGCTGGCTGGCTTCAAACTGGCCGACGGTTTTGTGATCGAACTCGTGGCCAGCGAGCGTGATGGGGTGATTAACCCCATAGACCTTACCTTCGACGATGCGGGGCGGCTATGGACGCAAACCGCCCGCATGTACCCCCTCGACCCCGTGGCCGACATCCAATGGAACGACCTGCTGAAACTCATGGACGATCCGCAGGCTCAGAAAAATCATCCGGCATTCCAGCGCATTCTCGACTTGTATCAGGGAAAAACCAAAGGTTCGGATCAGATTCTGATTCTCTCGAATCTGTATAGCGGCCAGCCCGCCAAAAGTACCGTGTGGGCAGATGGGCTCACGATTCCGATGAGCGTGCTGCCCTACAAAGACGGGGCGTATGTGGCTCAGGGATCGGAGTTGTTCTTTTTAAGTGATACCGATCATGATGGTAAAGCGGATCAACGTACCCCCCTGCTGACGGGCTTTGGCTTTACCGATACCCACACCATGTCGCACGTGCTGGTGCGGGGGCCGGGCGACTGGATTCATTTCAGCCAGGGCGCTTTGAACAAGGGATTGGTGTCGTCTATGACGAGCAGGGCTACCCTGAAACTGGATTACAGTAAAATCGCCCGCTTTTCGCTGGATGCCACGAATATTGAACTGGTCAGCGCGGGCCTCAACAATATCTGGGGCTTCCAGTTGCGGGGCAACGGTCAATGGTTCGGTTCCGAAGCCAATGACCTGGGTTACTCGGTGGTGCCGCTGGAACCCGGCTCGGCCTTCCCGGGGATAGGGAACGAACGTCTGCGCTCCTATCAGCCCTTCGTGCCTGTGCTGCATGAATTCCGGGTGGGCGGGACGGGGATTTCGGGGACGGCCTTTGCCGACGATGCTTCGGGGAGTTTTCCGGCTGAATTCAAGGATGTGGCTTTCCTGGCCAATCCTATCACCAGTACTATCAACGCCGTGCGGATTGTGCGTAATGCCGACGGCAGCGTGACGGCTCAACACCTACCTGACCTGCTCACTTCCCGGGACGACTGGTTTCGCCCGGTTAATATGGAGTTTGGTCCCGACGGCTGTCTGTACGTCGCTGATTGGTACAATAAGATTGTATCGCATAACGAACTGCCTACCACCCACCCCGACCGCGACAAATCGAGCGGGCGCATCTGGCGCATTCGACACGTAAGTCAGAAGCCCCGCGAAGTACCGGATTTTTATAAAATGCGCACGGAAGAATTAGTCGCTCAACTCAAATCCCCCTCCCTTTGGGCTAAGCGGGCGGCGTGGCATCAAATCGCGGATCGTCCCGCGGCTGAAACGCGGGTGCTTGGTGAAGAATTGGTGGCGCTGGCCTCGGATGAAAAGCAGGCGGAAATTACCCGAATACACGCCCTTTGGTCATTGGAAGGAATGAGGCACTTAGACCCTACATTGATGACCTATTTGCTGAATTCTCCCCTGGCTGATTTGCGTCGCGAAGCTGTGCGTTCACTAGTTGGTTTTGGGACAAGTCCCTCGCAGATGGTCGGCTACACACGAAGTTTGCTGGACGATCAAGACCCGATCGTAAGGGCGCAGGTACTGCGTACTTTTGAAGAAATGGGCGTGGCCGACCAGACAATGATCGATTTGCTGGTGCACGCCTGTAAGCCCGAATTGTCCGGCAACGCCATGGGCGGAGCCTACGAACGAAAGTTTGAAAGGTACCTCGCCCGGCGGGCATTGGAAAGGTACCCCGATGCTTTACAAGAGTACCTGGATAATAAGCTCCCTCAGGACATACCCGTAACGAATCTGCTATGGGCTATTGAAAGTTTGCCGAAAGAAAAGAAGGAAGCGGCATTTTTGAAACTATGGCCGCAGGCCCGATTAACACAAGTGGACGAACCTACCTTCGTGGGTATTGCACAAATGCTGGGAAATTCCGAAATCAACGCAGCGGTAAGACCCACACTACAAAATCCTGCTCAAGCTAAAACGTATGTGACTTTTGCCTTGCAGAATCAGGCGCAAATTCAGTCGCCGGAGCTAACCGAGGTACTCACCCTGCCGGTAAAAGTTCTACTGAAAAGTAAAGATCTGGCGGAGGTAGATTTGGCACTGGATGCCTTAAATCGCTATAAAGTTAGGGTATCGGACAGCGAAATTATTCCTTTCATTGCCAACCAGTCCACCGACAAAACCCTTAAACTCGCCCTGAAGGCGCTGGAAACCCAAACGGGAACGAATCAAAACGTTTTCAGTCGGCTTGTGCAGGATACGCGCCTTACTTTTGATATCCGGGCGGCCGCGCTGGCGAGTTTGGTAAAAACCGATTCTATTGCGGGGGGATTGGCTTTGACCGCGTGGGTACCCTCGCTCAATCGTTCCCAGCAAACCGAACTCGTTGCGCTACTTTCGGGATCGCAGACGGGCGCGGGATACGTGCTGGATCAATACCGCGAAAAGCACCTCGATTTGTCCAACTTCGACATGCCTGCCGCCGAGCGCATTGCTAACCTGCGGCGTAGCGACCCGCGAGCCACTGTCCTCCTGGAAAGTGTCAGGCATCGTGAAGCGGGGCAAAAGAAAGAATTCAATGTCCGGCTGGCGCGGTACATCGCTCTTTCAGAAAAAAATGCGGGTGATCCCAAAGCAGGCCAACTGCTTTTCCAAACCTGTCTGTTGTGTCATCAGGTAGGTAACGCCGGACAAGCCATCGCTCCGGCCCTGGATGGCTCGGCCAGTCGTGAGAACGAGGCTTTGCTGACCGCTATCCTAGACCCTGATGCTGCCGTGGAATCGGGCTACGCGGTATTCAGAATAATGAAAAAGGACGGCACGAGTGTGGAGGGGTACCTTGTCAGCCGAGATGAGCGGGGAACAACTCTGGCCTTCATGGGGGGCAGTAAGCAATTTTTCGAAATCGGCTCAATCCGAAGTCAGGGCTTTTTGGGCGGACGGTCGTTCATGGTCAAGGGGCTAATTGACCAATACAGCGAAAAGCAGGTAGCCGATTTGCTTTCATACATCCGAACCTTGAAATGAGTTTTACTGTAAATCCACTAATCCCCTATAGGGTATGATCAGACATTTCGGAGTATTCGAGTTTAAAGATGCTGTTTCTGAAGAACAGATTGCCCATTGCTTTCGTAGCCTTAAATCGCTGGTGGGCCAGATCCCCGGCCTGCTTTCAATGGAACACGGTCCCTACAATGGCAATGAGGGTCTGAACGACGGTTTTACCCACGGTTTTTTGATGACATTCGACAGCGCCAAATCGCGTGATGCCTACCTGCCACATCCCCTTCACGAGGAAGTCAAAGAAATTGTCGTTCCCAGGTTGGCTCGTTACGTCGTTTTCGATATCGAGGTTTGAAGTGAAATTTACTACAAACCATCCATTAAAGTTTTGGCAAATCGCCCGATTCGTTCAAGAGAGAAGCCAGAAAGCGGCTTGTACGCAGAACGGTAGTGGTTCTGGTTGGAAGCCAAACGAACCGCATGTTGGGTATAACTTTGGGCCATAAGTAAGGCTTCTGCTGAATCATCGTGTAAAAGGCGTTCGAGACCACTACTGTGATTATCAATGTCCCATAAACCCGCCCGGTGCCATTCGGTCAGATTGTCCCAGCTGGGGCGGTCGATGATGGGATACAGACAAATTCCCCACAACGGAACACCGGCTTCGATTGCCTGCCCACATTCATCAGCAATCCTGGATATCCAAAGGGCGCGGTCTTCACCGGGGTGACTTGTTTCGGTAAGTACCATGGGCCGGTCGTAGCGCTGGTGGGCTTCCCCTAACAATTCAGTCAGTGTGCGCCATCGGGGATCGTCCATGACGGGTTCATTCCAGGGCAGGCGGTGGCCGGTAGTGGTTTCCCACTGATTGTCATAATAATAATTGAATCCGAGTAAATCCATGTACTCCGGCTGTCCTCCCAATTCTGGGCAAATTTTCCCGCAAAGCATATCCAAAGCCTGGTATTGAAGTTCGTGGTGAATAGCTGCTTCGCGCACCTGTTCGGGAGTAGCGAAGTGGGGCGGCACCACATTAACCAGCGGTTCAGTCGTCATAATGCGCACATCCGGATTTACTTCCTTGAGGGCTTTTATTCCTGCAATATAGGCACGCATCAGTCCGTACTTAACCTCCCAGCCATTGTTGCGACAGTAAGGTGATGTGGCGGCCACGTCCCCCCCCAGCCACGCCATGAAACTCACCTCATTGATCGGCGTGACAATTAGTGTGTCGTTGGGTAGAAGGTCTTTATGGAAAGTAGCGAAGGCCCGGCACAGGGCGGCAAACCGCCGGGCAAAATGCGGATGGAGAGGGGTCAGGTCATCGGGATAGCCAAAATGACAAATATCCCACACTTGCTGAATGCCGCACTCCCAGCCCACTTCCAGCATTTTTTCCAGTGTGCTGAAGTCATATCGGTAAGGCTGACGTTCTACCTGACTCCATCGCACGCCCTCCCGAACAGTTTTGATATTAAATTTTTTCAGGAGGGCGTAATCTTCCCGGAGGTGTTCGAGATGAGCCGTGACATGCAAGAAATCCACCCGGTCTCCGTGGACATTAAGTTGGTCGGTGCACTCGTATCCACCCATCCAAAAAGACCGAAACGGATTATGAATCTTCATTATGAAATCGGGGTTAAAAGGTACCCAATGGGGGGTACCTTTAGTCATCTGAGCCAGTACTACGAGGCAAACCGCGCAGTAGGCATACCCGTAGATCCCTGGGGGGACAAAGTAATGCGGGTAGGTGGGTTGAGAATGTCGCGCATAGCGCTGGCCATGTCTGCACAGGTCAGATCCCACGAGTTGGTTTTCAGAAAATTGTCTGCCTCCGCCAGCCATGATTTCGTATCACTGGTTAGCCACCTGTCAATAGCCTTTACGAACTCTTCCGCGGTCAGAGCGATCGATACCAGAGCACGATCCCCATACGGGCTTACAACGTCACGAATGGGAGTGGAAACTACGGGCTTCCCACCGGCAAGGTACTCCGGGGTTTTGGTGGGGCTAATGTACCGCGTAGATTCGTTCAATTGAAAGGGTATCAGGGCCACATCCCATCCGGCCAGGTAGTGCGGGAGTTGATCATAGCTGCGGGCTCCCATGTAATGGATATTGGAATTCTGCGGAAGCAGAGCAGGATCTATCTTTACCACCGGCCCAATTAGCATAATGTTCCACGCGGGCCGCGCCTGAGCAATTCCCCGAATCAGTTCTACGTCGAACCGCTCGTCGATAACGCCATAGAAACCAATTTTGGGGCCGGACAGCCTGGCTTGGTCGGCGGGCTCAAATGACTGATTGCGGGCTTTGGCAAAGTGGGGCTTGTCGATGCTGCTCGGAAAACAATACGTATTACGATGTTGGAGTTTCTTGGCCTCATAAAGCGACGCTCCACCCGTGAATACCACATCGGCCCTTCTAAAAAGCTCTTTTTCCAGGGTTTTCAGTTCTTCGGGAGCAAACTTGAATGCTGACAACTCGTCCATGCAGTCGTACACGGTAAGGCCGGGAGTCAGATGATCCGTGTATTTGAGCGCCATGGGAGTGTAGTACCAGAACGTAAATTCATTCGGATCCTTATTAGCAAAAAACACCTGGATCAACTCCCGCATTTGACGGTTCAAATCGGCCTCTTCCCGCCGAGCCGGCAGATGCGGTACGCATACCCAAAGGTTAGGCATGCGTTGCGAAAAAGTGAGGTAAGCAACATCCGTGGAAGCGAATATCGGCTCTTCCAGAAAATATACCGCCGTATCTTCGGAAAAGCGGGTTAGGATGTGTTGGGGACGCTGGTACACAAAATCCCAACGGAGATGTGAAAAGCAAAGCAGGTTTTTGGGTAGATGCTTCATGACTTAGATAGAAAAAGTATGGGGTTTTTGGTAGTTTTTTTCCTGAGAATTGTCCATATTTTTGGCATAATATTGCTTAACTCATAACTTTCGTGCCAATCCGTTTTGTAAGAATAAACAATGCCTTTAGCCCTCATTACCCCGTAAAGTGGCTGTTAAAACTCTCGAATTCAGGTTATCTATTCAATAGTTTTTATAGTTAAATTTATAATGCAACAACTGTATGTGACTATACGGTGTATTGTTCTCCACAAGGTGAGAACGGGGGGTGTTTTTCGAAGACATTTCGGGGTGATTGTGATTTTATTCAAATTTGTACACCTGAAGCAACCTTATTGCCTTACTATACATCCTGAACCATAGTTGTATTGGCTTTTCGATCATCCACCATTCCAGTTCATTTCATTATGTTGTCTCTGTTACCCCGTTATTTGTTTGGTGGCCTTCTAGTTACTTTTTTAATTTCCACAGCCTTCGCCCAAACCGAAAAACCAACCTCCGGTCTGAAAGGCACTATAAAATCTACCAAAGGTGAGGTGTTGCCCTTTGCCGGAATCTGGGTCAAAGGCACCAATATAGGTACCATTTCCAACGAGGAAGGCAGGTATCAGCTCGACCTGAAACCGGGCTACTATGAAGTAATATTCCAGTATCTGGGGTTCCAGAATGGCATGAAAGCCTTTACCATCGAGAACCGCATGGAGATGTTCGACCCCGTTTTGAAAGAACAGGCGCTGGAATTGGGTGAAGTGCGCATTGGAAGTCGCGACGAAGATCCTGCCTATACCATCATGCGGCGCGCTATTGCCAAAAGTCGCTACCATTATTTGCAGGTGCAGAGCTATACGGCCAAAGCATATAGCAAATCGTCGTTCGTGATTACGGATTTGCCTTTGGAGTTTATGTATAAAAAAGAGTTGAAGGAAATCGAAAAGGAAGAAAATTTCAAGAAGGGGGTACCTATTCTCAACGAGACGGTTTCGATTGTCAATTTTACGCAACCCAATAGCTACAAACAACGGATTATCGCCTCGCGCAATAGCCAGGACAAGAATTTTTCCAACGCCAACGCTTACTTCCTGACCAGTTTCTACCAGCCCGAAGTGGTCAAGGCGGTGTCTCCATTGTCGCCCCGGGCGTTTTCCTATTACAAATTCGAGTACCTGGGTTCGTTCCGGGAGAATGGCGTGGAGGTGAACAAAATCAAGGTGATCCCGCGCTCCTACGGCGAGGGTGTGTACAGGGGTACCATCCAAATTATTGAAAACGAGTGGAGCATATACAGCCTCGATCTTGAAACCGTGAATACGGGCTTCACCATCAATATTCGGCAATTGTATAGCCCTGTGGAGCAAGTCTGGATGCCTACCACGCAGAAATTTCATGTGGCGGGGGGTATCTACGGACTCAAAGGAAACGGCGATCTGGTGATTTCC
>JBBRDE010000111.1:0-17229 GCA_038204185.1 Cytophagales bacterium
ATGTGGGGCATTTTGAGTTTTTGCATAACCTTAGAAAGAGAGGAAAAAAAGCCCTACAGGAAACTTTCGAGCTTCTTTTGATGCCCGATTTGAGAAATTATCAACAATGCTTAATCATCAGACCAGTTTGAGGGTTGAGCCCTACTTTTTATTTTAAAATTTTTTGAAGATAAATTTTGGTTTATCTAATCGTTTTAACAACCTAATCTTTTTTCAAACCAATCAAACCTAATGAGAAGAAGTTACAAGCGTTGGCTTAGAAATGCGGGTGTTCTCGTGCTTCTGGCCGTTTTGAATCTTACAGCCTTCGCCCAGGACCGCCGGGTGACAGGTACTGTGAAAGACGCCGGTGGGCAAGGTATCCCTGGTGTGAACATCGTGGTGAAAGGTACCTTAACCGGAACCACAACCGATGCCGAAGGTACTTACGGAATTAATGTCAATTCGCCCAGTAGTGTGCTGGCTTTCTCGGCTATCGGCTTCAAGGCCACCGAAGTAACGGTAGGCACCAAGAGCACCATCGACGTATCCATGGAAGATGACGTCAGCCAACTGAGCGAAGTGATCGTGACGGGCTATACCACCGACAACCGCCGCGAAACAGCGGGCGCCGTAGCTACGGTGAAAGCAAAAGACCTCACCCAGGTACCCTCAGGGAACGTGGAGCAGCAATTAGCCGGACGGATAGCGGGTGTTACCGTAATTACCAACGGCCAGCCGGGTACCAACAGCCAGATTCGCGTACGCGGTTTTGGTGCTTTTGGGGGTAACGAGCCTCTGTACGTAGTCGATGGAGTACCTGTGGGCAACACCAACTTCCTGGCTCCCGACGACATCGAGTCGACAACCGTACTGAAAGACGCTGCTGCGGCCTCAATCTACGGAGCCCGCGCCGCCAACGGTGTCATTGTATACACAACCAAAAAGGGCAGCAAAGGTGCCAAAAAACTGAGCATCACCTATGATGGCCTGTTTGGAGCGACCGATCCTGGTACACCATTCAAATCATTGAGTCCGCAGGATTACGCGGACTGGACGTTCATCGCGGCCCGTAACGACGCTTTGCAAAATAAGAAGGAACCCAAGTATGAGCATCCACAGTTCGGTTCAGGGCCTAATCCTGTTCTGCCCGATTACATCAACGTGGGTGGCAAACCCGGAGTAATTGGCACAGTCGATTTGGCCGCAGAGCAAACAAAGTACAACATCGACCCCAAAGCAGGGGGCATCTACCAGGTAGTGAAGGCCAACAAGGAAGGTACCAACTGGTACGACGCCATCACCCGCGTAGCCCCGCTCATGCGCCACGCCCTGGGTTTCTCAGGCGGTGGTGAGAACAGCCGGTTTTATTTAAGTTTAAGCGCCCAGAATCAAGGCGGTATTTTGACTTACAACAATTTCAACCGCTACACTTTCCGGGCAAACACGGAATTCAATGTGTTGAAAAATTTACGGATCGGTGAGAACTTGCAATTCACCTATTTGCAAATACTAGGCCAGGGTGGTCAAAACAACGGCGCGGGTGTAGCCGCCGATGAAAACGACATCAACCTCGCGTATCGTATGCCGACGATCATTCCGATTTATGATGAATTCGGTGGGTATGCCGGCACGGCGGCCAAGGGCTTCAACAATCCCCGCAATCCGGTGGCAAACCGGGATGGATCGGCTGACAACCGGAACTTCAATGGCAACGGCTTTGGTAACGTCTACATAGAATTCGATCCTATTCCCGGTCTGACGTTACGTAGCTCGGTCGGTGGGCAGTACAACAACTACTACTTCTATAACTACGGACGGCTACAGTACGAAAACTCGGAAAACAATTCGGCGTTTAGCTATGGCGAGGGTGGGGGCTATTCATTTGGCTATGTGTTTACCAATACAGCCAACTACAAGCACCGTTTCGGTAAGCACAATGTCGATCTGCTCGTGGGTCAGGAAGCTCTGAACACGGGCTTGGGCCGGAACATCAGTGGTAACGGCCAGAGTCCTTTCTCAATCGATCCTAACTATGTCAACCTAAGTACGGTGAGCGCTACCGGGCGTAACGTGAATAGTAACTATGGCCTAGGCGTGAACTTTTACTCACTGTTTGGCCGCGTGAACTACATCTACAACGACAAGTACATCGTCACGGGCGTTTTGCGCCGCGATGGTTCTTCGCGTTTCGGGGCCAATAACCGCTTTGGCGTGTTCCCCGCAGTTTCAGCGGCCTGGCGGCTATCCTCCGAGGATTTCATGAAATCCATTCCCTGGATCACGGATATGAAAATTCGCGGCGGCTACGGCATCATGGGTAACTCCAACAACGTGAACCCCAACAACCAGTACAGCTTATTTGGTGCCAGCATCGGTAATTCTTCCTACGATATTGCCGGTACCAACGGCAGTGCTCAGGAGGGTTTCTACCGGACGCGGATCGGTAACCCCAACGCGAAGTGGGAAACCTCCGTTACCACAAACATTGGGTTTGACGCCACCTTTTTAAATGGCAAACTGGATGTTATTCTCGATTTGTGGAAGAAAGACACCAAAGATTTGCTCTACCAGGTGCCGGTACCAGCTACCTTGGGTGTATTTGCCTCTGCTCCCTCAGTAAATACGGCGCGGATGGCCAACAAAGGAATCGACATTCAGTTGATCAACAAAGGCCGCATTAAGGGCGACCTAAGCTATGAATTGAACGTGACGGCGGGTATTCTGCACAATGAGATCGTGAGCCTGGCGGGCGAGCAGACCTACCTCACGACGGTGAATCCTGGCTTCCGGGGTATTAACCCCATTCGCAACCAGTTGGGCCGTTCTATCTCAGCTTTCTACGGCTACGATGTAGTCGGTTTGTTCCAAACGCAGGCGGAGATCGACGCTGCGCCTACGCAGGCCGGTGTTACTACTACGAAGGCCGCCGCTGCGATCAACGCCGCCGATCCTAAAGCGGGTGCCGTAGCTAATGGGGTGGGACGCTTCCGCTACCGGGACATCAACGGCGACGGACAGATCACTGCCGACGACCGTACTTACCTGGGTAGCCCCGTACCGAAGTTCTCGGGTGGATTGGCCTTCACGTTGAAGTAC
Organism: Cytophagales bacterium; assembly: GCA_038204185.1. Taxonomy (GTDB): domain Bacteria; phylum Bacteroidota; class Bacteroidia; order Cytophagales; family Spirosomataceae; genus Salmonirosea. Next base: position 3,079 of record JBBRDE010000111.1, read on the forward strand.
AAGAATTTCGACATGAACATTTACGCCAACGGTACCGCAGGCAACAAGATTTTCAACGTATCGAAGTGGTTTACTGATTTCTATCCCTCCTTCCAGGGATCGAGCAAGTCGGAGCGCATCAAGGATTCCTGGTCGCCCCAGAACACGGGTGCTACGATTCCCATCTACGAATCAGCCTCCAATTTCAGCACCAACACCCAGTCGAACTCGTACTACGTAGAAGACGGCTCGTACATCCGTATTCAGAACCTGTCCATCGGCTACACGTTGCCCGCCAACATTCTATCCCGCATCGGGATGCAGCGGTTGCGGGTGTTCGCTTCGACCAACAACCTACTTACGCTGACCAAGTACTCGGGACTCGATCCATCGGTGGGTGGTAACGCCGATACTAACTTCGGGATCGACGTGGGGAACTACCCCATCACGCGTAGCTGGAACCTGGGCGTCAATCTTGGATTTTGATCAATAATTTCTGAACCAGAACGTTACAGAAGTTGAAAAACTTAAAATATACATATAACAAAATGAAAAATATATCATTAAAAAGTGTGGCCATGCTTGCCTCCGTTACGGCGGGGCTGGCCTTTGCCGCCGTTTCCTGTAAGGATTCCTTTCTGGAAGTACCACCAACGGGCCAGATCAGCGAGGCGCAGCTGACCTCCAAGGCAGGGATTGAAGGTTCGCTCATCGCGGCCTATTCCATGCTCAACGGGCGTGGTAACCGCATGTCCAGCGCCACAAACTGGGTGTGGGGCAGCATCCGGGGTGGCGAAGCGAACAAGGGTACCGACCCCGGCGATTTTAGCACGATTAACCCCGTCCAACGTTTTGAAACCATCCCTACTCTGGACGTCGTAAACGACAGCTGGCGGGGTTTGTATGAGGGAATTGCCCGTACCAACAACGTATTGCGTCTGCTTGGGAAAGCCGATCCCGCTGTAACAGCCGCCGACAAGAAGCGGATTTCCGCCGAGGCTCGCTTCCTGCGTGCCCACTACTATTTCCAGTTGGTGCGTAACTTTGGCAATGTCCCCATCGTGACCGAGGCGGACGATTATGGTTCGGGGATCGAGGCTATCAAGAATGACAAGCCCGTCTATGCTTTCATCGAGGAAGACATGAAATACGCCGTAGCCAACCTGCCCGCCACCCAAGGCGCTGTGGGCCGGGCCAACAGTTGGGCGGCCAAGGCGTATCTGGGCAAGATTTATTTGCAGCAGAAGAAGTACGCCGAAGCATTGCCATTATTTACGGATGTTATTAACAACGGTGTGACCTCCGGTGGCAAGAAGTACGGACTGGTACCGAAGTATGCGGACATTTTCAAGGCATCGAACGACAACAACCAGGAGTCGGTCTTTGCCATTCAGAACGCGGCCAATACGGGTACGGTCAACAACGCATTCCCCGAATTCGACCTGAACTATCCCTACAACACGGGACCTTCCGGTCCGGGAAACTGCTGTGGATTTTTCCAGCCCAGCTTCGAGCTAGTGAACTCGTTCCGTACCGATGCCACGGGTCTTCCTTTGCTGGATGGTTCGTATAATGACGCGGGAAAAGCTGTTAAGGTTGATTTCCCTCTGAAATCCGCCGAGGCTTTCACCCCGGATGCCGGTAACCTTGATCCCCGTTTGGACCACTCGGTAGGCCGCCGCGGTATTATGTTCCTTGACTGGCAGCCGCACCCCGGTGCCGACTGGATTCGTAACCCGGCCAATGGGGGACCTTATTCACCCAAGAAGTACACCTACTACAAGTCGGACGTGGGTTCGTTGCAGGACAACAGTTCCTGGACGCCCGGCTACACGGCCCTAAACTTCACGATCATCCGCTTTGCTGATGTCTTGCTGATGGCCGCCGAAGCCGAGATTGAGGCTGGCAGTCTTGCAAAAGCCCGCGAGTACACGAATATGGTGCGCCGTCGTGCTGCTAATCCTGACGGCTTCGTCATGCAGGGTGGTAAGGCCGCAGCAAAATACACGATTGTGGAATATCCGGCTGCTCAGTTTGCTAGCAAGGAGAGTGCCCGTGAAGCACTGCGCTTCGAGCGCAAGCTCGAACTCTCCGGCGAGGGCCACCGCTTCTACGACCTGGTTCGCTGGGGAACGGCGGAGAAGGTACTGAACAATTACCTGACTTACGATTCCAAGTTCCTGCCTACCACGCTGGGCGGCGCGCGCTTCACCACGGGTAAGGATGAGTTACTGCCTATTCCACAGCCCGAAATTGACCTGCTAGGCGCGGAAGGGGTTACTACTTTGAAGCAGAATCCAGGGTATAAGTAGTTGGCCCGGTGTTTGTTTCTTACCAAAAAGGCAAGCCGAATGGCTTGCCTTTTTGGTATCTTTGATCCCAAAAGTTGAATTTACCAGTACCCTCCCATGCGCGTATCTTCTTTTTTTCCTACACCGTGGTCTGTGTCTCCACAGACCAGCTGTGAAGGTCTGTGGGGACACAGACCACGGATCTGGATTGCCTTCCTCGTTCTAACTTTTCTCCTCAGCTCCTGTCAGGAAAAACCCCTTTTCACCCTCCTGCCCGCCGGGGACACCGGAGTTACCTTCGCCAACCGAATTACCGAAGACGATACGATCAACATCATCGACTTCGAGTACGTGTATAACGGCGGTGGCGTAGGCATTGCCGATTTGAACGGTGACAGTCTGCCCGATGTGGTGTTTTCGGGCAATCAGGTCAATAGCCAGATTTATCTTAATAAAGGCGACATGAAGTTCGCCAACGTCAGCGATCAAGCCGGTCTGTCGAATCTGGGCCGCTGGTGCTCGGGCGTGAGCCTGGTAGACATTAATGCCGACGGACTTATGGATATTTATTTATCGGCTACGACTTTCAAAACAGCAGCTCAACGCGCCAACCTGCTGTTCGTCAACCAGGGAAACGATGCCGAAGGGGTACCTCACTTCCAAGAAATGGCGGCGGAGTACGGCGTTGCGGACACGGGCCACTCCATGCAGGCCGCATTTTTCGACTACGACAACGACGGCGACCTGGACCTGTACGTACTCATCGATACCATTGAACAATATCCCAACCTATACCACAAGAAATACCGGGACGGCTCCTCCCCTACCACGGATCGCCTCTACCGCTGTGACTGGGATGCGCAGGGCGGCCATCCCAGGTATGTGGATGTTTCGAAAGAGGCGGGGATCCAAATCGAAGGCTACGGGCTGGGAATCAACATCACGGATTTTAACCGCGATGGCTTCAAGGACATTTACGTGACGAATGACTACCTCTCGAACGATTTGCTGTACATTAACAATGGCGACGGGACTTTCACAGACAAGGCCCAGGCGTACTTCAAGCATACCAGCAACTCGGCCATGGGCAACGACGTGGCCGATATCAATAACGATGGCCTGGTGGATGTGGTGGCGCTCGATATGCTACCCCGCGACAACGCCCGCAAAAAGAAACTGATGGGCCCGAACAGCTACCAGGGGTACCTCAACAACGACCTTTACGGTTTTACCTACGAGTACGTCCGCAATACCATGCAGATCAACATGGGCAATAAGCCCGGTACCAACGAGCCGATTTTTGCCGATATGGGCATGATGGCCGACGTGGCCGAAACCGACTGGAGCTGGACGCCCATGCTGGCCGATTTTGATCAGGATGGTTTCCGAGACCTGATTATTACAAACGGTTTCCCGCGTGATGTAACGGACCGGGATTTCGCACAATTCCGCGCCGAGAGCAGCACGGTGGCGGGCAAAGATTATCTGCTAAGTCAAATCCCCACCGTGAAAATCAAAAACTACGCGTTCCGCAACAAGGGTGACCTGACGTTCGAGAACGTGACCGAAAAATGGGGCATCGGGGTACCTTCCTTCTCCAACGGAGCGGCTTACGCCGATCTGGATGGCGACGGCGATCTGGACATGGTGGTGAACAACATCAACGATTCAGCCTTTGTCTACCGCAACAATCTGATGGAGAGCAAGCCCGCCGATACTCATTTTCTGCGGATAGCTTTTCAGGGTACCAGCCCCAACGTGAACGGACTGGGTGCCCGGGTTGAGATTTTCTACGCTGACAGCCTACGGCAACTATACGAGCATTCGCCCTACCGGGGGTACCTGTCGTCGGTGGAGCCTATTGCTCATTTTGGTTTGGGAAAAGTGAAAACAGTGGATCTGATTCGGATCAGCTGGCCTAACGGCAAGCAGCAGATTTTGAAAAATATCAAGGCTGATCAGGTACTGACCGTCAGCCAGCGCAACGCAAACGAACCCTACACTCCCGATCCCTCCCCCCTCCGTCTATTCACCGATTTGACGGATTCGTTGGGCCTGAATTATGTGCATGTAGAACCGGAATTCATTGACTTCAACGGTCAAAAACTTCTACCTCACAAACTTTCCCAGTTTCCTCCGGCGGTGGCGACTGCGGATATCAACGGTGACGGGTTGGCGGATTTATTCCTCGGCGGTTCACGGCAGCACAGGGGTAAGATTTTTTTACAAAACCCCAACGGTTCGTTTTCCATAGCCGACCTGCTACCCCAAAATGAGGGCTTTGAAAAGGAGTCGGAGGATATGGGAGTACTGCTGTTCGACGCTGATGGGGATGGCGATAACGACTTATACATCGCCAGCGGCAGCAACGAGCATCCCTCCGGTCACCTGAGCTACCAGGATCGGCTGTACCTCAACGACGGGAAGGGTACCTTTACTTTATCGCTCAATGCCTTGCCCGATGCTAAGGTAAGTACCTCCTGCGTGCGCGCCACCGACTACGATCGCGACGGCGACCTGGACCTGTTTGTCGGCGGACGGATCGATCCCGAACATTATCCACGTTCGGTCAATAGCTTTATTCTACGTAATGATTCGTCTCCTGGAAATCCCAAATTCTCAAACGTAACCCAACAGATTGCCCCGCAGCTTCAGAATGCCGGGCTTATCTGTGACGCGCTATGGACAGATTACAACAATGATGGTTTTGTGGACCTTATCGTAGCCGGTGAATGGATGCCGTTGCAGGTTTTCCAAAACAAAAACGGTTCGTTCGTACCCGACAAAGCCCTGAATACTTACCTGGAAAAATACAAGGGATTCTGGAACAGCCTGATCGGGGGTGACTTTGACAACGACGGTGACACAGATTACGTGGTGGGCAACACCGGACTAAATACGCTGATGCGCACCTCGGAAAGTACCCCCCTCACCCTGCTAGCGGGTGATTTCAATAAGGATGGTATGTACGATGCTATTCCGATGGTGTACTACCCCAATGCGGAGGGCCAACGCCAACTAGTACCCTTCCATGGGCGGGAGGATATGATCAAGCAAATGATTCCGATGCGGGCCAAGTATCAGACCTTCAATGATTTTTCCAAGGCAACTTTTGACAATATCCTTACGGAGGAGCAACGCAAGGAAGCTATCGTATTGCAGGCCAATTATTTGCAGTCGTCCTATATCGAGAACAAAGGCAATGGCCGGTTTGACCTGCGTCCGCTGCCTACTCTGGCGCAGGTTGCCCCCATCAATGGTATGATTGCGGATGATTTTGACGGAGACGGAAACCTGGACGTGCTGCTGGTTGCCAATGATTTTGGGAACGAGGTAAGCGTGGGGCGTTTCGATGCCTCCAACGGATTATTCTTGAAAGGAAACGGTAAAGGGTTCTTTACGGCCCAAACCCAAAGTGGCTTTTATGTACCCGGCAATGCCAAAGGATTGGTGGAACTTCCCGATGCGCAGGGTCGAAGAATCATTGTGGCTACCCAAAACCGTGGCCCGTTGCGGGCGTTTGGGCAGACCACGGCGGCGGTGCGCTGGCTACCCGTGCAAAAGCAGGATGCTTACGCTTTGGTAAAATTCAAAAACGGGAGTACCCGGCGGTATGAGCTATACTACGGGGCTTCGTTTCTTTCGCAGTCGGTGCGGCAGATCCCCATTTCCGATCAGGTTACGGCGGTGGAAATAGTGGATTTTAAAGGCAAGAGACGAAAAGCGAGTTTGCAGGAAATAAATTTTTGAAAATTACAACCCACTACCTGCATCAATCCATTGGCTGAGGCCCATGGCAATTGAAATACATAGTATAGACCGTCAATTGTCACGGGCTTGAGCCTGGGGTAGATTTGTATTTTTCAAACGCTGCAAATGAAGCAGTTTAGTAGATTGCCGGGTAAGGTGGGCCGTAGCGGTATGGTAGTGATGATTTTCCAGGAACTTGATCTGAATTGCGTCCCAGGCTTTTTCGTCTGTCACCATGTTACGCGCCAGCTGTTCGCGGTAGAGCGATTGGGCAATGTTTTCAAAATCGTCCCGGCCCAGGTAATCGAGGTCCGCGTCGCAGATAATTTCTTCCAACAAGTTTTTCGGACTTTGCGGAATTTTGGTGGCTTTAATCATGCCACAGACCGTCGCAATCTGCTCGGGCGTGTAATCAAACCCAGGCAGTATTTCGCGTACCAGCCGACACCCTTCGGCCTCATGCCCCTGGTAGGTAAACAGAAAACCCACATCGTGAAACAAAGCCGCCGTGCGGAGCAAGTCCAACATTTCTTCGTCTGCGATGCCTTCAGCCCGCGCGATTCGGGTAGCCGCCTCCACGACATCCAGCGTGTGATGCAGGCCATGGTAGTAAAGAGACGCTGGTAGCTCGGAACGCAGTTTTTGTAAAATAAAATCTTCGGCCTTGGGCAAGTTCATAGCAATTCAATGCATTGATTTACAGTATTTCTTACTCTGGTCCCCAGGGTTAAGCCAGGGGCATTTTTTTAAAATGGCACTCCCATTCGGTTTATTGACACGCTAGGGATGTACCACGACAACCCGCTTTTTGTATTGTTGCGTCGTACCCGCATTGTCGAACGAATCGATCAGCACCAGGTAGTAGCCCGTCGATACGGTTTCACCCCGGTCGTTGATGCCTTCCCAACGTATTTCCCCACCTGTACCAACGGTCTGATTATTAACCAAATTGCGCACGAGGCGACCCTGGGTATCATAAATTCGGATGCTGGCCACCCGTCCCCCGCTGCTCAGCGTGTAGCGGATCGTAGCAAAATCGTCCGTACCGTCGCCATTGGGGGTAAAAGCTTCCGGTTCTACCACGAAACCGTCATCCACCGGACCCGTGCTCCCCTGCGAATTGGCGTAGCCGGGGGTAGCATATCCTACCACCGAAGCTGCCGACTGCCAGTTCTGGGGATCATTGCCCGATTTTTCAGGGTATATCCGTTCCAGGGATACGCCTTTGGCATCCCTCAGCAGCGGCGAATGGTAGGTTTCGCGATATTCAAACACATCGAATAACCGGCCGCTGGCATCCCGAAGGGCTACCCCTCCCACTTCATTGACAAAAGTAGGCATGGAAGCCATAGTCACCAGGGTACGCTCCCGCTCGGTGGGGTACTGTTCGGCCAGTATTTTGGAATTAATACTCAACGCCATGAACCCGTTGGGAGGCAAAAGAAGATCATTGGCAGAAATCACTTTGAACGAACCCGGCTGACCATCTTTCACATTCCCGAGCGACCAGTTTTTCAGGCTAATATAATTTTGGGTACGGTTATGGATTTCGGCAAATTCTACCCCGCCCGTGCGCGGGTCGAAGAGTATTTCGTTTAAAATTACATCGCCAGAGTCGGCCCTTACGGGCAAACCCAGCACAAATGTTGTTTCTTTAGAACGGTTGCCCGAGCAATCGGTGGCATTTTTTACGGTCAATTCATAGCGCTGTCCGGCAACCAGCGGCGCATCGAGCAGCAGCGAGAGACTACGAAACGCAGGGGATTCGACCGATGACTTCCGAATGGTGCGGCCTTTCAGTTCGTATTGTCCGCTCTGAATACTCGCCACACTGTCCAGCCGTTCGTTGAACTGCACCGTAAGCAGGTTGGCACTGGCAATTTCCACACGTTCAGCTACGGGTGGAGTTCGGTCGGGATTGGAGCCCGCTACGGTGTTGGGCTTACCGGGGGTACCCCCCACCGCAGCCGTGGAAGCCCGCCAATTCTCCGCTTCTCCACAGGGATTGGCCGGATCGATCATTTCCAGCGCATAGCCACCAATCCTTTTATTGCTTGGCCACCACGTATCCTTATAGGCCACAGAATGAATGAGTTCGCCCCGACCGTTGCGCAGCACCAGGGTAGCCCCCGCATTGGCAAGCGAAAAAGTAGCGAGGCCAAAAACGCGACCAAAAGGCGTGAGCAAAGGTACCCTGGTACGCGCACAAAGGATAGCGTAGCCGCCCGGTGCGAGTACCGAATCAGGAAGCAGCGTCGTGCCCAGCCGCCACCCTTTCAGTGAAATCGGTTGCGGACTCCGATTGAAAATTTCAAGGTACTCGGCATCGGGTAATCCTACTACCGGTGTGGGGTCGGCCATGATTTCGGTGATGACGACCGCGTTGTAGCCCTGAGCGAGGACAGAGCCGGATATCGAAACAGCCAGGCCCACCACCCAGGATAGGCCTACCTGTAAACTCCTATATTTCAACCGGCTCATCGGTAGCATCGGTGAATCGTTTTCTGGCAAAGTTCGGTACACTTTTCAAATGTACGTAAAATGACAAAGGAGCGGAAACGCAGATTTTATCATGTCTTTCCGCTCCTGGGTATTTTAAAAGTTACTGGCTCTGCGAGGGGTCATTAATTCGTCGTTTCTCCGCCGCCCATCACATCGTCGTTTTTCACGCCCCGCGTTTTCTTTTTGGCCACCAGGCTCATCTTACCTACCTTGTAGCTGAACGTCAGCTTGATATTCTGGTTGTAGATGTTGTTGACCATCACCTGATTGAAGACCGGCGAAGTAAGGGTACTCTTCATTTTCATGCCGCCAAAGAAATTGTCAGCGGCCAGGCCGAGGCTACCCTTCTTGTTGGCAAATTCTTTTCTGAACCCAAGTGAGTACATCCCCATGCCACTCTGTGATCCCTGTAGCTGCACGCGATTACCGCGGTATCCGCCGAAGGCCTGAATCCCCCAGCCGTTGGCAAGCTGCAATTGGGTCTGAATACGGCCACCGATTACAAATCCGGAATTATTCACCATTTCTGACAAACCACTCAACCCCACCTGACGGCCTTCGATATAGTTATAGTACATATCCAAACCGCCGTTCAGCGTCCACTTCGATGTGAGGTATACGTTACCGAATACGTTGGCCCCAAATGTCTGCTCTTTACCGATGTTCTGGTAGGTAGTTACCACGGCCCCAATCAGCGTATCCGAAGGCATTGTGATGCGGGTAATGGCGTTGCTGGTCTGCCGGCCAAACAGTGCCATCGTCAGGTAGGTCTTCTTAATTGAAGTACTCAGGCTCAGTTCTACGTTATCGGTCAATTCTGGTTTCAGGCTGGGGTTACCAATGTTGATATTCTGCTGGTTGGCCGCGTTGAAGTTGGGGTTCAACTGTTGCAAGCCCGGGCGTTGAATTCGTTTGTTGTAGGCTAGCTTGAGCGTCGAGGCTTTGCCTAACGCTTTCGAAATATTCAGGCTCGGCACCAGGTTGGAGTAGGAAGGTATGTTGATATCCCGCTCCTGGTCGTTCGCATCGATCATCGTTTGCTCAAAGCGCGAACCCACTTTAAAGGTGTACTTATTGGCCGTAGCGAACGTATAAGACAGGTACCCCGCGCCGATATTCTGGTTGTAACTGAGCAAGCCGGCTGGGTTGCGGAGATCCAGCGCAAAAGCGCCCGTAGCTCCGGCTATCTGGTAGCGATAATTACTGTTCACTTCGCGCATGATGCCCTTTACACCGAACTCAATCTGCTGCTTCTTGCCAATGGGACTCACGTAGTCCGTTTGCAACGTGATTTCTTTGTTCACGTTCGAGTTCAGGTTTTTCTGACGTCCGGTCAGTTCCTGGGAGCCGTTGAGCAGGTCAGCATCAAAATTGTTGGTCAGGTTGCTGACACTGTACAAGGTAGATACCGACCATTCCTGGCCGGGCTTGAAGGTTTTCACGTAGTCTAGGTTCATATCTACCGAGTTGGAAGCATCACGGCTGTCGACATTGCGGTACCCCGTAGAGCTCAGGATATTATCCGTAAAAAGCCTCGTGGTGTAGTCCTGATCCCGTGAGAAATTACGGGTACCGAAGTTGACGCCAGCGGTCAGGAACTGGTTTTTGCCTAAGTCGTAGTCAAAGCCCAGATTATAGCGGCCAAACATCCCAAAATCATGAGCGTCGGCGGTTTGATTGGTCAGGATACTTTTTCCATTTTGAATAGTGCTCTGATCCAGCTGAACCAGTGCTTTGTTGTAAAAGGCACGGCCATGTCCACCCAGCGTCACACCGAACTTGCCGGTACGCAGGCTGGCATTCAGGCCCAGGTTGGACCCGCGCAGACCGGTACCCGTGTCAAGACTCAGGGTAGCACCCTGAATGGTCGATTTTTTGGTGATGATGTTGATAATGCCACCCGAGCCTTCGGCGTCATACTTGGCCGAGGGAGAAGTGATTACTTCCACGGATTTGATCAGGTCAGCCGGAATCATTTTCAGGGCATCGGCAATGTTACTGGCAATGATGGTCGAAGGCTTGTTGTTGATCAGCACGCGCAGGTTGGAGGTACCCCGCAGCGTCACGTTGCCGTCGAAGTCGACGGCCAGCATGGGTACCTTGCGTAATACATCGGCTGCGTCGCCGCCCTTGGAGGTCAGGTCTTTCTCGGCATTATACACCAGGCGGTCTACTTTTTCTTCTATGAGCGACTTCTCGCCCGTTATATTCACGGCATCCAACTGAATAGTCGAGGGCGACACCTTTATGACGCCCAGGTCCAGATCATCCCCTTTTTTGATTTTGATGTTTGAGATTTTTTTATCGGTGTAGCCGATAAACCGAACCAGTATGTAATAATCTCCTTCGGCGATCCTGGTTAAGGAGAACTTACCTTTTTCGTCGGCCACTGTACCGTCCACCGGTTTTTGGGTGGTTTTATCGAATAACGCAATGGTAGCATATTCGACGGCGCTGGTCAGGGAAGAATCCACGACGTAGCCCGTAATCTTGGAATTACCTTTGGTTTGGGGTAGCTCAAAGCTCTGGGCCTGGGTGCTCTCCGTGCGGGGGCGGCCGTTGCCGTCACCGGAGGGACGTCCGCCGCCAGGGCCACCGCCCGGAAACTGCGCCTGGGCGGCTAAGCTTCCCATTACTAAGGAGAGGATTAAGAGTAGGTTCTTTTTCATGGTATTTTTGGTTGTTATAAAATGGGATGTTTCGGTGTTCCGGTTGAGGGTGGCCCTTTATTTACGATTCAAAATAACAACATGAAAATGACTCTATTTTTTAGAATAGACGGTTTGCGGGAATTACTCGACAGAATTGCGATTTTGTACTTTTTCGGTATAAATCCTGAGTTATAGATAAAAAGGGGGGAGTTATCGAGCAATTAGGGAGAATTGTCGAGTAGGGGCCTGCTTTGGTGGGATTTTTGGGTAGAAAAATTGCAAACTTGCGTTACTATTCCGGAGATTTGAGGTGAGCGATGCCCCCTACCCCGCCAGGGCATCACCTCATTTTTTATCCAATACTTTTTTTATAGGCCCGTAACTTGGGGCTATTTTTCTTATGCAGACTACCCCGCAGCGTTACCGGATACTTCTATTACACCTCTCCTTTTGGGCGGTATATTTCTCGTTTTTCTTTTACCAAATTACCTACGCCCGGCGCAACGAAGAGATCGTGCTCTGGCGCAGTCTGCTGGATGCGACCACGCACGTGCTGATTATGGCGGGTATTGCTTACCTGAATTACTTTTATCTGCTGCCCCGCTTTTTGAAACACAAACAGTTTGGCCGCTACGTTCTGGAAATTCTGCCTTTCCTGGTGATGACCATTATTTTCCATATTTACATTAAGCGGCTCCTCTACGCGGGTGCATCCGGACGGGGAGGATTCCTCTACTCCGACAAATTCATCATTCAGCATTCGACTAGCGTGATCTTTATCGTTATCTTCATCGGGATGCTACGGTTTGCTGAGGATTGGTTTCAACTGGAAGCCCGAAAAAAGGAGATTGAAAACGAGAAGCTTACGGCCGAACTGCGTTTCCTGAAAGCCCAGATCAACCCGCACTTTTTGTTCAATACGCTCAATAATCTGTACTACCTGGCCTTCACGCAGTCGCCCAATACCACGGTGGTGATCGACAAGCTGTCGCAGATGATGCGGTATATGATCTACGATTCCAACCACCCCAAGGTACCCCTCAAAAAAGAGATCGAGTACATGGAAAACTACATCAGCCTGGAAAAGCTCAGGCTGGACAATCAGGTACCCATCAGTCTGGAAGTGGAGGGCAATACAGACCCGGTTATGATTGAGCCTTTTTTGTTTATTACGTTTCTGGAAAACGCTTTTAAGCACGGCGTTAGTAACAATGCAGAGAATTCGTGGGTAAAGGCGTGCATTACGGTGGAAAGTAATCATTGTACCTACAGGGTAGAGAATAGTATATTGCCCCAGAAGGAACAGCACGAAGGAAAATCGGGCATTGGCTTGCAAAACCTCCGCCGGCGGCTGGAACTCAGCTACCCCGATCGACACACGTTGCAGATTGACGAAACACCCCAGCAGTATCGAATCGAACTTAGTCTGGAATTGTCATGAGCTATACCTGCGTGATTGTGGACGATGAGCCCTTTGCCCGGAAACTCGTGGAGGAGTACGTGTCGAAGGTACCTGACCTGAAACTGATACAATCCTGCGCCAGTCCGCTGGTGGCTATCGAGGTGCTGCGGGAGAATCACGTGGATATTTTGTTTCTCGATATTAACATGCCCGAAATCACGGGCCTGACGCTCTTAAAGGTACTCCAAAGAAAGCCCTTGGTGGTTCTTACCACGGCCTACTCGGAATACGCCCTCGAAGGCTACGAACTCGACGTGGCCGACTACCTGCTCAAACCCATTACGCTCGAACGTTTTCTGAAATCGGTGGGAAAAGTCATCAATCGTCTGAAAAGTTCGGCTCCCCTTGTTCCCACCGCCTCTCTGCCGGAAGCCACACCGATCGCTGAAGCACCCAGCCCCTATATATTTGTAAAAGACGGCACAAAACTCGTAAAGATTCAACTCAGCGATATTCTCTACATTGAAGGCCTGAAAGATTACGTGGGGATTTATACCAAAGACAAAAAGATTGTGACCCTGCAAACCATGAAGGCACTGGAAACGCAATTGCCCGAAAACCAGTTTATACGCATCCACAATTCCTTTATTGTCGCCTTCGCAGCCATTGATGCCATCGACCGGGAGAAGGTGCAGATCGGCAAGGCCTATCTACCGGTGAGCGATACCTATAAGAAGTCTTTTAAAGAATTCATAGAAAAACATCAGGTGGGCGGATAGGATGAGGGTAAACATTTTCGTTTAACGTCTTATTGTCTACAAACTTAGTACGCGCAATCAAACAGGCCTACCTTGGCCCCAATCTTAATACAATAAACCCGACAACCAATGAATCGCAGAGAAGCCGTTCAAAGAATTAGTTTGCTTATGGGGGGTGCCCTGTCGGCCCCGGCCATGGCGGGCATCCTTGGCCAGAAAACCAATCTGGGCGAAAGCGTGCAGGTGACTGCCCAGCAGGAAGCCCTACTCGCCGAGGTGGCCGATGTCATCATCCCTACGACCAGTACGCCCGGTGCTAAGGCTGCCGGTGCTGAGAAGTTCATCGTCCGCGTGATGCGCGACTGCTATCCGATGGAGGATCAGAAGAAATTTTATGCTTCGCTGGCTAAATTCGACAGCGATAGCAAATCCGCCTACGGAAAAGGCTTTGCCGCTCTGAGCAACGACCAGAAAATAGATATGGTTAAAAAACTCATGACGTCGGATCAGGCCTTTTTCCGCCGCCTGAAGGAGTTGGCCGTAACTGGCTACTTTACCTCCGAAATCGGTGCCACTCAGGCGCTCGAATACGTGGAGGTGCCTGGACGGCTGGAAGCCTGTATTCCGTATAAAAAAGGCCAGAAAGCCTGGGCAATTTAGGCATCTAACCGTGGCATCCCTACGCCTATTAAGCTCGTATCGGGCCGGGAAGGCATAGGGGTGCCACTGTTCCTGTCCAATAAAAAATCACCAATCTAATTAGCTTACTATTCCATGTCTTATCTCAATATAGACGCCCAAAAAGAAATGACCTACGA
>JBBRDE010000112.1:0-17179 GCA_038204185.1 Cytophagales bacterium
GAGTAGTTTTAGCTTTATTAGGGTTTATTTAACGCAGACAGCGTTTTGAACGTTGTCTGCGTTTGTCCGTTAAAAGTGATTTACAATGATTAACCCGTCGCCATTCCAACCCTATATGCTCCTGTTAATGCTACTAACAGGGTACCTCATGGCGGCCTGTGAAAGTGAAGAAAAGTCGACCCAAAGAAAGGAAAAGAAAACCATCGAGACCATTGCCGACCTGGGTGCCCTACCCCTTACGGTCACGCATCCGACGGACAATCCAACCAGTAAAGAAAAAGTACAGTTGGGGCGTTTTTTGTTTTACGATCCTATCTTGTCGGGTAACAAAGACGTAGCCTGCGCAACCTGTCATCAGCCCGAGTTTAACTACGCCGAATTCCTGGAAACATCTATCGGGGTTAATGGGACAGGCAATGGCACTAAGCGGCAGTTTTTGAATCCTAACAACATTCCTTTTACCAAACGGAATTCCCAGAGTGTGCTGAATACCGCCTTCAACGGCATTACCAACCACGAACCCTACCACGCCGAAAGTGCACCCATGTTCTGGGATTCACGGGCTAAAAGCCTGGAAGAACAGGCCCTACTCCCCATCAAGACCCTGGAAGAAATGCGCGGGCACGGGGTATCCGAAGAAGGAATTCTCGAAGAGGTTTTGGTTAGAATCAGGAAAATACCGGAGTATAGCAAACTTTTCGCCGCTGCATTCGCGGGGGAGCAGAACCCGGTGACTGAAAAAAATCTGGGAAAGGCGCTGGCTACCTACGAGCGTACCCTCATCGCCAACAATTCCCGATTTGACCAGTATATGCGCGGCGATAGTAACGCACTTTCGCTCAGCGAAAAAGACGGTTTGAATTTATTTCTGAAAACGGGTTGTGCCAAGTGCCATTCGGGACCTATGTTTTCCGATTTCAAGCTACATACACTGGGGGTACTTGACTCCAAGAATCGTACCGAAACCGATGCGGGCATCAATAATGACTACGCATTCCGCACCCCCAGCCTGCGCAACCTCCGCTACACGGCACCCTACATGCACAGCGGCAAGTTCGCCACGCTGGATCAGGTACTACAATTCTACGAAGATATAGCAGGGGGCAAAATTCCGAACCCCCAAGTCAAACTTGCGCAGGTAGATACCCTGGCCACACAGATGAATGTCAATTTCCGGGATATTTCCCGGATTGTTGAATTTCTGAATACCCTCAACGACGATAGCTTTGATAAGACCGTTCCCGAACGCGTGCCCAGTGGGCTGCGGGTGAAGGGTAATTTGTAAACAGGGAGGGTTGGACACTTCACCACTCAACCAATTCATTAAGCTCTGTTTTTTTGTTTTTATTAAAACACCGCCCGGAAATTGTGCTAATTTCTGGACAATTATTTATATTGCTACGGGCTCTGACTCCTAGTAGGGTGAGGCCCAATTCCTTGGCTGTACCCCCTTCCTGACCCTAAACTTTCCCCGCCCATGCTTAACCGTCGCAATCTTATCAAACACCTGTCCGGTATTCCGCTTTTGGGTGGATTCCTGGGTGGGACCGGATTAAACTCCACCCCGGCCGCTGCCCTACCCGTTGGGGCCCGCAACCTGGCCAAAGAGCTGGGTATCCGCACCTTCATCAATGCCGCAGGTACCTACACCGCCATGACGGGTTCACTGATGGAGGACGAGGTCATGCAAACCATTCAGGCCGCCTCCAAAAACTTCATGATGCTGGACGAAGTACAGGACAAAGTGGGCGAGAAAATAGCGAAAATCACCCACGCCGAGGGTGCCGTCGTAACAGCCGGTTGCTTTTCAGCCATCACCCTGGGGCTGGCGGGCGTACTGACCGGCATGGATCAAAAAAAAGTGGAAGCCCTTCCCCACCTGGCGGGTACGGGCATGAAGTCGGAGGTCATTATCCAGAAGGGGCACAACATCGGCTATTCCCATGCCCTGACCAATACCGGCTGTACCATCGTACATATTGAGACGTTGGAGGAATTGGAAAAAGCCATCAACGACAAAACTGCCCTACTCTGGTTTCTGCACATCCAGTCGGATCAGGGCCAGATCAACCACGAAAAGTGGGTGGAAATTGCGAGAAAACATTCGATTCCCACTATGATCGACATAGCCGCCGACGTACCACCCGTGGAAAATCTGTGGCGGTTTAATGACATGGGTTTCGATCTTGTCTGCGTCTCGGGTGGTAAAGCCATGCGCGGCCCGCAAAGCGCGGGCATTCTGATGGGCAAGAAGCAGTATATCGACGCCGCCCGGCTGAGTATGCCGCCGCGGGGCTCCACCATTGGGCGGGGTATGAAAGTCAACAAAGAAGAAATACTGGGCATGTACGCAGCCCTGGACAAATTTGTGAACACCGACCAGCAGAAACTCTGGAAAATGTGGGAAGACCGCACCGCCCTAATCCGCAACGCCGCCCAAAGCGTAAAAGGCGTAACGGTCACCACGGTGGTACCCGAGCTAGGCAATCACACCCCTACCCTACGCATCGGCTGGGACCCGGCTGTGGTGAAAATTACCGTAAAAGATTTGCAGGAAAACCTCCGAAAAGGCAGTCCCTCTATCGAGGTCGTCACGGGGAATGACACGCTGGGTATTACATCGTGGATGCTGCAACCCGGTGAAGATAAAATTGTGGCGGCCCGCCTGAAAGAGGAATTGGCCAAAGCTGCGGTATAACCCCGTTTTTATTCCTAGTGTTACTTTCCTCCTACTCCATTTTGCTTTCTTCGTATGAAAAGATGTTTTCTTCTGCTTTGGGTATACTCCCTGACGTTCAACATCGTCCACGCCCAGACCTACAGTCTATTGATCAAAGGCGGACAGGTTATCGACCCTAAAAACAACCGAAACGAGATACTCGATGTGGGAATTGCGGATGGGGTCATTAAAAAAATGGCGAAGAATATCGACCCGAGGGAAGCGCGTCAGGTAGTCAATGCCCAGGGCATGTACGTCACGCCGGGCCTCATCGATATCCACGGCCACGTATTTTACGGTACCGAGGCCGACCACTACCTCAGCAACGGCTTGTCGGCCCTGCCGCCGGACGGTTTCACCTTTCGCGTGGGGGTCACCACCATCGTGGATGCAGGCGGCGCGGGTTGGGAATCATTCCCGCAGTTTAAGCGCAATGTCATTACGCCATCCAGAACCCGTGTTTTATCCTTTCTTAACATCGTGGGCGCCGGAATGCGGGGCGGGCGTTACGAGCAGGACACCGCCGATATGAACCCGAAGATGGCCGCCGCCGTGGCCATGAACAACCGCAACGATATCGTAGGGTTCAAGGTAGCCCACTTTTCCGGTCACGACTGGAAACCCGTGGACCGGGCCGTAGCGGCGGGCAAGTTGGCCAACGTACCCATCATGGTCGACTTCGGGGGTAGTACCCCGCCCTTGCCACTGGAAGAATTATTTATGCAGCACCTGCGGCCGGGTGATATTTACACCCATGCCTATACCTTGCTGGACGGTAATGTACGCGAAACCATCGTGGATGAAACCACCAAAACGCTCAAACCAATGGCCTTGGCCGCGCAAAAGCGGGGGATCGTATTCGATGTGGGTTACGGCGGGGCCAGCTTTAACTACACGCAGGCCATTCCCGCCCTGAAAGCCGGTTTCTTTCCTACCACCATCAGCACCGACCTACACACCGGTAGCATGAACGGCTCTATGAAGGACATGCTGAGTGTCATGTCCAAGTTTTACAACATGGGAATGGCTCTACCGGCAGTAATCCGGGCCAGTACCTGGACTCCGGCGCAAGTCATCCAGCGGGAAAATCTGGGTCAGCTGTCAGATAATGCTGTGGCCGATGTGGCGATTTTCTCCATGCGCAAAGGGAACTTCGGCTTTTACGACAAAACGGGGCACAAAGTGGAGGGCAAGGAGAAACTGGAATGTGAAATGACGATCCGGGATGGCAAAATTGTCTACGATCTTAACGGCATTGCTACTCCTATTTACGTAAAATAGCCTCCTTTCTATGCGCCAGCACTTTCTGAAAGCGACATCGCTAGTACTCCTGCTTCTTACGGTAGGATTCGTGCCCTCCCGCTTCATGGACGCCGCTGCTCCCGCCAACGGAGGCCTGTTTCTGCCCGATGGTTTTGAAGCCTTGGTGGTCGTGGACAGTCTGCCGGGGCGGGCGCGGCATATCGCCGTCAACGACAACGGCGATATCTATGTCAAGGCCCGTTTTGCGGACAAGGGTGAATCGGTCATCGCCTTGCGGGACACGAATGGCGACGGACGGGCCGACGTGATCAAACGATTTGGGGGCGATGCGCGGGAGCGCGCCTACGGTACCGGGATGCGGATCTATAAGGGGTACCTCTATTTCAGCTCCGAACTGGTGGTGTATCGCTACAAGCTTACGCCAGGTGAACTGGTCCCCCGCAGCGAGCAGGAAATTATCCTCACCGACGACCATGCCCACGGTGTGCATGAGCATATTGCCAAGCCCCTGACCTTTGATGATCAAGGTTTTATGTATGTTCCTTTCGGTGCACCATCCAATGCCTGTCAGGAGCTCAACCGGACACCCGGCTCCGTGGGCATCACCCCCTGCCCCCTGCTGGAAGACCACGGCGGTATCTGGCGTTTTGATGCCAATAAAACAGGTCAGGTCCAAAAGGATGGGTACCGCTTTGCGACCGGCCTGCGCAGCGTGGTAGCGCTCGACTGGAATTTTGAGGATAAAAATCTGTTTGCCCTGCAACACGGTCGCGACGACCTGCTGCGCCTGTGGCCTCAGCTCTATTCGCCCTGGCAAAGTGCCATGCTACCTTCCGAGGAATTTCTGCGGGTAAAAGACGGTACCGATGCGGGATGGCCCTATTGCTATTACGATCAGATGCAGGGCATGAAACTCCTGAACCCCGAGTATGGTGGTGACGGAAAGCTGGAAGGAAACTGTGGACCCTACGAAAAACCACTGATTGGCTTTCCCGGCCACTGGGCACCCAATGATCTGCTGTTTTACCAAGGTATCCAGTATCCAGAACGCTACAAAAACGGCGCTTTCATCGCCTTTCACGGCTCCACCAACCGCGCCCCCTATTCCCAATCCAGCTTTTTCATTGGGTTTGTACCTTTTAAAAGCGGTAAACCCTCGGGCGACTACGAAATATTCGCCGATGGCTTCGCCGGTGTCGACCCTATCGTCAATGTCAGCGATGCGGTGTACCGTCCTATGGGAATCGCGATGGGTCCCGACGGGTCACTATACATCGCCGAAACTGAAAAAGGGAAAATCTGGAAGATCACTTACACGGGAAATAAGCCAAAGTTTTCGAAAAAGAATCTGGCAGCTATGGAAAAGCGCAAAGCACTGAGCCCTATTCGCACCCCCGATATCCTGAAAGACAACCTCGATAAAGACAAACCGGTAGCGGGCGGAAAAGTATATGGCGTATATTGCCAGGCGTGCCACCAGGGCAATGGGCGGGGCGATTCTCAGCGGTTTCCACCGCTCGACGGCTCGGAGTGGGTAACGGGTGACGCTGAACGTCTTATCGAAGTAGTTTTGAACGGTCTGGAGGGTCCCATTGATGTGAAAGGACAGCCTTACAATAGTGTAATGCCCCAGCACAGTTTCCTGAAAGACGAAGAAGTTGCCGAAGTCCTGACCCACATTCGCCAGAACTTCGGTAATAAAGCAGAGGCCATCAGCACGCAGGAAGTAGCCGCCGTACGCAAGCGATTGAACGGCGGGTAAACCTTTCTAGCAGTGAATCCGCTAATTTTAACTAAGTTTCAAAGCAAATTAAAATTACTGAATATAAGCACATTAATCCGTTCCAATAGCTAACATTCCTAATCTACTATCTACTTATTCACGAAAAACTATGAAACCAGAAAGAAGATCAATCCTCAAAAATTTATTCGCTTCCGTAGCGGGAGCAATCGGGTTAGGCGCTACTGCCAAGGCAGCCCAGCAGTCCCCCGAGAAAGAGATCGGCGATGTCGTCATGGCCCAGGACACACCGCTGTACTCTTCCTTTACCAAATTCAATAACATGGTTTTTGTATCGGGTAAAGGCGCGCATTTTGAAGGCGATATTACGGCCCACACCAAGCACGTGCTCGATGAGCTGGAAAAGGAATTAATCAAAGCGGGCTCTTCGATGAATAAGGTTCTGAAAGCCAGTGTATTTCTACATGACCTAAACGACTACAAAGCTATGAACGAAGCCTACAAAGGCCGTTTTGGTAACAAGCCCCCTTGTCGCACGACCGTGGCTGTTTACGGGGGGGTACCTGGTAATTCGTTGGTGGAGATTGATTGTATTGCCTATATCTAGGGAGTAGGTTTAAGGTACCTTCGTTCCCAACTAATAAAACGACTGGCTGGGGCTTTCTAAACGAGAGAGCCCCAGCCAGTCGTTAGTACTGTGATCCCCGACTTTTCCGGGCAGAGCCCCCCTTCCCCTACTCCACCAAATGATCGTCCCACTGCTTTACCTTCGGGCCGGTCAGTTTACCTAAACTTTTCCCGACCAGAATCGCCACAGTAGCATCACTTGTGACATTGACCACCGTACGGCACATATCGAGCGGACGATCTACGGCAAAAATGAGCGCGATACCCGCCGGATTGACCCCAATGGATTCCAGTACAATAACCAGCATCAGTATTCCCGCACCCGGTACCGCCGCCGACCCAATGGAGGCCAGGGTAGCCGTGAGGACGATAGTGAGTTGCTGACCGATGGTGAGATCATCCCCAAAGGCCTGGGCGATGAACACCGCCGCGACGGCCTGGTAGAGGCTTGTACCATCCATATTGACGGTAGCCCCCACGGGACACACAAACGCAACGACTTCTTTTTCGACTCCGATATGTTCTTCCACACGCTCCATTGTGACCGGTAGCGTGGCGGCGCTGGAACTGGTCGAAAATGCCAGTAGTTGAGCGGGGGCCATTCCCCGGAAAAAGTCACCGTAAGATATTCCAGCAAAGAGCCTTACCATGGTGGGGTAAAAAGCAAAAATCAGAATGGCCAGTCCGAAGAGTACCGTCAGTGCATAAGCTCCCAATGCCTTGAATACATCGGGCGAGGGCGACTCCACGATCAACGCCGCCAGCAGGGCAAACACGCCGTAGGGCGCGGCCAGCATAATGAGGTCGATCATTTTGAGCACCACTTCATTAACCCCGTCAAAAAACCGTTTGACGGTTTCGGATTTTTCGGCAGGAATCAAGATAAGGCCGATGCCGAAAAATACGACGAAAAAAATCACCTGCAGCATGTTGCCATTGGAGGCTGCGGCGCCGATCACGTTGTCGGGTACTACATCCACCAGGGCACTCAGCGGCCCTCTGTTCTGGCTTTCGGCCGCCTTGCCCACGTTCTGCTCCGCGTTTACCCCAAAGCTGGCCATCAAGTCGGCGCGGGTACTTTCCTCGATAAAACTACCCGGCTGCACCGTATTCACAATGATTAGCCCTAAACTGACCGCCAATACGGTGCTGATAATATACAGCCCGAGGGTACGGGTGCCGAGCCGGGAGAGCTGCCGGATATCGTCCAGATCGGAGACCCCTTTGATAAGCGACGCCACAATAAGGGGAATGGCAATGAGCTTCAGCAGGTTGATGAAGATGGTACCCCAGGGCTTGATCCAGTCTATCACAAAATCGCTGCCCCAATCAAACCGCGAGAGAATATACCCGGCCAAAATACCGAGTGCCATACCAATAAGAATTTGCCAATGAAGGGCGAGCTTTTTCAATTGATATGGGTTGAAATTAGAGAATTGACAGAATAAACCTACCCTTGTGAAAAGCAAAAAACCAAATGAAATTTGGTATTGACTGCCACAGTTGGCCCAAACATCTGAATTTATCGCGTAAAAAACAATTCTCTACCCTGAGTACCCACCAACTCCCAACAACCCTGCCATACAGCCTGCTCAATGATACGTGACAACGGACACCTGAAACAGGAGTAATTGTTGCTTCTGTGCGATAAATAGTCTAGTTTTCGTAAAATTTTTCTCTCAACCCTCCCATCCTAAACCCTCCTTTTATCTATGGAACACCAACTCCCCCTTGAAAAAGAACTCAGCGACCTGTTCGCCAAATTCCCCGCCTTTCCCGAAAGCTTGATTGACATTCTCGTGACTATAGCACCCTGGCTCGCTGTTATTGGCGGAATCCTGGGTTTACTGGGCCTGCTCAGTCTGTTGGGTTTGGATGCCGCCTTCGTGGGAACCCTTGGGGTAGGTGCCTACGGCTCTTCCTGGCGATTTTATGTCAGCATTATCGGCGGGGCCATAGCAGCAGTATTGTATATCATGGCCTTTACGCCCCTACGTTCTCAAAAGAAGCGGGGATGGGATTTGATGTATTATGCCTTTCTGTTGAATCTGCTCGTCAACCTTCTGACGTTTAGCATTTTCGGTTTGATCTTATCTTTCCTGATTGGGGGCTGGATTCTTTTCCAGGTGCGGCCTAAGTACACCTAGACGGATTATTTTTTGCTAAAAACGAGCGGACAGATTTCCGCTCGTTTTTTTTTATTGACCATTCAACCCTGTTTGTCCCTACTTTATCCCACACCGAATTGTACCGGCAAGGAATCCTTCGCAACTTTGACAAACGATTTAGAAGCCATATGATTTTAGGTATCAATAGGCTCATGACCTGATAGACTCTTAACCTTCAAAAATGAACTTACTCGAAACCCACCATATTGTAAAGGATTACGCCGAACACCGCGCCCTCGACGATGTTAGTATCAGCATACCCAAGGGCAGTATTTTTGGTTTGCTAGGCCCTAATGGAGCCGGGAAGACTTCGCTAATCCGTATTATCAACCAAATCACGGGGCCGGACTCCGGGAAGATTCTTTTTGATGGCAAGCCCCTGAACGATAGCCATATCCGTCGCATTGGGTACCTGCCCGAAGAGCGGGGCTTGTACAAAAAAATGAAAGTCGGGGACCAGCTCCTCTACCTGGCCCGGCTGAAAGGCTTGTCAAAAAACGAGGCGATGGATCGGTTGAAAATCTGGTTCACCAAGTTTGACATCAAAACCTGGTGGGACAAGCAGGTGGACGATCTCTCGAAGGGAATGCAGCAAAAGGTACAGTTTGTATCCACTGTTTTGCACGAGCCCGATCTGATTATCCTCGATGAACCCTTTTCGGGTTTCGACCCCATCAATGCCAACCTGATTCGGGATGAGATCCTGGAATTGCGCGAAAAGGGTAGTACTATCATTTTCTCAACGCACCGCATGGAAACCGTAGAAGAGCTTTGCGACTACATCGCGCTCATTCACCGCTCCAAAAAAGTCCTTGACGGCCCGAAGAATGTCATTAAGGAGCAATTCAAAACAAATACCTATTTCGTGGAATACAGCGGTACCCTCAACGGCATTGGTGCAAAATACGACATAACGAATGCCCGTCCGCTCACAGAGGGCTCTAAACGCGCCAACATCCGGCTCCCCGCCGGAAGCACGGCTAACCAATTGTTACAGGAACTCCTGCCGCAGGTAGAAATCCATGCCTTTGGTGAAAACATTCCTACCATGAGCGATATTTTTATGCGCGCCGTCAACGAGGTACCTGAATCTTAATAAAGGGTAAAAGGGTCAAAGGTCAACGGCGACCTACCATCACTGCGAATGCGACAAACCCGTTGACCATTAACCCCCCAATTTCCAATATTTCTAAAAATGAATAACATACTACTAGTACTCCAACGCGAATACCTGGTGCGGGTGAAGAAAAAGTCCTTCATCATCATGACCTTCCTGACGCCATTCCTTTTTGTAGGGTTTTACGCGGCGGTAATTTTTATTGCCATTGGCAGTACGGATACCAAAACCGTCGAGGTTCTGGACGAAAGCACCTTGTTTGCCAACCAGTTCAAGGAGACTGAAGAGCTGAAATTCCGCTACATCACGATGTCGCTGGATTCGGCCAAAGCAGGTTTTAGAGAGAAAGGGAAGGGTATCGACGCGCTGGTCTATATTCCTAAGAATGTGCTGAATAATCCCAAGGACGTGCGCATCTACGCCGCCAAAAATGTGAGCCTCGACTTAAAAGGCGATATTGAAAAGACGATCGAGCGCCAGATTGAAAACATCAAACTCACCGAAGCGGGCATTACCCGCAAAATCATCGAAGACGCCCGCGTTAACGTACAGTCCGAGACCATCAGTCTGAACGAAGAAGGGGAAAAAAGCAGCAGTTCGGGAGCGGCCACGGTTATCGGTGGTATCTGCGCCTTCCTGATCTACATCTCCGTGTTCGTGTATGGTACCCAGGTGATGCGTGGCGTAACCGAAGAAAAAACCAGTCGGATCGTGGAAGTCATCATTTCTTCGGTAAAGCCCTATCAACTCATGATGGGTAAAATCATCGGGGTAGCTTTGGTAGGACTCACCCAATTCGTCCTCTGGATTCTGCTGACCATTTTGCTCACCACCGGGGCAGGGTATGCTTTCAAAGACCAGATCGGCGATAATCCGCAGGCTAAAATGGAGGAGGTGCAGAAAAAAATGCCCGCCAGCACCCTGGGAGCCGCCACCGCTTCGGCCAGCACTGACAATCCTGTAACGGAGATTCTCGGTGCAGTCAAGAGCCTGAACATTCCCTACATCATCGCCTGTTTTCTGTTTTACTACCTTGGGGGGTACTTTTTCTACAGTGCGCTGTTCGGGGCGGTGGGAGCCGCCGTGGACAACGATGCTGATACGCAGCAATTCATGCTACCCATCACCATGCCCATCGTCTTTTCCTTCATTTTTGCCCAAATGGCCCTCCGCGATCCCGACGGCAGCCTGGCCTTTTGGACCTCCATCATACCGTTTACTTCGCCTATTGTGATGATGGTCAGAATTCCTTTCGGGGTACCTGCTTGGGAACTGGCCCTGTCGATGGTGTTACTGGTGTTAGGTTTTATGGGTACCATCTGGCTGGCTTCGCGCATCTACCGCGTCGGTATCCTGATGTACGGGAAGAAAGTATCCTATAAGGAATTGGGAAAATGGATTTTTTACAAAATTTAGGTCGTACACAGGTAGGTGTGCGTCTGTAGCATACAAATAAATGCCTCGCTGATTTTATTATTTTTCCAGCATATCAAACGTGGCTTGTCCACGTTTTTTTGTATATAGCCCCTGTTCATTCATCAACTACTGACATCTTGTTATGAAGCAATTTTTGCTTGTTTTTGTCCTTACATTCTGCTCCTACTTTTCCGTCTGGGCGCAGGGAGTCACCGTATCCGGTACGGTAAGCGATAAAGCCGGCGATCCGCTGGCGGGTGCCTCTATTCTTGAAAAGGGCACCTACAACGGCACCGTGGCCAGCGGCAGCGGTCAGTTTAGTCTGGCGGTGGGCAACTCCAACGGTACTCTGGTCGTGTCATTCATTGGTTTCACCTCCAAAGAAATCCCCCTGAATGGTCGCACTACCGTTGAGGTTCAACTCGAAGAAGGTAACCTGCTTTCACAGGTACAAATCGTGGGATCACGGAGCCTGAACCGCTCGGCCACCGACACACCCGCGCCCATCGACATTATCAATGTGCGCGAGGTAACGGCCAAAACCGGACAACTTGACCTCAACCAACTCCTGCAATATGTAGCACCCTCGTTCAACTCCAACCGCCAAACTGGCTCTGACGGGGCTGACCACGTGGACCCGGCCAGTTTGCGCGGTCTGGGACCCGACCAGACGCTGGTATTGATCAACGGCAAGCGCCGCCACCAGTCATCGCTGGTGAACCTGTTCGGGTCAAGGGGCCGGGGCAATACGGGTACTGACCTGAACACGATTCCGGCCGCCGCCATTGAACGTATCGAGATTCTGCGCGATGGAGCCGCCGCTCAGTACGGTTCGGATGCCATTGCCGGCGTGATCAATATTGTCCTGAAATCGTCTACCGGCGAACTAACCGCTAACGCTAATGTGGGAGCCTATCAGGCTAAATACCGCTTTGACGACAAAAAGCTGGATGGTCTGAACACGAATGTCAATGTAAACTACGGTGTAAAGATCGCCAAAGAGGGATTTGTTAATCTGACCCTAGACCATAACTACCGCGACCATACGAATCGTGCCAATACCAATCCCGATGATCTGGCGCGCCGCCAGTACGGCGATCCCCGTGTACAGAATACCTCGGTTTACCTCAATTCGCAAATTCCCATTAGTCCCAAAGCTTATGCCTACGTCTTTGGCGGCACCAACTTCCGAAAGGGGGATGCCTACGCCTGGACTCGCTTTGCTGATGACGACCGGAACGTACCTGCCATCTATCCCGATGGCTTCGATCCCATTATTTCCAGTACCATCACTGATGCATCGATGGGCGTGGGTATCCGGGGCGACTGGAAGGGCTGGGATGTGGACCTAAGCAACACCTTTGGTTCCAATCGCTTTCATTACGGTGTCAACAATACCATCAACTCTTCATTGGGCGCGACCTCTCCCACGGAATTTGACGCGGGTGGTTTTCAGTTGCAGCAAAACACCGCCAATCTGGGCTTCAGCCGATTGTTCAATAAGGCGTTACATGGGGTCAATGTAGCCTTCGGGGCCGAGTACCGCAACGAAAACTACATGATTTTTGCGGGCCAGGAGCAGTCCTGGAAAAGTTATAAGCCGGGGGTACCTCCGGGTTCGCAGGGCTTTCCCGGCTTCCAGCCCTCAGACGAAGTCAACAAGGGGCGCAGCAACGTGGGTGTGTATTTTGACACCGAGGCCGACTTTACCAGAGCCTTCATGATGGGTGCAGCTGTCCGCTTCGAGAATTACAGCGACTTTGGTAGTACTGTGAATGGCAAACTATCATCCCGCCTAAAAATCAATAATTTCCTAACGTTACGCGGTACCGCCAGCACGGGCTTCCGGGCACCTTCATTGCCCCAGCGTTATTTCAACTCCACCATTACCAATTTCGTGGGAGGCAAGCCTGTGGAGGTACTCATCGCCCGAAACGAAAGCGCCGTCACGCAGGCACTCGGCATTCCACCGCTGAGGCAGGAGACTTCCCAAAACCTGAGTCTCGGTCTAACCGCCCGGCCTGCCAGCAATCTGTCGGTTACGGTAGACGCTTACCTTGTCAAAGTGAAAGACCGGATCGTGTTGACGGGGCAGTTCTCCGACGATGACGACAAGATTGGGGCCGAGTTGCAGCGCCTGAATGTAGGCAAAGCCCAATTCTTCACCAATGCCGTCAACACCACGACCCGTGGTATCGACATTATCATGGCCCACCGGGCCAATTTCGCCGGGGGCGCACTCAACACTACTCTGGCAGCAAATTTTAATAAATTGACGATTGATGAAATCAATACGAACGCCAAACTGGCGGGCAAGGAAGATATTTATTTCGACCTGCGTGAACAGTACTTTCTGCGGGCCTCGGCGCCGCCGTCCAAGATTAACCTGACGTTCGATTACAGTGTCGACAAATTGAGCGTACTACTGCGTTTCGTCCGATTCGGCGAGGTGAAACTGGCTGACTGGAATTACGACGAAAACAACCTGGACGTCTACAAGCCGCGCACCACGACCGACCTCGCACTGAGCTACCAGTTAGCAAAGACCGTGCGTATCACCGTGGGCGGCTCCAATATCCTGAATGTGTACCCTACCCAATTCACCCCCAGCCTTACCGAGTCGGGCGGTGCCTGGGATCCGGTTCAGATGGGCAACAACGGAGCCTTCTGGTTTCTAAAAACTAATTTTAGCTTCTGAGCGTCGTCGTATTTTAGTAAAGACCTCCCTTCGACCGAAGCTTCAAATCGTCCGAAGGGAGATTTTTTTTGCCTGTCATCTCATTGACCCCAAACGGCACGGGGTACCCAGTCATTCCCTTCTAAACTCCCTTTAACCTTTTTTAAGACTGCCGAAAACTTGCCGTTGGGGTTATTTTACTAATTTTGGCACCGGGTTCAACTTCCTGAACTCTAACACCTCATTTAATGAACAATGAATAGTGAAGAATTACCAAGGGTCGATCCATTGTCAGTCAACTGCCTGTTCACCTTGTTCATTATTCATTTTTAATTATTCACTAAGAAAATGACCCGTTTCAACCGCTTCAACAACCTCACGGGTTGGATTGTATTCGCGATTGCCTTCCTGACCTACGCCCTTACCGTCGAACGTACTGCCAGTTTCTGGGACTGCGGCGAATTCATTGCCTGCGCATTCAAACTGCAGGTACCCCACCCTCCCGGGGCGCCCTTCTTTCTGCTCATCGGGCGGCTCTTCTCGATGCTGGCTATGGGCGATGTTACCCAGGTAGCTTATTGGGTCAATATGGTATCGGTGCTGAGTAGTGCGTTTTCCATTCTTTTTCTTTTCTGGACCATCACCCTGCTGGGCTTGAAGCTTTTGAACAAATCAGAAGAAAACCTCACCCTATCCGACACAGTACTTTTGCTGGGAGCTGGGATAGTAGGGGCACTGGCCTACACCTGGTCCGATTCGTTCTGGTTTTCAGCGGTGGAAGCCGAAGTATACGGCATGTCGTCGTTTTTCACGGCCATCGTCATTTGGGCCGTGTTCAAGTGGGAGCGCATCGAAGATCCCGCCGCCGAGAACCGCTGGCTGATTTTTATTGCCTACCTGGTAGGGCTCTCCATCGGGGTTCACTTGCTGAACCTGGTTACCATACCCGGACTGGCGTTGGTGTATTACTACAAGAAATACCAGAAGGTCACCTTTTGGGGTGGTCTGCTGGCTTTTATTGCGGGCGGTCTGATTCTGGTCATTATCAATTCCGGCGTCATTCCCGGTTTGCCGAGTCTGGCGGGTTGGTTCGAGATCATGTTCGTCAATACCCTGGGGCTACCTTTCGGCAGCGGTACCATATTCTTCGTGATTATCTTTTTGGGGGCTTTGGTTTATGGCATCAGGTATTCGCATGTCAAGGAAAATGTTCTGCTCAACACCGGATTGCTGTCGCTGGCCTTTATCCTGATCGGCTACGCCTGCTACCTGATGGTGCTGGTACGGGCCAATTACAACCCCCCCATCAACGAAAATAACCCCGACGGTACCCTGAGTTTTGTATCGTACCTCAAGCGCGAGCAGTACGGGAGTCGCCCACTGTTGTTTGGACCTACCTTCGTGGCGCGGCCCATCAGCCAGAAACGCGGAGCTCCCATGTACCGGAAACAGGGCGACAAGTACGTAGTTTATGACTATCGTCCCGAGTACGAATACGAAGCGGGTTCCAATATGTTGTTACCAAGGATGTACAGTACGCAGGGCAATCACCCACAGCTGTACCGGCAAATGGAAAACCTACCCGAGGGGCAAAAGCCGTCGATGGCCGACAACCTGGGCTTCATGTTCAAATACCAGATCGGGCACATGTATTGGCGGTACTTCATGTGGAATTTTGTGGGCCGCGAAAGTGATGAGGAAGGCGCTGGGAATCTGCTGCCGCTCGACGCTTTCAAGGAGTTTCCTTCCGTGATTGCTACCAACAAGGCGCACGACAACTACTTCATGCTCCCCTTCCTGCTGGGGCTGATCGGAATCGTGATCCAATATTTTCGCCGCCGCCGTGACTTGCTGGTACTCGCTCTGCTGTTTTTCCTAACGGGGGTAGCGCTGGTGGTGTATCTCAACTCCCCTCCCACTGAGCCGCGCGAGCGTGATTATATCTATGTAGGTTCATTTTATATTTTCTGCATCTGGATTGGCTTTGGGGTCATCGCCCTTGCCGAAGGACTGTCGTCGTTTTTGAAAAACGCTACCGCCCGGGCTGGGTTGGCCACAGCGGTTGGACTGATCGTCCCCGTCATTATGGGATTCAAAGGCTGGGACAACCACGACCGCAGTCACCGCTACCATTCGGTCGATTTTGCCAAAAACTTACTAAACAGCTGTGCTCCCAACGCGATTCTGTTCACAGGCGGCGACAACGATACGTTCCCCTTATGGTACGTACAGGAGGTAGAAGGCTTCCGTACCGACGTGCGGGTGTGTAACCTAAGTCTGCTGGGTACCGACTGGTACATCGACCAGATGAAGCGCCAGACTTACGAGTCGCAGCCGCTGCCCATTTCGCTCGGCCGCGAAAACTATATGTTTGGCAAGAACGACATCGTGCCGTTCTATGAAATTCCGGGCGTGAAAGGAGGCATCAATTTGAAAGAGTATCTGGGTTTGGTAAAAACCGAAAACCGGGCCATTCAGGTACCCCTCACGAGCGGCGATATGACTTCGATCCTACCTTCTTCGGTATTGTTTTTGCCTATTGATGTTGCGAACGTGAGCAAGATGAATCTACTGAAACCTGATATTGCTCCCTTCCTGCGCGATTCCATAAGCTGGACCATCGGCAAGAATGATTTGTATAAGTCGGATTTGATCATGCTGGATATCATCGCTACCAATAACTGGGAGCGGCCTATTTACTTCTCGTCCACACTGGCGACTTCCAACTACCTCAACATGAAAGAGTACATGCAGATAGAAGGCTACGCGTACCGGTTGTTACCGGTGTTTGTCCCGGGTGCCAACGACGGGTACGTTAACTCTGACCTGATGTACAGCAATCTGATGACGAAAATGGCCTGGCGCGAACTGGACAACCCAAACAGCTATTATGACAATACGTTCCTCGGATCACCGGTATTCACCGCCCGCATTGCCTTCCTGCGTTTGGTAGGTCAATTAATTGCTGAAAACAAAATGGATAAGGCTAAGCTGGCTCTGAATAAAATACTGACAGTAATGCCCGACAAGAGTATCCCGTACGATCAGATTACGGCTAATTATATCCGACCCCTATTCCAGTTGGGCGAAAATAAAAAAGCGATGGACATTGCCACAATCATGGCGACCCGTGCCGACGAGAACCTTAACTTCGCCAAAGAAAATGGCGTGAGTAATCAGCGCGATAACAACATCGACCTGTACATCCTGCAAACCATTGTAGGATCCCTGCGTGAGTCCGGTCAGGAAGAAGCCGCCAAAAAGTTCGACGCGATGTTCCAAAAGCACATCACGGGGTTTAATGTACAGCAGCAATAAGTAATTCTGAATGAGTGATGGAGTGACCGGGTCGCCCCTTAGATTTGTGTTTAGGTAATAAACCAAGATTTGGTAGTTTGCCAAAAGTCAACCAGGATGGGGCGATCTAACGGGTCGCCCAGGAAAGACCTAT
>JBBRDE010000113.1:0-17019 GCA_038204185.1 Cytophagales bacterium
CCAAGAAGTGGACGATGCCACTCAGAAACTGGGCATTGACCATGTCGCAGTTATACATTAAGTTTGGCGACAGACTACGCGTTGATGAACAAGCTTTCATCGGAAATTAAGGGAAGTGACACAGTTCAATTTACACTCCCGCGCTAGCGGGTCCTTAATATTTTTTCCATCTTTCTACCTTTCGCCAGCTCGTCAACCAACTTATCAAGGTACCTCACTTGTTGTGTGAGTGGGTTTTCAATTTCTTCTATCCGGTAGCCGCAGATTACGCCCGAAATCAAATCAGCATTCGGATTCAGGGCTGCTTCTTTGAAAAATGTTGCAAAAGTCGCCTTCGCCTCCATGAACTCTTTCAGCTTTTTGTCATCAAAACCAGTCAACCACCCTATCACTTGGTGTAACTCTTCCTTTGTCCGGCCCTTGCGCTCAACTTTCGTCAGGTAGTGCGGGTATACCGAGGCAAATGTCAATTTTACCATTTTTTCGTTATGTTCGGGAGTAATCTTCATAGCTTGAAGTATTTTTTGTTTGAGTTGTGTAAACTTGGCGGCGGGAAACTCAAGGGGGGCCAACTTTTAGTACGAGGTCTACCTTTGGAAGGCCCCGCACAACATTACGACGAGCTAGTAAATCACAATTTGTACTATCAACTAATGTAATTTCTTTGTTTTTTTGTTAAATTGACAATTAATCTCATTAATTAACCATTAACCCCGTTTATGAATAACCACCGATCAGTCCTGAATGCATTTATGCTTTCCCTGCTTTTTGTTCTCGGAACAGTAGTTTTTGCCCAAGCTGCCAAAAGGGAATTTTACGAAATCAAAATTTATACCATCAGTAGTCCTGCTCAGGAACAAGGCTTAGATGCCTACCTGAAGGATGCTTATATTCCAGCCATGCACCGGCAAGGCATCAAAACCATCGGGGTTTTCAAACCGAGACCGAACACAGACGACGCCGGTAAAAAAGTGTACGTTCTCACGCCCTTGAAGTCACAAAGCCATATATTGAACATCACTAAAAAAATGGATGCCGATGCAGCGTACCAGAATGCCGGTAGTGCTTACATCAATGCGAAGTTTGATAACAAGCCCTACGACCGCTATGAGACTATCGTTTTACATGCATTTAGCGAAGCCCCGCAGATGCGGCTGCCCAACCTCACTGGCCCGAAAAGTGATCGTATCTATGAGCTACGCAGCTACGAAGGACCTACCGAAAAATATTATCTGAATAAAGTGAAAATGTTTAACGCGGGTGGCGAAGTGAAACTTTTCAAAAGGCTGAATTTCAATGCGATATTTTATGGTGAGGTAATTGCCGGCAGCCACATGCCCAACCTGATGTACATGACTACTTTCGAAAACCAGGCCGATCGTGATGCCCACTGGAAAGCCTTTGTGGATGCACCGGAATGGAAAGCCCTGTCAGCCGAGCAACAGTACAAAAACAACACCTCTAAGAACACCCAATACTTCTTGTATCCTACCGAGTATTCGGATATCTGAGTAAGGCGTTTTTTATGGATACTAGGTTCACATCAGGCTATTTCGATGGCCTGATGTTTTTTATACCCAATCTATATCCATGATCGTCAGGAAATAGGTACCTTCTTGATTGTGAATGTGGTAATAGTGAGGCCCGGCCGGATTGTTTCCTTATGCGGGTATTCGCACGGTTGGCCTTTGCCGTTACAAACACGGTTGGATGCAACCCTGATTTCAAATCGGGGTTAGTAGAAAAGAGGGGCAACGACTGCACGCTGCTGCCCCTTGCTTTTTTCGGGCTATAGTTTTTATCACCCCTTAATCAACACCTGTCGCTCATTCTTTGGCCAGTCCATCCTGTAAGGCAGCGGCTGCCTGCAATATAGACGATTGTATGGCTGGTATGTGTGCCAACGGATTCAACATGCCGTAGTCATGAATAAACCCTTTGAATTCGGCAATGGTTACCGGTACGCCTGCCTCATCCAATTTACGACCATACGCGACCCCTTCATCATGCAGAATATCATTTTCTGCCACGTGAATTAGGGCAGGAGGCAGACCTTTTAATTGCTCGAGGGTGGCCTGTTGTGGAGAAGCATAAATGCTGTTACGTTCTTTGGGATCGGTCGTATACTGATCCCACATCCATTTCATGAGTGGGGCGGTAAGAAAGCGGCCCTGGGCATATTTCTCGTAGGAATCCCGGGTAAAGTCGGAATCTGTCACGGGCCAAAGCAACAACTGGAAACTAATCTTTGGACCATTCTTGTCCTTAGCCATCAGGCAAACAACAGTAGACATATTACCGCCCACGCTATTGCCGGCTACGGCCAGCCGGGATCCATCTACCCCAATTTCGTCGCCATGCTCGGCTACCCATTTGGTGGCAGCATACGCCTGATTGATGGCAACTGGAAAATGCGCTTCCGGCGAAGGTGTGTAATCTACAAAAACGCCTACTGCTCCGCTATTCACGGCCAAATCTCGTACCAGCCTTTTATGCGTCGGGTAATCGCCCAACACCCATCCACCACCGTGGAAAAACATAAATACGGGCAAGTCATTTCCGGCATCTTTGGGTTTTACAATATGGAGGGTAACCGATTGCCCATCAGTTTCGATTTTCCGCTCCGATTCCTCAATATCATCATAGTTGAAACTTACCGATTTCTGAGCATCCACCAGTACTTTCCTGGCTTCTTTGGGAGGGAGTGTTTCCAACGGTGGATCACCGCTGTTGTTAAGTTCTTTTAAAAACGAACGAATAGCCTGTAAGATGTCGGTATCATTTTCAGCAGGAGTGATGTTTTCTGACATTATATAAAGTTTTTAGTTGAAAAGGCTTAGAGCCAATAAGTATCAAGGGATTACATCCTCAAAAATTCTATGCCAGCAAGGCAAATTTCCAGGGGCGCTGAATTTAATAATTCTTTAGCAACTCAGCCGATCCTGTCCCTATGACTGAAGGTTTCTGGCAATTCTGGCCAGGTGCAGGCGCGTAACCGGCTTACCCCTCTAACACTGATTTGCAATCAGGGTTGTGTCTTCTCGCGTTTGTAACGCGAATACCCGCATAAGGACCAATACCTCAAAGCAAAATCACATTAATAAACCCCTTCATTCCCGCATAATTCCTGGCCGAACTGAACAAATAATGCTCAGCCCAGTTGGGCGGAGTCTTCCGAAGGATGACTCCGCCCTTAAAATAAAAGGCAGTCTGTGACTGCCCTCATTCCCGAACACTTTCCTATATCAGTACCTCAAATTAACTCCACTTCCAGCAATCCTTTCTGATCTTTCTTGCTTTCGGGATACGGCGGGCAAAGGGCATGGACTGTATAGAAAAGTCTGACGAGTAAATATACTGAATTATAGTGTTCGGTCTTCGGGCCAGATACAACGGGGCCGTCCCACCGGCGGCTGTTTATTTTTAGTACGCCGTCATCCTTCGAAAGACTTCCCACAACTATGATTGGCATCTATATATAAAGGCCAGCTAACCTTCTGAATTTATACAAGCACTTTTCGATGTGTAAAAGAAATGTCTTTTTTATACATTTAGGAATTGAAATAATTCAATCCTTTTCACAAATGAAAAAACACGTCATGCCCGGATCGGCCGCCCTGCTGGTCCTACTTTGTATGGTCTTTGTGCAATGCGAGACCCCTGCTGCAGCACCGGAAGGTACCCTGGCAAAATCATCTGCCCGAAAAGGCCCTCCCGGCGGCGGCGGTGATCCTGGACCCGTAACCTGGACGGAAGTATTTACGGAAGATTTTAATTCCGGACTATCCGCCTGGAATATCTGGACGGGCGGTGCTTACAATAATGAGTACCAGTATTATCAGGCTGCCAATCTCACAATAGATGGAGGAATATTGAGCATTGCGGCCAAAAAAGAAACCGTCACCGGGCCTTCACTACCCGGGTCTTCAACCAGCAAAACATTTGATTTTACTTCTGCCAGGATTGAATCAAAAACAAAATATGCCCCGAACAACACCCATGGGAAAGTTCGCATGCAGGCTCGCATCCAGCTACCTAAAGGCTACGGTATGTGGCCGGCATTTTGGTGTTATGGTGATGCCTGGCCAACCAATGGCGAAATCGACATCCTGGAAGCCAAAGGCCACGAACAGAACCAATACGCAACCAATTACTTTTACGGCCGGCGGGCTGGGATAAACCTGGTCAAAAATTCGGTAACTACGATTTCTACCGTTCCTAACCTGACGGATGGTTTCCATGTGTATGAACTCATCTGGACGCAGGATGCTCTTACCTTCTATTTTGATGGTCTACAGGTAGATCAAAAAACCGGGGGGTATGTGCCCGACTTATTTGGAAAGCTCCAAATGGTCACTCTGAATTTGGCTGTAGGTGGTGACTACTATGGCAACCCCGCCCCCAGCACTATCGTTACCGGCATCATGCAGGTAGATTGGGTGAAGGTATATACGGCACCGTAAGTAGGTAACTTTGATTATTTTTTTAAAAGGATAGGTACCCTGTGTCGGACCTGTCCTTTTTGTTTCCGCCCATACCAAAGCCTTTCCAACTTACTGATGCCGATCTTTCGGAACAGAACCCACTACCTTATTTTTAATAACCGGTACGATAGGGTTAGGCTTGGTTTCAAGAATTAATTTTATACCTCAGTTTATATACGCACAACCATGTAATTTAAAGAGAGGCCCGATACGCCTCATCCGGCCAGCTTACTACTCTTTTCGACTGCTTATTGTAAGGCAGCTGGGCCTGACGCTGCCGTAGGTACTGGCTTAGTTCGGTGGCCATCTTTTTTGTTGTTTTAGGGCTGGCTTTGCTCAGATCGTTTTTCTCGCCAATATCATCTTCCAGGTTAAAGAGCGATAATTTTTCGGTCTTATGGTCATAGATAAGCTTCCATTTGCCTTTCCGCATCGCCGAGTGAAAACTGATGCCCGGCCCACTCTTTCCCCATTTGTTCGGGTAGTGCCAAACCAGAAGTTTTTTGTCTGCCTTTCCTTTAAGAAATTGAGAACTGAAATCCTGGCCATCGACCACCTGAGGTACCTCGTAGTTCTTTACGTTGGCCATGTGCAGGATTGTAGGAAAGAAGTCTTCAATAATAACCGGGTAGGTCGAAACCGTTCCGGGCTGAGTATGGCCCGGCCATTTTAGCAACATCGGTTCCCGGATTCCGCCTTCGTGTACCGACCCTTTCCCAACGGCGAGGGGGCTGTTCTGCGTGTAATCCGCTCCCATGCGCTGGGGCTGAAAACTAAAACCCCCATTGTCCGACATAAACAGAATAATGGTGTTCTCGTCAAGCTTTTTCTCTTTCAGAAAGTCCATCAAATCGCCCAGACTTTTGTCCATCCCTTCAATCAGGGCGGCGTAGGCGGCTTCACTTTCTTCCAGACCGGCCTCCACGTATTTCTGAAAGTAGCGTTTGTCTTTGTCAAAGGGTAAATGCACGGCGTAATGAGCCATGTACAAAAAGAATGGCTTCTGGCTGGCAATGGGCTTCGTCAAAGCCTCCATGGCTTCCAGGGTAAGGGCTTCCGACAGAAAGGTATCCGTCCCGTGGTATTTTTCCAGGCCCGGCACGGCGTGAATGGACGTTTTTCCGGGTAGGTTTCCATAGTTGTTCTCGCCCAGAAAGGACTGCGGATGCCCCGTCATATTGCCGGCGATATTCACCTCAAAGCCCAGGTTCAGCGGGTCTTCACCGGGCGTGTCCTTGGCGCCGAAATGAGCCTTTCCGGTATGAATGGTATAGTACCCATTGTCTTGCAGTACCTGTGCTAACGTCTTGGCGTATGCCATACCTTGTACGTCCTTTTGCTGGGACATACCGCGGTAATTCCAGGCCGGGGAATTCAGCAAACTATCCGGCGCACTGGTATCCTGATTGGGGTAGGGGGACGTCCAGTTGCTTACCCGGTGGCGACTGGCGTTCATGCCCGTCATCAAACT
The DNA here is from genome assembly GCA_038204185.1 of Cytophagales bacterium. Classification (GTDB taxonomy): domain Bacteria; phylum Bacteroidota; class Bacteroidia; order Cytophagales; family Spirosomataceae; genus Salmonirosea. Next base: position 5,956 of record JBBRDE010000113.1, read on the forward strand.
GACGCGGGTAGGCGTACACACGGGCGTGGCGTAGGCATTGGTGAACTTGACCCCCTCGGCGGCCAGTCGCTCCATATTGGGTGTATGAAATCGGCGGTTGAGTGGGGTGGTTTCCTTCCAAAAGGGCACGGAGGTATCTTGCCACCCCATATCATCTACCAAAAACACAATAATATTGGGCGGTGCCTGGGCCGACGATAGCAACGGTAAAGCCAGTATGAAAACGATAAGCAGGAGACGTGCTTTTTGTGATAAAAGGGTAAAGTGCGGCATTACCTAAATGGGAAAATGAGAACTAGTGGTATAAACAGCAACGGGTCAGTTTTTACCCGTTGTTCGTCAGTATTCCGCAGCAAGATCCTGCGCACTACCCAAATGGAAAATTCGTTTACCGTCGCACTAGATTACTCATTCGTGATATGAAAGGCAGATAAATTCTGAATAGCGGGTTCTCCTCTCGACTCAGTCACATGCAGCCGCACCTCAGAAACCTCCATTTCGTCAAACCGATGGATGAACTTGTGCCCAATACAAGAGCCTTTGAAGATAAGTTGCCAACCTTTTTTTGTTTTTCCTTCCAGGAAAAATTCTCGAACGCGTTCTCCTTTGGAAATATCTTCCATTAAAACTACCTGATTGATTCCCTGTTTTTTAGGGAGTTTTAGGGTGATTTTTTCTCCGGATCCTGACGCGGAGGCAACTGGATTTGAAAACCTTCGCTTTATTTCATCCCCAAATTCTTTGAGACGTTTTACGTCAGGTTCGGGCATTAATCCGTCTGGCCCGGGCGTAACCCCTAGGATAAGGGTAGTATTGTGCCCCACGGAGTTGTAGTACTTTTCAACCAACTGGTCTAACGAGAAAATCAGGTGCTCACGGTTGGGGTCCCAAAACCAGTCGTGACCACCATTGCCACGTAGAGGGGCATCACTCATGGCATGCATGTAATATTTTCCGTTTGGATCACCCGTTTTCAATAGCTGGAAGTTATTGTCTCCAATCTCCTTTTTCGCGGACTCTCCTGCCCCCGTTGAAACATAGGGAAATGTTCCCCAACAGGGATAAGGAACCGTTCCGCTCTCGCTGCCGCCCCAACGCATATCGGCACGTTGCAGATTGTGGTAGAACAAACAATTGGGCTGGTATTTTTCAAAAATGGAAAGTACATCCGGGCCACCCTGATCGGGCCCGTGGGCGCCGCCATCAAACCAAACCATAGCCCATTCGCCATAGTTGCTGAATATTTCCTTTACTATATTTTCAATCATGGCGTTGTAGTGCTTTTGCCTGTTTTGGGCAAAGGCGTTGTTGCCATTCACTTTGAAATCGTGGACACCGTAAAAGGCATTCCAACGAGTTCCGATATATACACCGGGTAGTAGGCCGTACTTTTCGCATGAGGCTTTAAAGTCGCGCAAAATATCTCCTTTCCCATCTTGCCATTTTAAGGCTTTCATCGAATAGGGAGTGGCAGTACTTTGGTAGAAGAAGAATCCCGTTTCGTGGCTTACGGTCAGGATGGCAATCTTAAATCCACCGTCTTTTAAAGATTTGATCCATTGATCCATATCATATTTCTGCGGATTAAAGATGTTGTAGTCTGCAACCGGAGTAATACGCGCTTCACTTTGTACATAAGACTTATCGTCGAATACATGCAGGTCGATGGAAATCAAGGCCGCCAGTTCCGTATTTTGCCACTGAATCTGGGCCGGGGTAGGTATTGGAATGTTCGGCTCTTTCTGTGCCATTACATTCCATAGTATCCCGATAATCAAGACCAGCGTACTCACATAGTTACTCATAGACTATTTCTTTCAGATTTGAATTGATCCTTTTATTGTCACTAAAAGGCTTTTCTAGCCCGATCTAACTTTTCTTACGGAGGATGTTCTGGATTTATTTGACTAAGGGCAGCTATTTCTATTGGCAGAAATGGGTCAGCGGGAGGCTGAAAAAGCAGCAAAGAGTACTGCAGTACCCAGCGTGCGACGCTAAATTACCCGCCCCCGAAGACAAAAGTACCTGCATGTTTGTCTTTGGGAGCGGGTAAGGAATTCTGATTTTATGGAGATGATACGCTTTAAGCCACACCCGGCTCTACCTGGGCCATAATCAGCTTTTCGGGCGTGATAGGCAGATCACGCATGCGCTTGCCGGTGGCATTGAAAATGGCGTTGGCGATAGAGGCCGCCACACTGGTTATGCCCAGCTCACCAATTCCTTTCACGCCCATTTCGTTGGCAATTTTATCTTCTTCGGGCAGAAATACCACCTCTACATTAGCCATATCCAGGTTGACCGGAACGTGGTAATCGGCAAAAGACCGGGTAATGAAGTTGCCGTAGTTCGGCTCAATCTTGGTTCGTTCGGCTATGACCATGCCTGCCCCCATGGTCAGTCCGCCGATGATCTGGCCAAAGGCCGTTTTAGGATTGAGGATTTTTCCGCAGGCTCCCACATTCACCATACGCTTGATCCTGAACACCCCCGTGTCTTTGTCTACCCACACTTCGGCAAAGTTTGCCCCGAAAGAATACACCGAATGCTGTTTAAAGGCTTCGGAAGGTTTGGCGGTGCCTTTGGCTTCGTAGGTGGTAAGCTGGTTGCGCGTCATCAGCTCTTTCACGCCTATTTCCTTATCACCGGCGTTTAGCTTTTGTTTTAATTCTTTAATGGCATTCTGGCAGGCTGCGCGGGCTCCGTTGGTGTAGGAAGCGGCTCCCCACGATCCGCCCGAACCGGGCGTTACCGGAAACAAGGAGTCGGCAAGCTCCACATTTACCTGTGCTACGGGAATATCCAGGTATTGCGAGGCGGTTTGCGCAACAATGGTATAACTGCCGGTACCTATGTCCGTGGCATCCATCTGAATGGTAGCAAACACGGTTCCGTCTTTGAGCGACAGTATGACTTTCGCCGAGGATTCCTTGTAAGGTGCTTCCCGCGAGGCACCACTTACGCCGTACCCTACCAGCCAGTTGCCGTTTGTGTTTTTTGCCGGTTCCATTTTTCGTTTGTCCCAGCCAAATTTGTCGGCCCCAATCCGCAGGCACTCAACCAGTAGGCGCGAAGAAAACGGCTTGCCATTACTCGGGTCGGTCTGCGTATCGTTTTTTATCCTGAATTCAATCGGGTCCATTTTGAGCTTCCAGGCCATCTCATCCATCGCCGATTCCAGCGCAAAACTCCCGGTGGCTTCGCCCGGTGCCCGCATAGCAAAGGGCGTTGGCAGGTTGACCGGCACGAGTCGCTGGGTCACCAGGTTGTTGGGTACCTTATACAGCATTTTCGAAACCGTTCCGCAGGGTTCCTGGTATTCCTCGTAGGTGGAGGTATGCGACAATATTTCGTGCACCAGGGCGGTCAGGGTACCGTCTTTGGTGGCGCCCATTCGCACTTTCTGTTCGTTGTGCTGCCGGAGGTTGGTGTTGGTAAACATTTGATGCCGGGTGACGGTAAGCTGCACCGGACGACCTGTTTTCTTGGCAGCCATAATGGCCAAAATCACGTGTTTTTTAGCATGTAGCTTGGAGCCAAATCCACCGCCCACAAAAGGCGCTATGACGCGTACGTTCTCTTTGGGGATCTGAAAGGTGTCTGAAATGGTGATGGCTGCGTCATTAATCATTTGCTGGCTGGCGTACGCTTTTACTTTACCGTTTTCCCAGGAGGCGATAATGGCGTGCAGTTCCATCGGGTGATGGTGCTCAATAGGCGTGTTGTAGGTGGCTTCCAGCTTTTGATCGGCTTCGGCCATGCCCGCCTCTACATCACCCCTGGAATGATCCGACTCTTCCTCGGGCTTGTAAGCCTCCGAGCGATGTTTCTTGAAATCTATTTTGGGTGTCTCTTTTTTGTATTTGACCTTCACCAATCTGGCGGCGTACTGGGCCTGCTCAAAGGTTTCGGCCACCACCAGGGCCACATATTCTCCGTAATAATTCACGTGCGGACTCTGCAACACCGGTTGTATACTGGTGGTAGAGAGGGGCGGTAGTTTTTCATCAGGCGTCTTAAGCTTCTCGGCGTTCTTGTAGGTAATGATTTCAACTACCCCCTTCTGCTTTTTTGCTTCTGTTACATCGATCGATAAGATTTCACCTTTGGCAATGGTACTATTGACCGCCTGTGCGTAAAGCATACGATCCACCGGAAATTCCGATGCGTATTTGGCCATCCCGGTCACTTTCAAGTGCCCTTCCACCCGGTTTATCGGGTTACCTGTTCCTATTAATGTGTCCATACTATATGATTTGCTATTTTGATGGGATAATAAGGCTCCGGCTCTTCCATGATAAAGTTTCTTTACGCGTTTTTCTCAAAAGCCTGAGAAAGCGCTCTTACGATGGCCTTTTTCCCCATTTCAATTTTGTATTCATTGTCGGGTAGGGTACGGGCCGGGCGCATGGCCAATTCCGCCGCCTCCTGAAAGTTCTCCTGAGTGGGTTTCTTTCCGCTTAGAAAAGCCTCGGCTTCGGTTAGTTTCCTGGGTTTGTGCGCCACCCCGCCCATGGCGAGGCCGGCTTTGGTGATGGTACCCCCTTCCAGTTGTAAGCCGGCCGCTACCGAAATAATGGCGAAGGCGTAACTGGAACGCTCCCGGATTTTCAGATAGTAATAATGATCGGCAAAAATTGGCTCAGGCAGGTCGATAGCCGTAATGAGTTCATTCGGCTGCAACGTGTTGTCTTTCTCCGGCTGATCGCCGGGCAGACGGTGAAAATCGGCAAAATCAATGGTTCTTGTTTTACCACCCGGTTGTTGTACCTGTACCGTGGCGCCAAGGGCCGCCAAAGCCACACACATATCGGACGGATTGACGGCCACACATTGGTCGTTCCACCCGAAAATGGCGTGTTGGGCGTTCATGCCTTTTAAGGCTCCGCATCCGGTGCCGGGCTCCCGCTTGTTGCAGGGCATCGAAGTCTCAAAAAAATAGGGGCAGCGCGTGCGCTGCAATAAGTTGCCGCCGTTGGTCGCCATATTCCGGATCTGCGCCGTAGCCGCTGAGAGCATGGCCATAGAAAGCAGGGGGTAATTTTTCCGGATATCGGGATGGTTGGCGGTATCGGCATTGCTGGCCATCGCCCCCAGCGAGTAGCCACCCCCCTTATTCGTTTTGATTTGGTCAAACCCCAGGTCCGCCACTTCGATCAGCTCCGTGGGGCGTTCCACGTCTTCCTTCATCAAATCGATCAGGTTGGTGCCGCCGCCCAGGTATTTGGCCTGTTTGTTAGCCGCAGCGGCCGACACGGCTGCCTGCGGATTTTTGGGTTGTGTATATGCGAAAGGTCTCATTGAGTACTGATTTTTTGGCGTTAGAGCCGTTGAAAAACGCTATTTACTTACTACCTGGGTATGGAAATAAGATCAGCTTTTGGATTTGGCTTTTTGCATTTGGTCAGCCGTAGCAAATTCCCATTTGGGTTTTACTTCTTTACCCGATTGTACTTCCTGAATGGCCTGCACGATATTGTTATAGGCCCCGCAGCGGCAGATGTTGCCCGACATCCGTTCCCGGATTTCTTCCTCCGACAGCTCCTTAATTGGGCGGATGTTTTTAATATCCTCTGTTACATAGCTGGCTTCCCCATTTTTGGCTTCCTGCAGCAAGGCTACCGACGAGCATATTTGCCCGGGCGTGCAATAGCCGCATTGAAAGCCATCGTGTTTCAGGAATGCCGCCTGCATGGCGTGCAGCTCATCGCCGCTGGCCAGGCCCTCCACCGTAGTGATTTCCTTGTCCTTGCAGGTGGCCGCCAGCGTAAGGCAGGATAGCTTGCGTTTTCCGTCGATCATAACGGTACAGGCCCCACACTGCCCGTGATCGCAACCCTTTTTGGTGCCGGTCAGCTGCAGGCGTTGCCGCAGCGCATCCAGCAGGGTGGTTCGGGAGTCGATGGTTAATGGTTTAGTTGAATTATTTACCCGTAATCGAACCTGGATTTCGTTCAGCATAGCTTCTGTATTTGTCAGAGTTTCTTCGTTTGGTGCTTTACCCAATACGTCTGAGGTAAAAAAAGGCGCCGCAAACAGGCTGAGCCCGGCCGCGGAAATTTTAGTCATAAACCGGCGACGAGATTCTCCGAACAGCCCAAGCTGATCCAGAATTCTATTTTCATCCTCGGTCAACTGCTTTTCTTCCGGATAGTCATCCTGGTTAAACTTTGTCATAACATAGGTCTGTTAAAAACTGATTTTAGAATTCGCCTGCGGGGAGATAGGGTTTGGAAAAATGGTATGGGTACTATCGAATACCGGCAAGAGAGAAAAAAATCATACCCTTACAAACCTGAGCCTGAGTGCGGTAATTGCTACCCAAAAGACAAGGGCTGCGGTCTGTGAACTGTGGTTTTGTGATAGAAATCAGGGTGAAGATGCTACCTTGGTGCTTGATGTTAAGTGATAGACAGATGAAAAATCAAAAAACTAACTGGTATCTAATCGAGACAGAGCAAGACTATGTGGCTGCGATGACTCGCTATGAGGAAGTGAAGTGTGCTGTGAAAGGTACGGTTGAACACAAAGAGAAGCTGCTATTGGCCCATCTCATTCCGGACTTTGAAGAAAAGACAAGTGAATTGCCGGAGGTCGATCCCGTGGAGTTGATCAAAATCCGAATGGAGGATTCCGTCATCCGTCGCCGCGATAAGGTGCAAATGATTCGACATCAGGCACCAGCCATACAAGCGTAGCCCTTTGTGTAGTTGGCAGTATTGCAGCGACTCGACCATAATCTGCCGATAGGAAGGCCGGGTGAAAACATCCACCCAATCCACGACCGTCATCGTCAGGAAATAGGCACCTTCTTGACTGCGGACGTAGTATTGGGGCGATGCCATGCTTTGTTTTTAGTCTTCCTTTTGCGGGTATTCGCGTTGCAAACGCGAGGTGATGCAACACTGATTTTCAATCAGTGTTAGCGGCGTCGCAAATCGGGGTTAGCGGGGGTGATCCGATCCGTGTCACGGGCCGATAGTTGCTGTATTTGCTCTTTTTCTTTCATTATTGATTAAACAGCGTAGGTTGCGATGCTGTTTAAAAAATTATTAGCTAATACTGATTTGAATCCGTTGTTAATAGCAGCCAAATTTTCGAGAAACGTTGTCATTTAAAAAAACGCTTCGCATCTTTGCAGAATGATAATCTCAACCAGCAATTCTTGTCCCAACTCGTTTTTCTGTTACCTAAATGGTGACGAGTGGGCTTTATTTGTCTGTTAAAGAGTCAATAAAGAAATTTTAAACCGCTTGTTACCGATTGAGGTAGCAAGCGGTTTTTTTTGTCCGTCTGGTATGCACAATGGATGTGTGCTTGTCTGCAAAACAAGTGTAGTCAGTTCGATTCTGACACCAGACTCTATGCTAACTGTACTAACCTCGATTTTTAATCAGGGTTAGCGACCCTGCAAATTGGGGTTAGGGGGAGCAATGCACCGAATTCGAATTGAGGATGGCGGTGCGGGGATACGAGCTGTATTTCGTCCTGCTACCCGGTTCTTAAAATCTTTTCTATTTTTTTGCCTTTCGCCAGTTCGTCCACCAGCTTATCAAGGTACCTTACTTTTTTAGTGAGTGGATTTTCAATTTCTTCGATCCGATAGCCGCAAATTACGCCGGTAATCAAATCGGCCCCTGGATTCAATTCTGCTTCATCAAAAAATGTTTCAAAAGTCGCTTTCGCATTGATGAGCTCTTTCAGCTTTTGGTCGTCAAAACCGGTCAACCACGCGATAACCTGATGTAGTTCTTTTTTGGTCCTGCCTTTGCGCTCGACTTTGGTAAGGTTGCGGGTACACCGACGCAAAAGTCATTTTTGCCATTCGCTCGTTATGCTCGGGCGTAATCTTCATATTTCAAAGTGTCTTTTTGTTTGAATTGTGTAAGCTTGGCGGCGAGGCAGTCGGAGACTGCCAACTATATTGAGTACGCGGTCCCCCCGCTAACACCGATTTTCAATCGGTGTTGCATCACCTCGCGTTTGTAACGCGAATACGCGCACAAGGAACACTATCTCAAAGCAAAATCACATCGAGTAGCCCCTTCATTCCTGCATAATTCCTGGCTGAACTATACAAATAATGCTCCGCCTCCTCCACGATCCTGTTCCGTACCGGATTCTGATGAACATAGTTTAGCTTCTCGAATAAAAAGGCCGGGGAGTGGCACTCCTTGGCCTGGTTTCCGTCCTGCCAGAATTTGTATTCTTTCACGTTGGCCTCAAACTTACCCGCGTAAGCAAAACGTTGAAGCATCCAATCGCGGCGGCTCTCGGGCTGTTCCTGCATCTCTTTTACAATACGTTTGGAAGAAAACTTCTTCATGTCGCGCAAGATGTCCGATAAGTTGATTCCATCATCTGCCGCCGCGATAAGGTGCAAATGATTCGACATCAGGCACCAGCCATAAAGTCTCAGCCCTTTGTTCAGTTGGCAGTATTGCAGCGACTCGACCATAATTTGCCGATAGGAAGGCCGGGTAAAAACATCCACCCAATCCACAACCGTCATCGTCAGGAAATAGGCACCTTCTTGATTGCGGACGTAGTATTGAGACGAAGCCATAGTTAGTCGTTTTCCTCATGCGCGGAACGCGTTGCAAACGCGAGGTGATGCAACACCGATTACAAATCGGTGTTATCCGTCGTCGCAAATCGGGGTTAGCGGGGAGTTAGCGACGTCGCAAATCGGTGCCAGCAGGGGGTGTTAGGGACGTTACAAATCTGGGCTAACAGATTTAATGCTTCACATGAGGAGAATTTCTCTCATATTCCTTTTCCTTTTTATCATGCTGAGTAATGAGTTCTTTGATATATTTAGTTTTGATAATGAAGCCAAATGGTATTCTTGTGGTAAGGTTAACTGCATTATGCTTATCATCTTCAACGTTGATGACAGCTTGGGCACTAACAATTCCCACTAGTTTATTATTTGAAATTACCGGACCTCCGCTATTACCAGGATAAATACTTAAATCAGACCAAAAAAAATGGAATTTTTGATTTTGCATGGCAACTTTCCCAAATGAGAAAACCGGAACAGCAATTGCATTTGAAGACCAATTATATTCGGCTGCTGATACTTCGAAATTGCCCAATCTCGAAGTTGATCCAGGAAAACCAACAGCCATTAAATCTTGGCCTTCAATAGGATTTTCTGATGCAATATCATTAAGTGAAATTGGAACATATCCATTGTCTAGTAGTCCTTGTGAGAAGCTGGGTTCTACTTTAACTATCCCATTATCAAGCGAAATAATTGCCAAGTCAACTGAGGGATCTGAAAAAGTGTACCTAGGTATCATCTCTGATGTAAGACTCATTAATATATCAGGAACTCTATTATTCGTATTATTTATATCATACTCATCAATTGATCGTACCCGAAAGATTCGTGAAAATATTTTATTTGCCCCCTCTTTTTCTGCTTTTTTAATCCTTTCTGATTTATCCAATTCAGAAATTTTATTTCTTATTATTTCCGGAAGTCCCTTTATTTTCATTTCCTCTTTAATTCCCTCATTTTTAGCACTAAAATTATCAAACACCACATGTCTGGCTGTCAACAGATAATGTTTATTATTATTCTTAAAAAAAATCGCAGTACCAGAACTTCTCCCTTCCTTATACGTTTTATTTTGGAAAGTGCGCTGATAATATTCTTTATAATCTATTTTGTCATCTTTGAACAACTGAATGATTTCCATTTCACTGGCACTATAATCTTCGTATGGAATTTCTAGATGTACAACTGCCTTTTTCCATTTCTCGATATTACTATCGATCGGTCTATTGGTTTTATTAGTGAAGGAAAAAATCCCAGAAAGGAACAAGAAAGTCGGAGTAAACCAAATCATTTTCATAAGGTATTCAAGTTTATTCAATGTATCAATGAAATTGTATTACAGCAAGTCATATATATATATGACTATATCGCTGTCTATATCGTCACTTGTGTTTATATACAACTTTGTATTAAATCAACTAATGTGTGGATAATCAAAATTCAGATAAATAATTATATTTTTATATCTACTTTATTAATAATAGCTTACAGCGGTATTATGGTATATTACCCACAGGTCTTCATTTCGTATAATAATAAATAGTTAAAAAATTCTACTGTTAGCTAAATCAAAACATTGTTAACATCTCCTTTAATGTCGTCGCTTTCGAAACAAAAGATCTTTAATCTTCTTGGTTTCTTGTACGAGGCATTCCTATCGGAGATACGTCATAGGGCGGCAATAGTAGGCCTTACTAGTTTTGAGTTTGCTGCTAAGATATATTTTCCAGAAGTTGATCTAGGCGTTTAAGGATTCGCATGCCCTATCTTGGTATTGCATGCGAATGATTCTATATAGCAGAATCTGAGTGAGAACATAGTTTAGGGTTAGTGACGATAAATGTGTGATATTGGGGAGGTTATCAATGTAAAGCTAGGTTTTCGTCACATCTTTTTTTTTTCAATTTCCCTTTGCTTTCGTCAAAATATCGCTTACGTAATTGTTTGATCCAACTATGTTATTTGATCCAACTATTTTTTTCTGATGGATTGATTCTAATATTTCCTTTCTATCCTCTTCATTGAGATGTTCGACAAGTTTATCAATTTCTATCTTAATTAAATCAAGTTTTTTAAGTTCAAGCTCCGTTTTAATTTTTTGTAATACCAATTGTTTTATTTCAAAATCAATATCTTTTAATATGATTTTCTTTTCAATTAGCCTGAATTCCTTATCTAAATTTTCGTTTATTGAGATATAATTTTTGCGCCAGGATTCTGACTTTTTCATCAATTTGACTAAATTTCTGTCTGCCTTACGCTTTTTGTAAAAAAAATAAATACTAACGGTTATAGCTAAAATTGAGCTAACCCAAGATCCAATATTTAGAAAATCAAAGTCATTTAACAAATCTTTCATATTAAAAATTATTTAATGGTTGGCCTTTTCTAACATGTATATCGTATTTATCAAAAACTAAACCAATCAAACCTGCAATTGCAAAAAGAATTTGTATGTGATATAATCCGCTAATTATTGATTCCATAGAAATTGCTCC
>JBBRDE010000114.1:0-16837 GCA_038204185.1 Cytophagales bacterium
CATCGAGCATACTAGGCATCGCTCCCCGGCCAACGCCATCACACATATACTCGCCTCGGTCGGAGCCTACTGCTTTTTGGACAAGAAGCCCTCCCTCGTCCAAGACTTCAGAATACTGTCCTAATTATCGAATTCACGTTAGAATTGTAATTCATTCATTATCAATCGCACCGGCGAACCGGTGTCAACTAAAAAAATGACAACACATACCATCGGAATTATCATGAACGGCGTTACGGGCCGTATGGGTACCAACCAGCACTTGCTGCGTTCCATTGCAGCCATTCGCCAGCAGGGAGGCGTCAAATTATCGGCTGACGAAGTCATTATGCCCGATCCAATTTTGGTAGGTCGCAACGAGGCGAAATTGAAAGACCTGTGCGAACGCTCGGGCGTGGAAAAGTACACTACGGATCTTGATTCCGTGATGAGCGATCCGCACTACCAGATTTATTTTGACGCCCAGGTAACAGGTCGTCGTGCGGCGGCTGTCAAGAAGGCCATCGAAGCGGGAAAGCACATCTACTGCGAAAAACCCACCGGTACCTCCGTCGCCGAAGCGTTGGAACTCTATGAACTTGCCGAAAAAGCGGGCGTAAAACACGGCGTTGTACAGGACAAATTGTGGCTCCCCGGCATGCTGAAATTGAAACGACTGATGGAGAACGACTTTTTCGGAGATATTCTGTCGGTGCGGGGGGAATTTGGCTACTGGGTATTTGAAGGCCACAGTGTGCCTGCCCAGCGTCCTTCGTGGAATTACCGCAAGGAAGACGACGGCGGTATTATCGTGGACATGCTCTGCCACTGGCGCTACGTGCTTGACCATCTGTTTGGCAACGTCAAATCTGTATCCTGCCTGGGTGCCACTCATATCGAGGAACGCATCGACGAGCAGGGCAAGCCTTACAAGTGTACTGCCGACGACGCCTGCTACGCCACGTTTGAGTTGGAAGGCGGCGTAATCGCCCAGTTCAATTCTTCGTGGACTACCCGCGTCCGCCGCGACGATTTGCTCACCCTGCACGTGGATGGCACCAAAGGCTCGGCCGTGGCCGGGCTTCGTGAGTGCGTGACCCAGCATTACGGCAACACGCCCAAGCCCGTCTGGAATCCCGACATCAAGCAACCCATCGACTTTTTTGAGGGCTGGTCCAAAGTACCTGAGCAGGAAGTTTTCGATAATGCTTTTAAAGCCCAATGGGAATTATTTTTGAAGCATATCGTTCAGGATACCCCTTTCCCCTGGGGCTTGAAAGAGGGTGCCAAAGGCGTCCAACTCGCCGAATTGGGCATCGAGAGCTGGGAGAAGCGGTGCTGGGTAGATGTGAAGGAATTGTAATTTGGAGGGAAAAAGTGAGAAAGTGGCAAAGTTCCTAAGTAGTAAAGTACCTGGTACAGAAGTACTATTAGTTGATTCTGTACTAAGCAGCTCGAATTCCTGAACTCAGCCACTCCTGAACTTTTGTACTCCTGTACTTTACCACTCCTGTACTTTGCCACTCCTAAACTCCTATACTAAAAATTAAAAAAATGAAAACAGCACTGATTACCGGCGGGAGCCGGGGCATAGGCCTGGGCATCGCCCAATGCCTGGCCCGCGAGGGCTACAATCTGGCCATCAATGGGGTACGTGCCGAGGAAGCCGTGCAGGAGACACTGAACGACCTGCGGGAACTGGGCACCGAAGTCATCTACTGCCAGGGCAGCATTGCCTCGGTTGACGACCGCGCCCGGATTGTGAATGAGGTTTATAAACAATGGGGTACCCTCAACGTCCTGGTCAACAACGCGGGCATCGCGCCCCGGCAGCGCCTCGACCTGCTGGATACCACGCCCGAAAGTTTCCGGGATCTGCTGGACACCAATCTGGAAGGCCCATTCTTCCTGACCCAGGCCATCGCCAACCGGATGGAGGCGAATAAAGAAGCTGATGTCGCGTTTCAGGGTACCATCGTCTTTGTTACGTCAATATCCGCAACAGTCGCCAGTATCAATCGGGGTGAATATTGTATTTCCAAAGCCGGATTGGCCATGACTGCTGCGCTGTTTGCTGTAAAGATGGCCGAATTTGGCATTTCGGTATTCGAAGTACGTCCCGGCGTTATTGCCACCGATATGACGTCTAAAGTCCAGTCAAAATACGATCAACTATTCGATGGCGGTATGGCTTTGCAACCCCGCTGGGGTACCCCCGACGACGTGGGTAAGGCCGTCGCCGCGCTCGTGCGCGGCGACTTCCCTTATTCCACCGGACAGGTTATTCACGTCGACGGGGGGATGCTGATCGACCGTCTTTAATTTAGTGGAAAGTTGTAAAGATTTTTTTCAGATTCGTTTTCAATTGGCGTTGGGCCCTGTTTCCATTTTCAATCGACGGGCGACCCCGTTTCCATTTTCAACTTTCAACTGAATGACCTCGCAAACGCAAAACCCCTCCGTAATTTCCCAACTCCTCAAAATCCCCGTGCTCGTAGCAGCTCTGGGCTATCTTGTCGATATGTACGACCTGTTCCTGTTCAGCGTCGTGCGGGTGCCTAGTTTGAAAGAACTGGGCGTAACGGGCGACCAACTGCTGCCCGAAGGTATTACGCTCTTGAATATGCAGATGGCCGGTATGCTCATAGGGGGGGTACTTTGGGGCGTTTTAGGCGATAAGCGGGGCCGTTTGTCGGTCCTTTTTGGGTCCATCATCATGTACTCCCTTGCCAACATTGCCAACGGTTTTGTCAACAGTCTGGAAATGTACGCGGTGTTGCGTTTCATAGCGGGCGTCGGTCTGGCGGGTGAGTTAGGCGCGGGCATCACCCTCGTGACCGAGGTACTCCCCAAGTAAATACGCGGGTACGGCACCACGCTTGTAGCCACGCTAGGGGTACTGGGGGCCATTCTCGCCTATTTCGTAGCTGATCTTTTTGAATGGCGGATATCCTACTTTGTGGGCGGCGGACTGGGGTTGGCACTGCTAGTCCTGCGGTTCAATGTTTTTGAATCCGGTATGTTCCAGCATCTGAAAGAAAAAGCCGTCAGCCGGGGCGATATCCTCAGCATTTTCACCAATCCGCAAAGGCTCCGTAAGTACCTTATGGCAATTCTGGTGGGGTTACCAATTTGGTTTGTCGTCGGAATCCTGATCACCTTTTCGCCCGAATTTGCGGCGGCAAAGGGCATTGACGGCATCAACGCGGGGAAGGCCGTGATGCTGGCCTTCACGGGTCAGGTATTTGGCGATATTGTCAGTGGTTTGTTTAGCCAGTACCTCAAAAGCCGCAAGAAGGTCATCGGATTGTTTATCGTGATGTCTGTCGTGATGATGTCGCTTTATCTGCTTTTGCCCGTTTCAGAAGCATTCTCTTTCTATATGCTTTGCGCATTCCTGGGTTTTTGCAATGGCTACTGGACGTTGTTCATCACCATCGCAGCGGAGTTATTTGGTACTAACATCCGCGCCACCGTTGCCACCACCATCCCCAATTTCGTGCGGGGAGCTACCATTCCCCTGGCCTCGCTGTTTGTCTATCTCAAACCTACCTTCGGCGTGATCAACGCGGGATTGATGTTGGGGGTAGGTACGGTCGCTGTGGCGCTGATTTCTCTGGCTTTTCTTGAAGAAACCTTTACCAAAGATCTGGATTATCTGGAAGAGGAGGTTCCGGGTATATAAAAGAATATCGGTTGCTTTCCGGAATGTTGGGGCCTTTTATCCAACATCATGACAAATTTCAGCCCCCCTTAGCATGACCAATTATAGTCATGCTAAGGGGGCTGAAATAATAATGTAAACCTCAGAATCTACTTCCCCGCCACCAACCCTGCTTCACTAAGCAGTATCAGCAGCGTGCGCTGCAAGGCCAGGTGCGACTGATCGGCCATCCACCATTCGTTGAGCGAATGTGCGCCACTGCCGGTACCACCAGCACCCATGGTGATGGCAGGCACCCCCTTAGAAAAAGGAATATTAGAATTCGTAGAACCTACCCGCAGGGCTGGCTCTTGACCTACGGCACGGGTGGCAGCAATGGCCCGCTGCACCAATGGGCTGTTCTCCGCAATGCCACCGGAAGGCCGATCGCCTACCGATTCGATGTCCACGATAAGATCAGAGCCAAGGCGCTTCATGGCATTTTCTTCGCGCAGGGCCCGCTGTACTGCTTCCTGAAACAGCTTGTCGATGCCGCTGAGTTGATCCGGACTTTCCGAGCGCATATCCACCTGCATGTAGGACTCAAACGGAATGGCATTGACGGAGGTACCTCCCCCGATCACCCCAACATTGTAAGTCGTCCTTACACCTTTCTTCGTAAACGTGTCGGCCGACTGGGTGAAATAATAAATAGCCCGTGCCAGTGCACCGTGGGGATTCACCAGGCCGAATGCTCCCGACGAGTGCCCGCCCGGCCCTTTGAAAGTAACTTTGTAGCGGTGTGAGCCGAGGCCCCGGTGGGTGATGCTCGTCGAGCCCAGCCCGTCGATGGCAATGTAGGAGTCGATTTTCAGGCCGGGCGTGTTGAATAGTTTTTTCACTCCGCGTAAGTCGCCGAGCCCTTCCTCACCAACGGTACCAATGAAGAGTACATCGGCCTCCGTTTCCAGGCTGGTTTTTTCCATCACATCCAAAATGGTCAGAACCATCGCCAGGCCGCGCGTGTCGTCGCCGATACCCGGGGCATATAAAGTATCCCCCTTTTGTCTGATTTTTACATCAGTACCTTCGGGAAACACCGTATCGAGGTGGGCTTCCAGCACCACGGTTTTCTTACGCGACCTGCCCCGACGCAAGGCCAGGACATTCCCCACCTCATCCGTCCAGATTGAATCGGCTCCCGCAGTCCGCAACATTCCGGCATAGGCACGCCCCCGTTCCTGCTCCATAAAGGGTGGAGCGGGGATTTCGGTCAGCGTGCGCAGGTTTTTAACCGTCCAGGGCTCCTGCTCTTCCATCAGGGATAGGGCTTTTTTCACCGTGGGCTTCGCTGCCAACGCTTTAATCTCGTCGGTGTATTGCTTAGCCGCTTCGACGGGTTTACTTTTGGTGGGCTGCTTTTCGTCATCATCCTGGGCTTTTACTACAGAAAAAGAAAATAGGAGCAAGCTCATGGCTCCCAGTTGTATAAGGTTCTTCATCATAATTGTGTTACAGATTTTTAGTTGACCAAATATAGTATTTCCAGTTCTCAACCATTGCCTAGACAAATAAATTAACCCCTATTTATTCAAAATATTGTCCGGTTTTCTAGCACTTGGGCGCACCAGCTAGTGAATGGAAGCTCCCATGGTGTGATTTTTTTGGGCTTTGCCTGAGTAAATAGACTCTTTATCCCACAGCTTACCGCTCTGTTATGAAAAATATCTTCTTTGATTCATGGGAAAGTGTTGGCCGCATCGTGATCATTTCCATACTGTCGTATGCTACGCTCATTGTTATGCTTCGCGTTTCAGGCAAAAGAACCTTGTCCAAAATGAATGCCTTCGATTTCGTGGTCACCGTAGCCTTAGGATCTACCCTGGCGACGGTCATATTGAGTAAGGATGTCCCCTTACTGGACGGAGCGCTGGCTTTTTTTATGCTGATTTTCCTGCAATTTTGTATTACATGGCTCTCCGTTCGTTATAAGTCGGTGAAGCAGGTTATCACCAGCGACCCGACGCTGCTGTTGTACAAGGGGGAGGTACTTCATCAGGTTCTCAAAAAGGAAAGAATAACCATGGAAGAAATCTATGTAGCGGCACGAGAGCAAGGCCAACCTGATCTTAAGCAGATTCATGCCATCGTGCTGGAAACTACGGGCACCCTCAGTATAATTTCCGAACAGCCTGATGGTAGCGCAGAGGCACTTTCCGATATAAAAAACCTCCCTTAAAGAATAAGTCTACCACCAGTCCTATGGAATTCCCAAAAATCAAGGTAGGTGTCGTGCAGGCTACCCCCGTTTTTTTTGACCTGACGGCCAGTATCGAAAAGGTCGTTGCATGGATTGAAAAAGGTAAACAGGCCGGTTGCCAATTGCTGTTGTTCCCAGAGTCGTTTCTGCCCGGCTACCCGCGTGGGCTGCGCTTCGACGCCGTGGTGGGTCGCCGGACGGACGCGGGGCGAGCTACCTGGCTCGACTACTGGGCCAATAGCGTAGATGTCAAATCGTCTATTCTGGATCCAATCAAAACGGCTATTCAACAGGCCGGAATCTTCGTGGCGCTAGGCGTCACCGAACGCGAAGCCGTAGGTGGCTCGTTGTATTGTTCACTACTTTACTTCGGGCCCGATGGTACCTTACTGGGCGTCCATCGTAAACTCAAACCCACCGGACTGGAACGCTACGTGTGGGCCGAAGGGGATGGAAGTACCCTGCATGCCTACGATACGTCACAGGGGCGCATCGGCGGACTAATTTGTTGGGAAAACTATATGCCGCTAGCCCGAATGGCAATGTATCAGAAAGGGGTGGAAATCTACCTCGCTCCCACCGCCGATGCGCGACCAACGTGGCAGGGTACCCTACAGCATATCGCGCTGGAGGGGCGTTGCTTCGTGCTAGGCTGTAATCAGTATATTCGTAAGGGTGATTACCCTGAACGCTATCAGGAGGAAATTAAAGCCGAGGCCGACATAATGTCGGCAGGCGGCAGCGTGATTGTGGCCCCTACCGGCGAAGTACTGGCCGGACCGCTGTGGAATGAGGAAGGGTTGCTGACTGCGCAACTGGACTTTTCACTCTTGGCCAAGAGCAAACTGGATTTCGACGTGACAGGCCACTATGCACGGCCTGATGTTTTTAGGTTTGAAACCGTAGGCCAGCCCGAAACAGTCCGTGTTTCTGATTAGTTTGAGAGTAAGGAGACGCCCCGATTCTTTAACCCTTTATCAATCAGTATTTTGGCCAACGCTTTTGACTATTCAATCCCATTCGACACGACCGACTTCCGCCAGCATCCCGAACTGTATCGTATCGGCGTAGGCGAGCAGGGCGTACTGCTGGTGCAACCCTACAAAAGCGAGTTGTTGCCGCACTGGCGCTTCAAGACCGAAGCCATCGCCCGCGCTTCGGCGGAAAAACTTTACGCGATGTTCGAGGGGTACCTTCAACAAAATGATTTCGTGGGGGCGGATATGGCGCGTAAGTTTATCCAGATGGGTTTTACCCGAGCGCGTCGCTACGCCAATCATCCCAGCGGTCGTAAGTACGCCGGTGAAGACGATCCAGGCCACGACCAGAAAGAATATCCCTATTCCTCAGGCAGCCCGCGCAAAGGCAATGCAGTACTGCCTCAAGCCAAAGATGCTGCCACCAATGAAAAAGCGCAGGCAGCAGCCGTATTCAAATCATACTGGGATCGGGCCCGGAATAACCCCGAATATCTGCATCAGAAAGCGTTATTCAGGGCTAAATACTACACCTCAAAAAAGTAGAAACCCGGACTGGACAGGTTTTAAAGCAATACCCAATCCCGAGCTTTCATGCATACCAATCGCCGCCATTTTCTCAATACAGCCCTGGCCCTCGCCACCACGACTACCCTGAGCTCGTTGCAGAAAACATCACCCAAAAAACTACCTTATCCGATTTCCTGTAATCAGTACACCTGGTTTACGTTTTTTAAGAGGGAAGGCCGCGATTGGAGTTCCGATTTAGATGCGTCGCTGGCTGAGTACGTCAAGTCAGGTTTCCAGGCATTTGAACCTAGTTTTACCGAGTTGAAGGAAGTACACACGCTGGCTCCTTTGCTCAAAAAACACAAGCTGGCGTTGCCTTCTTTTTACGTAAATAGCACACTACACCGGGCTGAAGAAGCCCATAAATCCATTGACTCTGTGCTAGCCATTGCAGAGGCCGCCCAGCCGCTGGGAGCCAAAATTGTGGTGACCAATCCGAGCCCTCTCCGCGGGGGTAGCCTGGAAAATAAAAACGACACCGAACTCACCGAACAGGCCCGCAATCTCGATCGCCTGGGTGCGGCCCTTCGCAAAATGGGCATGACCCTCTCCTACCATACCCACGACATTGAGCTCCGGGCCGGGGCGCGGGAGTTTCACCACATGCTACTGGCTACCGATCCGGCTAACGTTACATTTTGCATGGACGTCCATTGGGTCTATCGCGGCTCGGGGAATTCGGAACTGGCCGTTTTCGACGTGCTGAAACTCTACGGCAAACGGATTACCGAGCTGCACCTCCGACAATCCAAGGGCGGCATTTGGCTGGAAACCTTCCAGCCCGAGGGCGACATCAGCTACCCCCGGCTGGTGCAGGAATTGAAGAAACTGGGTGTGACGCCGCATCTGGTAGTGGAGCAGTGCCTCGAAGAAAAATCCCCCCATATACTGACTACCGTTGAAGCGCACCAAAGGGATTTGGCGGCGGTGAAAGCGGCTTTTGGGCCGTTGATGGGATAGGGAATAGAGGAGAATGAAGCGAAGGAAGATATATTTACGAGCAAAAGTTACACCCTTGATCCTATCTCCTTTACTCCATCTCCCCTTCCTCCTTTTCAAACAATATCCACGGATTCAGCATCAGCTTTACCATTCCCCACGCCACAAACAGCATCAAAATCAGGGCCGGGAAACCGCCGAGATTGGATAGGATTTTGACGCCTTCCAGCCCCTTGTCCTTGCCTTCTCCCGCAAACGACACCATGATCCAGGCGATCAGGCCAATCAAACTACCCCAGGCTATTTTTACGTACAGGGGGGGCTCGTCGCTTATGCGGGCGTCAGTCGGCGGACTGTCGGCGGGGGTACCCTTGCGGTGGATGCTGATACCACTCATGGCCGTGGTGTTGGAATCGGCAGCGGTGACGTATGAGAGAAATGCCGTGGCTAAAAAGACGAAACTGGTGATTTTAGCAAAAGGTAATTGAGCAAGAATGGAGAAAATAACCTGACTCGCGCCGCCTTCCTGGTTCAGCACCGCGAACAGCGGTGAATTGGGTGATTGAAAATCGAGGTGTATAGCACTGACACTGAACACCATAATCCAGACACAGGCAAACAGGGCGGGCAAAAACAGATTGAACACGATGAACTGTCGTACGGTATAGCCTACCGCGATCCGACCCAGAAATAGGGCCGTGATCGGTGTCCAGGCCAGCCAATTGGTCCAGTTGAAAATTGTCCAGCTGATGGCCCACTCTTGATCCGGGGTGATGGTACCTATCAAACTCCGCTGAAAAAAATGGGCAAAAAACTCACCCAGTGCTTCCAGACCGAAAGTCAGCAGGTAAATCGTCGGCCCCGCCAGGAACATAAATACGCCCAGCATTATGAACACCGTAACGTTGATTTCGGACAGAATTCGGATACCCTTCAACAAGCCACTCGCCGCCGAAGCCACGAACGAAGCCACGATAGCCAGGGCCACCAACCCCATGGTCAGGGTACTGTGTGGAGCACCCGCCAGTTGCGTGAGTCCACCGGATATGATCAGAATACCCGCCCCTAACGAAGCGGCCATACCTGCTACGAGACAGAACAGGCAGAGGGCATCGATCCAGGTATCCACTGAACGGGGTACCCTACCCCCAAAAACCGGATACAACATGGAACCCAGGCTGAATGGTTGACGAAGATTGTGGTAGCAAAGCGCGAACATCAACCCCGCCAGGGTGTAGATGCCATACGGAATCAGCGACCAATGCATGTACATGGTCGAAACGGCAAAGGTAGCCGCCTCGCGACTGTTGGGTACGAGTTCCAGGCTGGGCGGCGGCGCATGCAAATGAAAAAGCGGCTCGGCGGTCCCCCAGAACAGGATCCCCGTGGCAATGGTAGTGCAGAGCGTAATGGCAAACCACCGCCAACGCGTGAGCAATGGCAAAGCCCGCTTTCCCCCAATCCGGATTTTGCCCAAAGGCGAAACGAACACCACCAGGCACAGCAGGAAAAATACCAGCGCCCCCACCGAAAACAACCAGCCGAAGGTACCCATCATCCCCGAATTCAGCGAGGCGATGACAGCAATCATCGCCTGAGGATCGATCAGACTCACCAGGCACACGCCGATCAGGATCAGAAAAGGGGGCCAAAATACGAAGGGGCGGAGTAGGTTCATCCGGCTAAGGTACCTACTTTACCACCACGCCTTTCCAGAAAGCCACGTAACCCTGTATATTTTTTGCCGCGTCTTTGGGGTGGGGGTAGTACCAGGCGGCATCCTTATTAATTTTCCCACCCACTTCCAGGCTGTAATACGACGCGGTCCCTTTCCAGGGGCAAACCGAATGCGTATCAGATTCTTTTAAAAATTCACTAATCACTGAATCTATGGGAAAGTAGTGGTTGTTTTCTACCACACTTGTTTCGTTACTCTCCGCGATGATTTGGTTATTCCAGGTAGCGGTCATGGTTGTTGTTGATTTGTGGAACTGTGTGATTGTTGAACTGTTGAAATGCGTTATTGTTAGTTTTTGGAATTGTTCCACCATTTTTTAATTTTTATCGGGGCAGATCGTGGGGCGGATGGAAAGAATTTTATTGGAAAAATAACAATTCTTCGTTGGATCACAATTCTCCCATTCATTGCAAAAACGTACCTTTGCAAGTGAATTTTTCATCCAGAAAAAGCCGTGAATAAGAAGGAATTACGAAAGATTGTCGTCCTGTTGGGCATACTCTCGGCATTGGGGCCGTTCAGCATCGACATGTACCTGCCCGGGTTTCCCGATATCGCCGCCGACCTGCATACTTCCATCGCCGAGGTGGGGTACTCCCTCACCAGTTATTTTGTCGGAATCAGCGTGGGACAGCTCCTATACGGTCCCATAGTGGATCGTTTCGGCCGTAAAAAACCACTAATATTTGGTCTTTCCCTGTATACCGTAGCCGCCCTCTGCTGCGCTTTGTCGCCCACCGTGTACTGGCTGATTGGCCTGCGGGGATTATTGGCCATTGGTGGCTGTGCCGGCATGGTGGCGGGTCGTGCGGTCGTGCGCGACCTGTTTCCGCCCGCCGACATCGCCAAGGTCATTTCCACCCTCATGCTCATCATGGGCGTGGCTCCACTCATCGCACCATCCATCGGCGGCTGGATGGTGACCGTCCTGGGGTGGCGGGCTATTTTCGTCACCCTGGCTTCCATAAGTGTCCTTATGCTAGCGGCGATCCTGCTCATTTTGCCCGAAAGTCGGGGAGCGGACAAAACCGTTTCATTAGCCCCCGCTGCTGTTTTGGGCCGATATTGGTCGGTTTTTAAAGAACCGGCTTTTCTGGTGTACGGACTGGCGGGAGCTTTCACACTGGGTAGTCTGTTTGCTTACATCAGCGGTTCTCCCTTCCTGTACATGGAAAAGCTGGACTTCACCCAAACCCAATACGGTTTACTATTCAGCTTCAATTCGTTCGGGTTCATCGGCGGCAGTCAACTCAACCGCTTGTTGCTGCGCCGCTACGACAGCCTGCGCCTGGCCGAGGCGGGTTCGCTGATAATGGCCTTTTTGGGCGTTCTGATGGTGCTCTGCGCTACCCTGGCCGGTGCCGCTGCGCCCGGTACTGCCATCACGCTTCTGTTGGTGCTGTTATTCCTGTTTCTAATGGTGGGGGGTATGCTGGGCCCCAACTCGACGGCGCTGGCCCTGGCCCCTTTCTCGTCTAACGCGGGCAGTGCCTCGGCCCTGATCGGATTCAGTCAAATGCTGTTCGGGGCGCTGGCCTCGGGGCTGGTGAGTGCCCTGCACGATCAAACCGTCCTACCCATGACGGTCACCATGGCAGTCTGCGCAGTAGCGAGCGCAGGGTTGATTTTTGGGCAAAGGGGTCTGCTGAAACGCCGGGCGATGGTTGCCGGCCAATGATGAAGATTTTTTGCATTTTCCGGGAAAGGTTTCTTATTTTTATCCATAACCTGTACAGTAACGATTGAACCCTACCACCTTGCAAATCGCCAACACGCCCCCTCCTCCCTACTACGCCGTTATTTTCACCAACCTCCGCACAGAAGTCGATGCCGACTACGCCACAACCGCCCAACGCATGGAAGAACTGGCCACCCAACAACCCGGCTACCTGGGACACGAAAGTGCGCGGGAGGGCCTGGGGATTACTGTTTCGTACTGGGACAGCCTGGAGGCCATCCGAAACTGGAAGAAGAATACCGAACACCTACTGGCCCAGCAAGTTGGGCGCGACCACTGGTACTCAGCCTACAAAACAAGGATCTGCCTGGTGGAGCGGGACTATGGATTTGGGATGGCCAGCTAATCAGAAAGTTGACCCCATTGCATCAGCGGTGTTCGTTACCCCTTAAAAAGTATATTTTCTTTGATGATCACTTTCGCCGTACTTTACGCCCAAAATCAACACAACACCTGAGTCATGGCGTCTCCTCTCACCCCTGAATTCATCGACCAGTCGTTGCACTACCTCCACCTCAACACCCCGCGCATTGAAAAATGCCTCGGCGAACTGAGTGAGGAAGAAGTATGGCAACGACCCAACGAAGCGTCCAATAGCGTGGGAAATCTGATCCTGCACCTGTGCGGTAACATCCGGCAGTATATTGTATCCGGGCTGGGACAGCAACCGGATACCCGGGCGCGATCGGTAGAATTTTCGGTGACGGAGGGTTTCTCCAAAGCCGAATTGCTCCAAAAACTGAACGAAACCCTGCAATTGGCCGATACGGTGATTCAGGCTGCGGATGAGAACAACCTGCTTACTGAGCGCACGGTGCAGGGTTTTACCATGACCGGGTTGGCCATTGTTGTCCATGTAGTAGAACACTACTCTTACCACACGGGCCAAATTGCCTTCTGGACCAAGCAGTTGCGCAATCAGGATTTAGGTTTTTATGCTGGAATAAATCTCGACATTACCCAGTGAAAACACTAGTTGCTTACTTATCCACCCACCGTTGGCCGGCCATCGTCTGGACTCTCCTGATCGTACTGGCCTGCACCTGGCCGGGCAAGGATTTGCCCGCGGCCCCCGTACTGGGTTTTGACAAAATCGTCCACACCGGGATGTTCATCGGCTGGACGACCCTTTGGCTGCTAATTTTTCCAAAAAACAGGTTATTTCTGGTGCTGCTGGGCATCGCCTTCGGTATTTTCCTGGAATTTTACCAGCAATGGCTACCCTTCGACCGTACCTTCGACTGGTGGGATGCCGCCGCCGATGGGTTGGGGGTTGTGCTGGGATTGGGATTCTATTTTTTGCTGAATAAACTCCTGGAAGGGGGTACCCTCAATGATTGAGCCGGAGTGTACCATTATTCGCAACCTTATAGATTGCATAAAATGTATCTGGAAGTAGCACGTTCCAGATTTCTGGCTTTCTAATCCAGGCTTAGCACCAAAATAATATTTACTGAGAAAACATAAGACTGCCGCCGTTTAGGTACTGAATGTTGCCGTTCTGAAAAAACAGGTTTTTAGCCTTGGCGGCAATTCCAATGCTGATTGTGTGCCCCGCGTTGATTTTGACATCCGTGAAGGCAGTAGGTAAACACCCGCACGACCAGGTGGTAGTACTACCCCAATTGCCCGACATAACGCTCTCGATCGTGCTGACCACCTGTACGGCCACCGAACTTTGCGCCTGACAGCTATACGCATTGGTGGCCGAAACCGTATACGTACCCGACTGACTGGTGGTAACATTGGAAATAAAAACGTTTTGTTCGTTACTCGTATACGAATTAGGTCCTGTCCAGGAAAATTTACAGGCGTTAGACGATGACGACTGGAGCGTAAGGTCACTGCCCTGGCTCACGGTAGTGTTCCCGGTAGCCGAAACATTGGCTTCGGTACTTACCGGTACGTTCAGGACGGGGGAGAAAACGGTGTTTTGCAAAGCGTCCTTCACTTTCAGGACATAGCGTCCCGTCGTAGTTGTCCAGGTTTGGTTGGAATTCAGGGTTTGGTTGCAATCCGTGGCTGGATTCCACTGGTACGATGCCCAACCACCCGGAGCCTGAAAAGTGAGGGCGTTGCTACCTCCGCACTGGGCAAGCACCTGGGGTGGCGGCGTGGGTAGGTACGGTTGTGAATTGGCAAAAAACAGATTATCAAGACTCGCTTCCCACACCTGCGCCAACGCTACCAGACCATTGCCCGTAAAGTGGATATTATCAGACGTACGGAAAGCCGGTCCTTCCATCGGATCTGTTTGAGGGCCCGGAAACACATTGGGTAAAACCAAGTTCGGGTCACCGCCGTTAATGCCGATGACATCGTTTTGAGCGTCAATGACAGGCTGCCACACACGCGAAATCCCGTCCTTGGTAAAGCGCGACGCCCGCGCTACCACCCAAGCCAGGTTGGGCTTGCCGCTCAGCGAGCGACTGGAGCCTATAATCGAGCGTAATCCATTTCGGTAGACCTCACGGCTACTTTCAATAAAATTGTCCGCTTCGCCCTGATGCCAGAGCACGGCCCGATACCCTTGCTGAGCGATGTAATAGTTGAGCGCCAGCCGCAAATGCCCGAAGGGAAGCCCTCTGGGGTACGGGTTGCCAAAGGTACTCACCGTGGTGGCGTTAGGATCGATGCTCTCCTGCCAGTTGTACATCGCAGATCCTGCCCAGCCCGCATTGAATATCATGACGGGCACGTTGAGTTTCCTGGCGAGCGAATCGCCAAAAATTCCCCAGCACCAGGCGTAGTTACCGAACGGGGCTGTTTTTACTTCAGCATCAAGATGCACAAATTCCGGGCAAGGCAGCTGGACTTCTGAATAGGGTTGGATCGTGCCATTATTGGGATTATAGTTCTGAAAGTTGACGCTATTCACCCGATCGTCAGTCGCGCTCGGGCCGTTGGGTAGCACGTCGCCTCCTGTGGCGTTGGATTTCCCTGCTACCAAAAACACCTCACCTACCCCCACCCGTTCTAAGGTTGTGGTAGATGTCACACTGCCTCCAACTACACTTCGTACTTCCAGATTATACCAGCCTCCCCTGACGACCATACTTCCATAAAACTGCCCCCCGCCGGGAGCAATCTGAATCAGGTTCCAGCCGGTTGCGGTTCCCTGTCCTGGGGCCCGTGGCACCACGCGGGCTTCGATCTGGTCGACGCAGTCCGAAAAGGTACCCCCGATATATAAAGTGGACTGATTGGAATTGTCCCGTTGGAAGACGGCCCGGGTAGCCGGAAAGGTAATGGTCAGCTGCGCAAAAGCGGCTTGCATTAACCCAATTGCAAAAAGGGTACCCAGCATAATTTTCCGACCCAGGGCAGTCGGGTCCTTTAAAACGGCAATCAACGCATTACTCATAGTTCATTTTTCAAGATTACCGCCAATTTTTATATTGATTGATCAGGTTGTTCGTAGAACTATCATGATCTGAAATGGGCCAGTCGTTTTGCAGTTCGGGATAAATTTTGTTGGCCAACTGCTTGCCCAGTTCCACGCCCCACTGGTCGAAACTGAATACATTCCAGATAATGCCCTGCACGAAAATCTTATGCTCATAGAGGGCAATCAGGCTACCCAGTACCCGGGGTGTAATTTTTTTGACCAGAATGGAATTCGTTGGTCTATTCCCTTCAAATACTTTAAAGGGCGTAAGAAAACCTACCTCTTCCACACTTTTCCCAGCCGCTTCCAGTTCAGTTCTAGCCTCCTCCGTGGTCTTTCCATTCATCAGGGCTTCGGTTTGGGCAAAGTAGTTGGATAGCAGCATTTTATGGTGATCCGCCAGGGGATTGTGGCTGATGGCCGGGGCAATAAAATCGCAGGGAATGAGCTTGGTACCCTGATGAATCAATTGATAAAAAGCGTGCTGTCCGTTCGTACCCGGTTCTCCCCAAATAATCGGGCCAGTTTGGTAGTCGACGGCCTTACCGTCGCGGCCTACGTACTTGCCGTTGCTCTCCATATCGCCCTGCTGGAAGTAGGCAGCAAAGCGATGCAAGTACTGGTCGTAGGGCAAGATAGCCTCCGTCTGGGCTCCGAAGAAATTATTGTACCAAATCCCCAGTAGCGCCAGCATCACGGGCATGTTCCGCTCAAACTTCGTATGGCGGAAATGATTGTCCATGTCATGGCCACCGGTGAGTAACTGCTCGAAATTCTGGAAACCAATAAAACAGGCAATCGACAGCCCGATGGCCGACCACAGCGAGTACCTGCCCCCTACCCAATCCCAGAAGCCAAACATGTTGGCCGGGTCGATGCCGAACTCCTCCACTTTTTCCTGATTGGTCGAGATAGCTACAAAATGCTTTTTCACATGTTCGGCTTTTTTGGCCGTTTCCAGAAACCAGCGCCGGGCCGAATGGGCATTGGCCATCGTTTCCTGGGTAGTAAAAGTTTTCGACGCAATCATGAACAGCGTCGTTTCGGGATCGATGGCTTTGAGCACTTCGGCGATGTGGGTACTGTCCACGTTGGAGACAAAATGTACCTTCAAACCCTTTTTCCCGTAGGCCTTTAACGCCTCGGTTACCATCACCGGTCCCAGGTCACTCCCTCCAATGCCAATGTTCACGATATCCGTTATCTTCTTTCCGGTATACCCTTTCCAATCTCCTGAACGTACTTTAGTAGAAAATTCCTTCATTTTCGCCAAAACCTCATTTACGTCGGGCATCACGTCCTTCCCATCCACCATCACGGGGGTATTGGCCCGGTTGCGGAGTGCCGTGTGCAGTACAGCCCGATTCTCAGTCGCGTTTATTTTTTCCCCAGCAAACATCTGCTCGATGGCGTCGCCCAACTGGCATTCCTCGGCCAGTTGCACCAGGTAGGCGCGGGTGCGGCCATTGATGCGATTTTTAGAATAATCTAGCAGAATATCGCCCAACCGGATCGAGAACTTGTTAAACCGTTTGGGATCTTCGGCAAAGAGTTCGCGCAGGTGTTTTTTGGCGATGGACTTATGGTGGGTTTTAAGCTTTTTGA
>JBBRDE010000115.1:0-16772 GCA_038204185.1 Cytophagales bacterium
CAGTTTACGGCGGATGTATTCGGCATGATTCTGATGAAAGTACCGCTGGTACTCCAATTCATTTAAGCCAACTTGTTTGAATTTGTTTCGTATTTTTTCCATACACAATAATACGATTTTATCAACCTAAAAGGAATAATTCACAACATTTAAGTATTTGTCAACCTTCCTTCCTATGCTTACCCCTCATTCCCGAAGATATTTATAAAGCGTTATTTTGGAGACTACCATTGTTTTGGCGATCTTAAACGTCGGACTATAACCTCGATTGACTACTCCAACATGTTATTGCTATTCCAACATGTATGCCATTCAAAATCGGATGGAGTTGATACAGGACATCTCCCGGTCAACGACCCACACCTGGCATCACATCAACATGCAAGCGGCCGCTGCTGCGGGAAAGCGCACAGCAGCGGCTGATAGTCAGCGCCCCGGTCGACTTTGCCGAGCAACAAGCGAAGTCCGTATTCGAAATGGAGACAATTTTGAACCTTTTCATGGCCTTAGATTCGATTATTTGCTCAGGGGCGGACTGAACACTCCGTCTGCGAGAGCCTCGGGGAAAATTTTACCTTTGAGTAGTTAAGGCCCAAAATATGGGATAGCTCATATTTATAAAGTAATAGCTTTGGCCAAAATCCACATTTCGCAAACCGTCAAATTGACCATCAACCTGAATCGTAGAAAAATAATTGTTAAGATCGGAAATAATCAGTTAATCAAAATTTCATCTAAAAAAAACCAGGCCGCCTTCCCTTTGTTTTTATGCCATGAGGGCAATTTACTCAAAGGTTTTGCAATAATTTTTAAAGAAGTTACAGCCTGATTATTTACAGTCGGACAAGCGATTATCTTTCGTTCGATAGGACTCTTTTCGCCGGGCATATCTATTTTAATTCTGCCGGCTAACGAAAGTGGAGCACCTCCGTACGCAACCCATATTTCTATTTCAGAGGGCGGAAAGCTCTCCAAAGCGGTACTTGTCAGTGTGCTCAACAGGACTTCTTTGAGTACCACCGGCTTTTTAAATCCCATTTCGACGATAAAATCCTGATTGCTATATCCCAGCCAATTACCGTCACTGGCATAAAGTATGTCCGTACTACCTTCAATCAAATCGAATAAGGAAGCCCCCCCCCGGCCTTTGTGCTGGGGTGCTGGGGTAGTTTTTAGGGAAAATACGTCCGGTTTGATGGAGGAACGTTGGTAATTTTTCTCAACGACTTTGCTCGATATCCAACCTCCCTTTTCTGCCTTAGCCTTTACAATCGTATTCTCTTTAATGAAAATAGGCTTCTCGTACTTTTTGGGTTGCACACTATCGGGATTTGAACCGCCAACCGTATATATCAGATCTACACCGTGGATCGGATGCTTGATTGTCAACTGAAAAGATTCTCTAAAAAATGCGTTTTTAGGTAGAAATTGTGGGTTATTGAGGGTTAGCGTGTCTTTATCAGTTTCTAAGGCACCTGTATCAACCAATACTCCTGGGTACTTTTTCGCTAATGATTTTGAGTCCGCTGAATTGATTCCCGTATTCCAGGCATAGATACGTTTTAGGTTTGGCAAGCCGGTCAGCGAAGTTATTCCGCCAACTGAGACTTTGGTGCCCGCCACCATAATCGAATTTAGATGTTTCAAGGTACTGAGTTCTTTCAGTCCTTTGTCTGTGACTTCTGAATAGTTGACATTCAATTGCCTCAGATTTGGAAAACCTGCGATCAGTTTCATTTCTGTGTCTGTCACATTCATGCCGCTTAGATTGAGATACACGATCTGATTAGCGACTGGCTTTATTTCTTCAAATGATTTTGTATCAAAATTACTTTTGCTGAAAAACGTAACTTCCAATCCGGGGGACTCATAAGCAATGGGTGATACCAGCCGGTAAACCGTGTTCAGATTATTCACCCTAGTTTCATCCGCCGCTTCAAAATCATACACTTCTGGGGCCGGTCCTCCGGCGTACATGGATTTGACAATTTGATGGATTTCATCCCCCGACGCGTAGTCTGAAAGCTTGGCAGAAAAGCTTGCCCCTTGGTCAATCCAGATCCTGATCAGAGCCGTCTCTTCCTCCGTAAGTGGGGCTTTACCTTTTGGCGGCATCCGGTGTTTGTGATTCACATCCAACAAAAGCCGCTCCATGATCAGGCTTTCGTCCGAGTTTCCGGCGACAAACAATTTTCCCGTCTTCCCACCTTTTAGCAACGCGTCTAAATCAGTCATTACCAATTGTCCTTTGGCTTTGTCTGGGTTGTGACAACTGTAACATTTCTCTTTCAGAACCGGCCTTACCAAATCATTGTAAACGACGGCCTGGGTCAGATCAACAAAATTTTCATCGGCTGCACCTGAGGACAGGGGTGCAAGGATAAAATCCTCTCCGTGGGTAAGGGACGCGCCAAAATGACCGGCGACCAGCACAGCGATAGAACTGATTGCCATGCCGGTTTTTAAAAATTTGCTACTGATGTTTTCCTGAAAACCCCACAGCAACCCGCATGAAATGAAGGAAACTGCAACGCCTATCCATTTGTGCCATTGCAGAAGATCACCGGAATAGCCTTCTTCCTGTGATAGAAACAAGCCCAGAATCACCGTGGCGGCCGACGTCAATGCCCCGGCGAATAATAAGAATCTTACAATTTTTCTGAATGCAGCTTCCTCAATCGAAAAATACTTTTCGAAAAACTTAAGTACAAAGGCCAGCAGCAACACGACAATGGGGAAATGAAGCAGCAGAGGGTGCGTACGACCGGCGACCCTCAAAATTTCAGGAATTTCAATCTGTGTCTCAAATACCAGGAGAAACAAAATAAGCGCATTGAGCCCTATGATCAGGTTAATAGAGAGTTCCTTTAATAATTTCATATTCAGTTGGGACACTCTGTATCAAGCCAGCAAATCATTGACCACCTTTCCTGCAACGTCGGTTAGTCGATAACGCCTTCCTTGATGTCGGTAGGTGAGTTTTTCGTGATCCAGACCCATCAAATGGAGTAATGTCGCGTGGAAATCGTGCACATGCACCGGGTTTTTTGTGACATTATAGCCAAATTCATCGGTTTCCCCATAGACCATGCCTGCTTTTACCCCGCCGCCCGTGAGCCACGCGCTGAATGCCCGCGGGTGATGGTCCCGGCCATATTTATCAAATTCCAGCTTACCCTGGCAATAGTTGGTTCGCCCGAATTCCCCTCCCCAAATCACCAGCGTATCTTCCAACAATCCACGTTGTTTGAGATCCTGAACCAGCGCGGCCGATGCCTGATCCACGTCCTTGGCTTGTCCCGCCATTTCGTTGGGCAGATTGCCGTGTTGATCCCAACCCTGGTGGTAAAGCTGGATAAATCGCACCCCGTTCTCCGCCAGTTTACGAGCCAAAAGACAGTTCGCGGCGTAGGTGCCCGGCACCAGACAATCGGGGCCATAGAGCTTTATAATGTGGTCGGGCTCATTGGATAGGTCCGTTACCTCAGGAACTGAGGTCTGCATACGATACGCCATTTCGTACTGTTGGATCTTCGTTATGATTTCAGGATCCCCCATCTTGTCGTACTGCATCTGGTTCAGGGTTTCCAGTTGATCCAGCATTTGTCGCCGACTTTGCTTGTCAGTTCCGGCCGGATTCCCCATGTACAAGACCGGATCCGCACCTGGCATGAACTGCACGCCCTGGTGAACCGAATCGAGAAATCCGTTGCTCCACAATTTCGAATAAACTCCCTGCCCGTTGCCTTTGCCCTTTGAAACCAAAACACAGAACGAGGGCAGGTTTTCGTTTTCACTACCCAGCCCATAGCTCAACCATGAACCCATACTGGGTCGATTTCCCTGCTGAGCGCCGGTTTGAAAAAAAGTAATCGCGGGGTCGTGGTTGATTGCTTCGGTGAATAATGATTTGACGATGCAAATATCATCCACCACTTTTGCGGTATGCGGAAATAAATCGCTTACCCAGGCCCTTGCCTTTCCATACTGCTGAAAGTCGTAGAATGACCCAACGAGCGGAAACTTTGCCTGATCGGCCGTCATTCCGGTTAGGCGCTGTCCCTGGCGGATGGACTCGGGCAGGTCTTGTCCCATCATCGTACGCAGCATGGGTTTGTAATCAAAGGATTCCAGCTGCGACGGTGCCCCGCTTTGAAACATATAAATGATCCGTTTGGCCTTCGGGGCAAAATGCGGCATGCCCACCATTGACGCCTCATCCTCATCGGAGCGGCCAGAAAAAAGATTGGGTATGAGCAGCGACCCCAGAGCCAAGCTGCCGATACCGGCACTAGCACGCGAGAAAAACTGCCGCCGATTGACATTAAGCGCCCTTTCCAAAAAGTTCTTTTCCATGTTCCGCATTAGTTTTTGGTGATGGCCTCTTCAAGATTATAGATTGCATGCACTACCGACATCAGGGCCGCGTGGTGGGTACTATTGAGTTGTTTTGGGTATATGAACTCACCCACGTTCAAGAACGCTGCGGCGTCTTTCGGGTGGCGCTTGTACCGCTGCTTTTCCTTTTCGTAATAAGCTGTCAATGTGGCGATTTCCTTCGACTCCGGCCTACGGCACAGAATTCTCCGAAACGCCTGGGTAATCCTGTCCTCTTCCGAAATGTCTTTTTGTTGCAGAAGGGAAGCTGACAACACTCGTGAAGCCTCCAAATATATCGGGTCATTCATCATGACCAAGGCTTGCAGCGGGGTGTTGGTTCTAGTTCGAATCACCTCGCATTGGTCTCGGTTGCTGGCATCGAAGACCAACATATTGGGCGGCGGTGATGTCAGCTTTATAAAGGAGTACATACCCCGGCGATAAAGATCATCACCATGATCTTGGACATATCGCTTGAGCGTTCCCCGGCCTGAACCTCTCACTTCCCAAATACCATTCGGCTGATAGGGTTTGAAGCTGGGTCCGCCAATTTTATTATTAAATAAACCGCTGCTGCTCAGTACATGGTCACGGATAAGCTCGGCGGGTAGTCTGATCCGCACGGCGCGAGAGAGAAATGTATTGTTCGGGTCTCTTTCCCGGCTTTCCTTCGTCATTTTTGCGGATTGCCGATAGGTCGCCGACGTTACGATTTGTCGCACCAAACGCTTGACATTCCAGCCGTGCTCCATAAAATCGACGGCAAGCCAGTCGAGCAACTCAGGATGAGACGGCAAACTCCCCTGACTACCAAAATCAGCAGCTGATTCGACAAGCCCCCGCCCAAATATCCTGCCCCATATTTGATTCACGAATACCCTGGCGGTAAGCGGGTTTTCTGCACTCACCGTCCACTTAGCCAGACCCAATCGGTTCTGGGGGTATTTTATTGTGTCGAAAGAAAAGACAGCCTCGGGAGTGCCCGGCAACACTTCTTGACCCGGAGCGTCATACACACCTCGGTTTAGGATGTAGGATTTCCTTCGCTCGCTCATTTCTGACATCACCGAAATACTCACGGTGGAGGTGTCGGGGTTGTTGACAAATTTCAAGAGTCCCTCACGGTCTTCTTGGGTGATACGGATCAAGGGATATTTGGCCGGTTTGCTTTCCCTGGAATTGGTTACGTCAAGCCCTTTTTCAGGTGTATTGTTAAAAAAGGCGGATAGCTGATAGTAACTTTTCTGAGAAAACGGATCGAATTTATGATCGTGGCACTGGGCGCATTCCATGGTGATGCCCAACACCCCTTTACTGAAAGTGTTGGTTCGGTCGAGGACGTAGCCCATCCGGTATTCCTCATCGATGGCCCCCTGCTCCTCCGTGATTTTGTGGTTGCGTCCGTAGGCAGTGGCCAGCACTTGTTCTTTGGTGGCATTGGGAATCATGTCGCCAGCGAGCTGCCAGGTCAGGAATTTACTGTAAGGCATATTCCTGTTGAAGGAATGCACTACCCAGTCGCGCCAGGGCCACTGCGTCCTCCATTGATCGTCCTGATAGCCGTAAGAGTCGGCATAACGGGATACGTCTAACCAGTGAAGTGCCATTTTTTCGCCATAGGCGGGAGAAGCCAGCAGTCGGGAGACTACCTTGTTGTAAGCAGTGGCCGATTCATCTGCCATGAAATCATCCATTTCCGCAATGGTAGGTGGTAAGCCCGTAAGGTCGACTGAAACTCTCCTTAACAGATGTTCTTTATCGGCTTCTTGATTCGGGCTGAGCCGATTGACCTCCATTTTATTCAGAACGAAGTAATCAATCTCGTTTCTGGGCCATGTTGTATCAGAAACTTTTGGCAGGTTTACTTTTTTAGGAGGTGAAAATGCCCAATGCTTTTCGTACTTGGCACCTTGCTTTATCCATTTCTCAATCAATTGAATTTCATACTGGCTCACCGATAGATTGGAATTAGCCGGAGGCATACGTATTTCAGGATCCTCAGAAACCAACCGAAGATACACACCACTTTCCCCGGGATTTCCGGGTACGATTCCATGTACGCCCTTAGTTTCTTTAAGTAGGGCAAAGGCATTCTTCTCAATGTCCAGGCGTAAACCCGCTTCCCGTTTATTGGCATCGGGACCATGGCACGCATAGCACCGGTCAGAAAGTATGGGTCTGATGTGAAAATTGAAATCAACCTTTTCTGGCAGCACAGCTACACCCACAGACAATTCCGATTTTTGCCGCCAATAACAATAGACCGCCACACCTACCAGCCACACCAGTAAAAATGCAAGAACTGCC
Organism: Cytophagales bacterium; assembly: GCA_038204185.1. GTDB lineage: Bacteria > Bacteroidota > Bacteroidia > Cytophagales > Spirosomataceae > Salmonirosea. The sequence continues at coordinate 6,688 of JBBRDE010000115.1, forward strand.
CTCCTATCGATTCTCTTTGAGATATCTTTAAATGAAAAACGCATACCTTTCCTGTTTTCTCAAAAAACACTCTAATATCCTCTATTTGTGAGAGGATCGAAAAAAAATCCCTCAGGGCCACGATTTCCTGCGGGAGTTCCGTAGATCAACCGCAGGAAATCTGCCCAATGCCGACAAAAAAGAGAAGGGAACTTTTCATGCAAACAAAAGATAGCCAATCCTGCCGACAAATAAGAATCAATAGCCCTGATTCTGGGGAAAAGCCTGGCTACCACCCAATGTTCGATCGATCTGTGTCTGTGGTATCGGGCGCAGCACGTGAAAATCTTTGACCTGACTGGCCCCGTCGGGATTGTATTTTTTAACCCGCTCCAGCAATTTGCCGGTTCTGACCAGGTCGAACCAACGCATGTGTTCCCCCAACAGCTCCCTTGCCCTTTCGTCGAGAATAAAATCAATAGTGAGCTGGCTCTCTTGAACCTGCATGGCGGCCTCTGACCCCTTTTTAGCGGCTCTGGATCTCACCGCATTTATATAAGGCAAAGCTTCGCTTTTACGTCCACTCATCATCAGGCCTTCCGCCACAATCAGGTAGGCCTCCGCCAGCCGGAACACCAGAAAATCACGCGAGCCGCGCGTCTCCTGAACACTCACCCTGGTGGGGTCAAGAAACTTGGTGAGGGTGGGATAAATTCGGTCGTTGTAAGCACTGGGTGGGTACACGCTATACTTTCGCTGCGCCAGTTCGGCAGCGCTCAGTTCCCTGTCGGCCACCCAAAGCGCTGTGTCTCCCGCCGCGAATGTCACGGACTTTTGATTAACTGTAAACGTGCCCGGCCTGTTGCTGTAGAAAACAAACTTAAAGGACGCGTCGTAGCGGGAATCGTTCTTCCGGTCGAATAGATCCAGAACCGCGTACTTGGTAGGCTTGAAGCGCACCCAGGGGCGGCCGTTGGCTATGTCCCGCGTCAATCCGGGCAGGCGGTCGTACTCTGCCAGAAAATACAGGTGGGCCGAATTACCCAGACCTGTGGTCAGTAAGTCGGTGCTGTACTGCACCGCCCAGACCACTTCGCTGCTTTTTTCGGCAGAGCCCTGCTGGAATATCTGTGCGTAGTTGCTAACAAGTTTCAAATTGGGATTAGCTATGACCTTCTTGGCCAGTTCAGCGGCCTTCGAAAAATCATCAGCTTCGGGCGCTCCGGTTGGCCCTGCCTTCGCCAGATACACTTTGGCCAGTAAAAATTCGGCAGCCGATTTATTCACCTTCCCGTAGAGGGCAGGGGTAACCGGAAGATTGGCTATGGCAAACTCAAGATCGTCCGTAATTACCTTGTAGACCTCCTTGACGGGCGATCTTTTGGCCGAGACGACTACGCCTTCGGATTCTTGCAGCGTGATGTGGATGGGGCCAAAAGTCTGCACCAGAAGAAAGTAGTAATAGGCCCGCAAGAACCTGGTTTCTGCTACACTTACCGTTTTGACCTTTGGGTCGAGTCCCTTTATCTCATCCGCCCGGCTGATCACCGCGTTACAATTGTTGATGGCGAAGTACATGTTGTCCCAAAGATAACTGAGGACGGAGGCGCGGGGGTTGAGTCCGGTGTCGTAAAAGTTGAGGTTCATGTACGAGCCACCGTAGCCGTTGGTAAACTCATCGGTACCGAACACACTCAGCGCCCCGCCTTCTTCCCGGCCGTAGAAAGTACGCATGTGGCTGTAAGCCGCATTGACAGAGGCTTCAAACCCTTCGGGAGTGCTTAAGTACTTGTCGGTAATCTGTGAGCGAACATCCTCGACAAGCATTTTTTCACAGGATGTCAGCAGGGAACCGAATCCCAAAACGAAATAGAAGAGTAACTTTTTCATGATATCTTGTTTATATTGTGATGTTTAGACCGACGACGAACAAACGTGCCAATGGGGTATCGGCTTTGGGCACTTCGGGATCAATGCCATTGTGCTTTTGTACATAAGGGGCGTACATAAACGGATTCTGCACATTGCCGTACACCCGAATGGACTGCGCTTTTATTCGGTTGGTCAAAGCGGGCTTCACATTGTAACCCAAGCTGATGTTTCGCGCCTTGATGAACGATCCATCGAAATACGTCAGGGTAGTATTGAACAGCGGCCTTTCCTGGTTAAGGTTTGGCTGTGGGTAGGCATTGGTCGGATTGTCCTTAGTCCAATAGTCAACGTTGTAATTGTTGTAGCGCCCTGCCATAGCAAATATGGCTCCCTGGTGAAGCTCGCTTTGGATTAAACTCCCGAAACGGGCAAACAAAAATATCGACAGGTCGAACCCTTTGTACGCAAAGCGATTGGTCAGCCCGCCCGAGAATTTCGGCACGGAAGTGCCCAGGATCGTCCGGTCGTCAGGGTCAATAATTCCGTTTCCATTGCGGTCGTTGATTTTGTTCTGACCCACTTTGGAAGCAAACTGAAGGGCCTGCTGATCCTCGCCCAATTGCCAAATCCCAGTTCGCTCATAATCATAAAAGACCGAGATGGGTTGTCCGATGAACCGTGAATTTCCGATGTCATCGACCTTGCCCTGAGAAAGTTCCAGGATTTTTTCTCTGTTTGTGAAAAAATTCAAGTCCGAGGTCCACGAAAGCCCGTCACCACCCTGAGGCCGGATGTTCTGGGATGATAGGCTAAACTCGAACCCGACGTTTTGGGTGGAGCCTACATTTTGGAGGATGGAAGCGAAGCCGCTGGTAGTCGGCAACACGCGCGGAAGAAGCAGGTCTTTCGTCACGGATCGATACACTTCCGCGGAACCCGTCACCCGATCGTTGAAAATCCCAAAGTCCAGACCCACATTGGCCGATGTGGTGGTTTCCCATTTCAGATCGTTATTCCGTATCGTTCCTGGCCGATAGCCATAGGCTGGCTTGCCGTCAAAGTCGTAAACTGCTCGGGTAACCAAGCCCTGCGTCTGGTAGGGATCGATGCCCGTGTTGCCCGTCTGCCCGTAGCTTGCCCGCAGCTTCAGGTTGCTGATTGTCCTGTTGCTTTTCAAAAACTGCTCGTTGATCACGTTCCAGCCCAAGGCCACCGAAGGAAAAAAGCCCCATTGCTTGCCTTGTGCAAAGCGGGACGAGCCATCGAAGCGCCCAGTTAGCGTGACCAGAAAGCGGTCATCGAAACCATAGTTGACTCGGCCCATGTAGGACAAAATAGACCACTTCGAGTAATCGCTGCTAACGCTGTTAATAATACTAGCCTGACCGAGGTTATAGAATTCGAGTGACTCGACAGGAAGGCCCTGTACGTCCGTCGCCTGCTTTTCCTGGGTCTGGGTCTGTACGCTATAAAGCCCAGTCACTTCCACGCTGTGACGGTCGGCCAGCTTTTTCTTGTAATTCAGGATGTTCTCCCAAGTGTAGTTGAAGATGAAATCTTCCGCGACAGTGGCCGAGGATATTCCTCCCTGCCGGGCGTTGGTTAGGCTGCCTCTGAAATTCCCCGTATTGCTCTTGATAAGATCCGGGCCAAAATTCATTCGGAATGTCAAACCTTCCATCAACTCTGCTTCCCCATAAAGGCTGGTGAAAAGGCGGAACCGTTTATTGGTATTGATGATCGCCCCTGGAACCAACTCAGAAAGTGGGTTTGTGATTAGCCCGTCGTTCGTCGGCCGAAAGATCAGTTTTCCATTGGCATCATAGGGAACCCCCAGGGGGTTGACCTGCAAACCGCTCCCGTATATGTTGACATCCGCCCCATTGCCCAGGCTGTAAGTGCCCAGCATCGATGTGCCGATCTTGAATATCCGCCCGAACTTTTGATCGAGGTTTATCCTGGTGGTAAAGCGGGTGAAATCCTGCCCCGGTATGATTCCCTTGTCTTTGAAATAACCCATCGAAACATTGAAGCGGGTGCTTTCAGTACCCCCTGAAATACTCAGGTTGTGGTTATTGGTCATTCCTTTCCGAACCACCAGCCTCTGGAAATCCGTGGAGCGACCTTCAAGTATTGATTTTTGCTCAATCGGGTCAAACAGAATTTTGTCCGATGCCTCGGGCGTATCGGTGTTGTACTTTCCGGCGGCTATGGCTGCCTCCCTGCGATAGGCCGTGAACTCCGGGCCGTTCATCATGTCGGCATAGCGGAAAATCGAGGATACGCCGGAAAAACCATTGTAACTGACGCTGATGCGGCCCGGTGCGCCACGCTTGGTGGTGATTACAACCACGCCATTGGCTCCCCTGGATCCATAGATAGCCGTGGCGGATGCGTCTTTCAAAACGTCCATCGAGACAATGTCATTCGGATTTATATCATTGAATCCCCCTGAAATGGGAATACCATCCACGACATACAGGGGATCGTTTCCAGCACTGAATGAGCGTCGGCCCCGTATCTGAACAGTTACACCCGCACCTGGCCTGTAACTGTCCTGCACGACGTAAACACCGGCAGCTCGCCCCTGTAACATCTGCTGGGCATTGGTGACTGGTACTTCACGCAGTACTCTCTCCGAAATGGAGGAAATTGCCCCCGTAACGTCCGCTTTTTTTTGTGTCCCGTATCCCACTACGATGACTTCTTGTAAAAGCTTGTTGTCCAACTCAAGGACGACACGAAGACTTGTACTACTCCCTAATTCCAATTCCCGGGTAAGATACCCTACGTAGGAAAAGATCAGCCTTTCGCCTTCGTCGTCGGTTTCCAAAGAAAACCTGCCGTTTTGATCCGTAACCGTACCGCGCGTTTTGCCCTTTATGATTATACTGACACCCGGCAAACCTTCCCCTTTTTCATCCAACACCTCGCCCGTGACGTTTCGTGCCGTTGGTATGGGGGAAGCGGTCGCTACCAGATTGCTTTCAGTGAGCCCGCCATTGGCTGATCCCGTGTTGGAGGGGATATCCGCCGGGTTTTGTTCAGCTTCGGTTTCACGTTGAAGTGCTTTTTCACTGATGATCGCATAAGAGCCATTCTTCAACCTCTTGTACTTCAATCCGGTCGGACGCAGCACATTTAGTAGGTTTTTTTCAACGGATAGTTTGTAATCCACCAAGTCGGTCGTAATGGTGTAAGGGTCCACGGTTCGGTCCCCGAATACAATGTCCACGCCGTAATGGCCTTTCAGGGCCTTTAGGGCATCCTTTAACGTGATCGTCCTGGGCTGAATTTCGCCAGTTCTGCTTACCTGTTTAATGTGCGCGTAGGCGGGCTGGGCGTTACATGGCTGGGTGATTGCGGCCAAAAGCACGGTCAAGCCGATTACGTGCCAGCCTGGGTAGAGTTGTCTTTTCATTTATAGGTCGGGTTTAGTAATTACTGATTGTTTTGCGAAATAAGGATTTGTTGATCTCCCTTCGTTATTCGGAGGCCTAGCACGGTTTCGATCAATTCAAGGATGTGGTCGGCACTGTCGGCGGTAAGCGTACCGGTTACCGTCAGGGAAAGCAGATTTTTATCATTGACTTCGACTATCATACCGTGGTTTTCCTGAAGGATGTAAATGATTTCCTGTAAAGAGGTCTGATCGAATACATAGCGGTGACTCTGCCAGCCAGCGTGGGTATCGGGTTGAAGACTGCTTTTCTTTTTGACCTGGTTCTCTTTGTCTAACGTGATCAGGTCGCCCGGCTTCATGATCATTTTCCGGGTGCCGCCGCCCCTATGCAGGTTGATCTGCACTTTCCCCTTGTTGAGGGCCACCCGGGCTCCCCTCTCGCGGGAGAACACCGTAAATTCGGTTCCCAAAACTTCAATCTCGAATTGTTTGGCGGTTTGGACGATGAACTTCTGGTTGGTTAGGGTATGGGTAACAGAAAAGGCCGCCTCCCCTTCCAGAAATACACTACGATTGGTTTTGCCAAATCCCCAGCGGGGGATTTTCAGAGCCGAGTTGGCATTGAGTGTAACGCTACTACCGTCGGACAGGTGGAATGTGCGCGTTTGGCCATAGCCCGTGCTCAGGGTTCTGTATTTCCACACTTGGGAGCTCCTCAACCCCAAAAACAGCATAACCAGGGAAATAGAAGCCGCCACCGCTGTAAAGAGGAACCTCCGCCACGTAGTCTCATCCTTGCCCGGCGTGTTCTCCGGTGTTTCATTGGATGCCCCGTTCTTATTGCGCTTCAAAAAATTATGATAGCGGGTGATTGCCCGCTCCAAATCAGCCGCGTATTCGGGATGCATGGTTTCATGCTCTTCAAGCCAGCTGTAGTAAAGCTCCTCATTGGCCTTCACCGACGCCCACTCGTCGATAAGCTGTTTTTGTATCGCCGAGGTCTTACCCGTAAAATGCCTGAACAGCAATTCTTTGGTAACACTGGAATTCATAATTTCTATTGGTTTCACTACTAAGTCATGTAAGTTGAATAATTCACCTACAACATAGTCGAGGTGGAATGCTAACCAAGTATGGACATCAGAAAGAATGGCAGCCATTTGTTCCTGAGCAGCATTCGAATAAACCGGTTGGCACGGTAAAGCTGCACCTCTACCGTCTTGACCGAAACCTCCAGCTCGTCGGCGATCTCCTGGTATTTCCTCCCTTCGAAGCGGCTCATCATGTAAATCCTGCGACGACTGATGGGGAGGGAATTTACCGCGTTTTGGACGTCCTGGTACAATTCCTCGAACTGGCTGATGGCCTCTGGGCTCTGGCCGTGGGAACATGTCCCTTCATATCGCCCATCCAGAAGTTCTGCCCTTCTGAGGTTGCTCTTGATATGGCTGAAGGCCCGGTTTCTTACTGCCCTGAACAGGTAGTAGCGGTACGAGCTTTCTATAGCAGCATATGCCGTAGTGCGGTAAAAATCATAGAAGACATCCGACACCAGATCCTCTGCCACGGTTTTTGAACCTACGTATTTGATGGCATGGCTGCATAGTGGCTGAAAGTAACGGCGGTACAGCAATTCGATGCCCTTATCGGGGTTTTCTTCAATGGCCTGTTTCAGGAAAAGCTCATCCGACTCGAGCAATGGCTGTACGGTCGCATGGGGGCCGTCGTACTGTGGTGAAAGCGAACTCCTCCGGAAAGGCGAATTAGTCTGGACATCTTCGGGTTGAGTCATACGTTGAATGGGGTCGCTTTGAGTGCACTCGTTGGGTCCTTGCTCGGAATAATTACCATAAAGACATACGAAATCGGATTTCCACTTACAGTAAGTTGTATTTTTTTTTAAAAAATTGAAATGTAGGGCTGGTGCGTGAGTGGAAATGCACTAAACAGATCGAAAAGTCAGAATCGGATTTGATAGGAAAACGTACGGATTCCGCAGTTATAGACCTTTTGAACGGCCCGACTGTGCGACGGTCTACAACTATCGTTCAAAGGTGTGATACGCGGTGGGAGAGCAACCTGGGGTATTGGCAGACTATCAAACCTCGTTACGGCTGACATTCTCTACACTATCGGATTGAGCAGACAGGCTGTTCTATAATCTACCAGTATGTTTAAAAGTGCATCAAAATTGAGGTGTGCAATAAAAGTGGGGAGACTCACGCCGCTTACTGTATTATACAGGGATTTATTATAAAACCATTTTTTTGAGTTAAGAGTATGGATTGCAATGCAATACTTGCCTACCGCCTTATAATACTGTTTGTCGCCCGCCCTATTCTTCGCTGGGTGACAGCTTAGTCATAAACTTAGTCGCTACTTAGTCGCTACTTAGTCGCCCCGGGTGATTTTCTGTTCAAACAGGTACTGAGCCAGACGTTCGCCGCGCTCAGTCAGCTGGTATTTTTGCCTGGGGCTACGGGGATTTTCTGGGTTCGTTAATGCCAAAAAACCTGGCCAGAGAAGCGGCTCTACGTGTCGCTTGACACTGTCGCTATGGTTGGCGATGCCGGCACCCGTCAACAGTTCTTTTCGACTAAGCTGTCGATTTCCACTCAAATTACGCAGCATGCCGACGCTGGGGGGGCTCAACACAGGAACCTGGGCAGCAAACTCATCCTTTTCAGCATCAGTCAACGGAATCGAAAATGAAGTCTTTTCCAGGCTTTCCCTTAGCGGACTTGGTTCACTGCCTTCCATATCTGCAAACGCTGGATGTAGCTTGAACTCCACTTCAAAGAAAGTCCTTTCCCCGTTTGTGGTGAATACGGGCGGTTCCGAGCCGTTGGCGGCCATTTCGTCGAGGATAAGCCGGATACCCGTGGCGTAGCCCTCGGTGAGTTGCAGGGCTTTCAGGAAGCTGCCCAGGCGACGGTTACGGTAGTGGCGCGGCTGCACCCGTCCGGTGGCGAAGTCCTCGGGCCGGATGGCACGGTCGGGACCGCCCCCGTTCAGAAATATAAGGCGGTCAGGATGCAGGAACACACGCACGGGGTCATGCCGCTGGTAGTCACGGTGGAAAATGCAATTGGCGATGGCCTCCTCAACGGCCCGCACGGGATAGCTCCACGGCCGCAGCGATTCGGACTGGTACTCGACCTTGATCACCTTCTCGACCAGCGCCAGCGTGCGCAGCCTGTCCATCAACTGCCGGATTTGATTCTGCACCGGCCCCCGGAAGGTGTATTCGGTGAAGGTCTTGCCACCCCGCCGCGCTGGAAGTCCACCAGTTCGATGTAGGTGTAGGGGAAGAACTTCTCCGGTGTCTCGCAGAACAGCATCAGGGCCACGTTGCGCGGGAACCGGTGTTCGGGCGGACCGCTGAGTAGCTCCATCTGTTCGAGAAGAGCCGCCGTCGGTAGCGCGTCGACCTGCTCGAACAGCCGCGCTCGCGACACCCGCAGGTACTCCTTGATCCAGAGCAGCGAGATGTCGGCCAGCGACGCCAGGGTATTGGGGCGATCGTCGAACGGCACCTGGTTGGTCAGAGCGATAAGTTCCTGCTTCTGGGCGGGACTAGCCTTGACCGAACTGGCGAACTGCCGCAGGTAGTAGTGGTAGGTCTTGTGGGCGGACTTCACGCTTTCCGGCGCTTCGTGCGGCCGGGTGGCGCTGCCCGGCACCCACAGCACGATGATCTGCGCATCGTCCACTTCCTCGATGAAAAGCCGGGGATGGTACACGGGCCTGATCAGGTTGTCGAAGCCGATCATCTCGCGTTGAATCCGGGCAATCTCATCGGTCGTCAGCCCCTTCACCGGGCGGTGGGCGCGGCCCTGCTCCTCGGCCACGCCAATGACGATGTACCCGCCGCCGGTGTTGTCGAAGTCGTTGGCAAAGGCGCAGATGCTGCGGTAGATCGCATCGGGATTCCAGCCTTCCTTAAACTCGATGCGGTTGGATTCCACCGTCCTGGCACCCAATAAATCGTTCAGGTTGATCGGGAGCATGGCTAGGGGCGGTTGAGTTCGGCCAGGGAGGAATTCACCGCGACCAGTGAGCCGACGCGCTGGAATTTGTTCAGATAGCAGAATTCCATTCCCTGGGTTTTACCGGAAGCGTAAAATCCAGGAAATAGACTTTCGAGAAACAGCATTCCGAATACATACATTTTGAATACAGAGCTATCCATCGAGCCGCGCCGAATACCGCAAGGGGATAAAATGAGAGGTTCTGATTGAGGAAGGGTTGTTGGGGTGGGGCGCATGCGGTCGTATGTATCAAAATTCCGGACAGGATTGTACCACTCTTGCAGGTAACCTGCCCCTTTATTTTGATCAAAAGTACGCAAAAAAGGCAATCTTGGGCACTTCCAGCCTTTCCTATTTTACAGTATGGTACCATCTAGCTTTGACTTCACAAGCGCAATTTTCCTGCCCTAGTCTGCTATTACAACTCGCTCAATTACTAGTTGGCTTGGAATGCCAGCACTTTGGAGACGGTAGATTGTGAAATACCAATAATCAATTCACCCCATAGGCTCTCCCATCGCTTTTGTCAACGACTGTAAGAGCCCCCTTCTCTCCCCTACCCGACCCAAACTAATCCAGTTGTTTGGGTCGGAATTCGAACTGTTGCATCTTCGGCCAATTACCCTAGTAAAAAGTATTTCCAAAAATCACAAAGGAATAACAAACCTTTGACGCTCGTCCATGGTCTGTTAAATCGCCCCGGTTCGTGTATTTTCGGCTCTTCAACTTATTCAACAAAGTTGAATTTCACGATGTCCAAAGACGACAATGAATATGTGGCTTATTACCGCGTCTCGACC
>JBBRDE010000116.1:0-16765 GCA_038204185.1 Cytophagales bacterium
GACGAGCTGGGCTTGATCGAAGTGAAGGACGAGTCTTCCTTTGCTGCCGTAAAGCGGACCAAAATTGACAAGGTACTGGCACACCTGAAACAGGAAAAATTGAAGGGAAAGCGCGTGAAAGTAGATATTGCCAACTAAATTTCTCCCAAAAAATCAACTTAACCTATCGCTATGAAAAGATCAGATATTGATCCCATGCCCGCTTTCTTCGACCGCTACATCAATTTGGTGGAGGATATCGACTTGCTGGAAGCCCTTGAAACGCACTCGCCCGAAGCGCTTTTTTCAGATATTGATTCGCTGGAAGCCCTCAAAGATTCCGTTTATGCACCGGGTAAGTGGACAGTCAAAGACATGATCCAACATTGCATCGACACCGAACGCATTATGAGCTACCGGGCCTTGCGCTTCGCCCGAAACGACCAGACGCCGTTGCCGGGCTTTGAGGAAAACGACTACGCCCGAAATACTCTGGCTGCTCAACGAAAGCTCGAAGATTTGCTGGACGAATACGAAATCGTGCGGGCCGCAACGCTGGCGCAATTTCAAAACTTCAACGACGTCATGTTACAACGTTCCGGCCAGGCTTCGACGTCCATTATCTCGGCCGGGGCGATGGGCTTTGTGGTTGTCGGGCACGCGATTCACCACAGGAACGTGATTCGGGAGCGGTACTTCCCATTACTGGGTTCCTGAAACACTAGCTTTTAAAACAGCAAATCCGCCTTGTCACACGATTGTGCGACGAAACGGATTTGCATACTTACAAAAAAATCAATTAAGCGGCTTTTACATTGATTTTCTCAATGGCCAGGTCATTCAATTTTTCATCGGTATCTTTTTCTTCTTCCAGCGTTTTAGCCAGCAGAGCGGCTACTTCGGTGTGGCCAAGTTGCACGGCGTAGCGGTGAGCGGTGCCGTAGCCCGAAATTTCGTAGTGCTCCACGCGTTGCGCTTCGGCAATCAGGCCAGCGTCCATCACGGCGTCTACGGCATCCTCTTCCATGAAATCGGCGGCTTCCTCGATAATTCCTTTGATTGCCTTGCAGGTTTCGCCCGTAGGTTTAATACCCAGTTTCTCGCAGGCTTGTTCAAGGCGTACCTTCTGCTCCTCGGTTTGCTGCAGGTGTAGGTTGAAGGCGTCCTTCAATTTCTGGTCAGTCGCCTTGTTCACCATTTTCGGTAAAGCTTTGATGATTTGCGTTTCGGCGCTGTACAGATCTTTCAGTTGATGTTCCAGCAGGTCATCCAGATTTTTCAGTTTATCAGACATAGTAGTCAATAGGTTTAGTTTGAAGATTTTTTGTTCAATATCGATATGACATTGATACCCTGCCTAACTAAAACAATCAAACCATTCCCTTTCTGACGCATCGTTTTCCAACCTGGAAGATTTAAAGTATTAATTACAACTGGTTGATAATAAGATATTCACATTAACATAATAACCAAAACTGCACAAGTTACCCTGGGCTTGTAAACGGGACATGCTCGTGGTGAAGTATCCACACCACGAGGGAGTATTGTCCCATCTATAAAAATTATTGTACGGAGGAAGACCTGGGTGTTATTCTTTCCGATCGCTATGACCCAGGGATTTTTCGGGGGCCACACGATCGCGGACTAGCTGCTTAAGCTCTTTGGGTTCGGGAAATCGGCCCTCCCGCTTGCGATCCCAGAGTACCTCTTCGCCCAACGTCACCATGAACCGCCCGGCCACTTCCGAAGGATGCAGCGTGACGCCGTACAACTCGTCGGCGAAGGTAGTCAGTAATTCCTGCGCCAGCCAAGAAGCCCGCAACAGCCATCCACACTTGGGGCAGTATTCGATGGTGATGGTGGACATGGGGAAATGATTGTGAATGAGTGAATGTCGGAATATAATCGATAATAAGCTTCCGACATTCACTCATTCCAAAATTCTTTCATTGTTTGTAGCTCTTCGTAATCCAGCCGCCGCCTACTACGTCATCGCCTTCGTAAAATACAGCCGCCTGACCGGGGGCGATGCCGTTGACACCATCGTGGAAATCCACGCGGATGCGGTCAGGGCCTTCCTGCACGACCGTGGCGGGGGTACCATCGTGCTTGTAGCGCACTTTGGTCACCGTTTCTAGCGGTTGATCGAGGGAGGGGTACTTCTGCATATTGAGTTTGCTGACGTACATACCATTGCGGTACAAATCAGGCAGATCACCCAGTACAACCTCGTTAGAATCTTTCCGGATTTCGGTCACGAACACAGCACGGCCGAGAGCGATGCCCAGACCCTTACGCTGACCTACAGTGTAGAAGGGGTACCCTTCGTGCTGGCCCAATACTTTTCCTTCCTGCGTCACAAAATTGCCACCCGCAACCTGAGCTTCCAGGCCGGGAATCCGGTGCTTGAGAAAACCCCGGTAGTCGTTGTCGGGCACGAAGCAGATTTCATAACTTTCGGATTTATTAACCAGATCCATAAAGCCGCGCTCTTTGGCCATTTCCCGAATCTCACTTTTGTGGAGGTACCCCAGCGGCAGTTTGGTACGGGCCAGGCTTTCCTGCGACACGCCCCACAACACATAGCTTTGGTCTTTCCAGGCGTCGATCCCTTTGGAAAGCACGTAGCGGCTGTCGGGGGTACCCTGGTTCAATTCCCGGATATTGGCATAGTGACCCGTTGCGATGGATTGGCAATCAAGCCGATCGGCACGGCGCAGCAACGCATCCCACTTAATGTGCGTGTTGCAGAGCACACAGGGATTCGGCGTGCGGCCTTCGAGGTACTCGCCCGTAAAATGGTCGATGACGTAATCGCCGAATTCGGCGCGGATGTCGAGAATGTAATGGGGGAAACCCAATTCTACGGCAATAGAGCGAGCATCGTTGATGGAATCCAACGAGCAGCAGCCCGTTTCTTTTTTGGTACCGCCGCTGCCGGCGTAGTCCCAGGTTTTCATGGTCATGCCGATGACCTCGTAGCCCTCTTCGTGCAGCATCACTGCCGCCAGCGAGCTATCGATGCCGCCACTCATGGCGACCAGTATTCTTCCGTGTTTGCTCATGTTCGTAATCTGCGAAGGTTCAACGCCTTCCGATTTTGGTTAAATTATATCGGAATCTAACGTTCCGTTTTACAAAGTTAGTTCCTTTTTTGGGTCGGGAAGGTAGGTAGGGTACCCTAATTCGCCAGCTGGAGGGTAGCCCGGATGCCCGAAACCTGCACTTCGTCGAAATTTCCGACCCTTTTTGGCGACACTTTCTTACCATTTACCTCCCAGGTTCTGAAGGTACCCCGCGGGAAAGCAACCGTCAGCGTCCAGTCGGGCTCGGTTTGATCCAGGATAATTTCCCGGTAGGCAGCGGTTCGGGAAAATTCAATACTGAGCCGGTTTTTCGCGATAAGTACATTTTCCAGACTGGCTTCCTTCCAGGTGGTAGGCATTTGGGGCTGAATACGCACGGACTTGCGGGCGGCAAAAGGCTGGATACCAAAAAACTGCGTCACGATGGGCACGGCGAAGCTATAAAGATTCCAGGCCTGGGTCATCATGCCGTAGTCGGGCGACACTTCGTAAATAGAGCCCGGCAAGGCGTAGCTGAACGAGCGGGTGATTCGTTTGAGGTAGTCCAGCGCCGCATCGGGGCGGCCGTAATTATTCTCGGCTACGGCCTGCACGCCCGTGGGCAGGGTCATCACGGCGCCGGTGTAGGTGAACACTTTACGCGCTTTGCCAAACGAACCCGCATCCCGTCCAGACGTTTTATCCCTGTCGATGCCTGTCACAAACATCCCGTACGGATTCACGAATTTGCTCCCGGTTTTTAGCGCGGTAATGGCTTTGGCCGTGTCCGCGATGCCCATTTCCATGGGCGTATTGACTACCCAATTATGATGCAGAACGAATCCCTGCTTGCGGTCGGGCGGAAGTTTTTTGATTTTGGCGCGGGTGGCTCTCAATTCGGACACGGCCCAGGGCTTTTTCAGGGTATCGGCCCGCACGATGGCATCGTCGAGCAGACGAAGCGCTTGCTGCGGGGTACCTATGAAGTCGGCGAAGGAATTGTACTCGGGTACCCAGAAATCGGTATTGATTTTGTCTTTGAGCCGAGTAGCCAGCGTTTGGTATTTCTGTACCATCTCGTTCTCACCCAATTCAGTAGCCATGTCAGCGGCATCGGCAAAAGCCTTCTGGGTGTAGGACGCTACATCCACCATTTCACTATTCATACCGTGGATTTCCATCATGCCAAAACCATCGGGGAACAGATTACCGTCCTTATCGTTTTTTTCAAGAAGCCACGCAAGACCGTTTTTAACTACCGGAAAGTAAGCAGCCAGGAATCCCCTGTTGCCCGACCAGCGGTACATGGTCCAGATGAGCGAAGCAAACTGCGGGGTTTCGTTGACGTTACCGGGATTGAAGACGGCTCCATTCGTGGACACTTCATGGACGATCCTACCATTGCCATTGGCTTTTTTAGATAACCGGTTCAAGAGTTCCACCGTACTGAACGCCAGGTCGGCGCGCCCGGTGGCCATGGCTCCCTGCAGGGTGTACTCGTTGTCTACCCCGAACCACCAGGGGTAGTCGGGCAGGCCCGCCGACAGGCCGCGCCCTATTTCGGGTACGTCGCGCACCAGCCAGTCGGTATTGTATTTGACCCAGCGAAAGGCCTTTTCCAGGTCTTTGTCGGGAATGGTCAATTTTGATTTTTGGGCCAGTGTCCCGTATCTTGCTTTTTTGGTTTGAAGGTGTTTCAAGGCCAATATCTGTGCCGAAAGGTAGGTCTGCTTAGCCGCCTCCGATGACTTGAATGATCCGGCGATGGTTATCGGCACACTCATGCGTCCGCCCGCCGGAATTTCCAGCGTATAGGTCAACCCTGCCCGGCAACCTTTTCCTTTGGGTTGGTAGAGGCAGGAGGGGATACCTTGCCCGTGGGAACTCGGCTTTACCGACGACCCTACCCGGACAAACCACGCATTGAGACTGTCCTGAGCTGCCCAGCTTTGGTTTCCCTCGTCCCAGGTAGCGAAGTCGCCGCTGTCGTTCATGTTGGTACGCTCGCCGAGCCAGGTGGGGCGCAGGTCGGTGTAGGCCGTCCAGGAAAAGTCTATTTTCTTGTCTTCCGAAGTTTCGTTGATAAAGCTATATTCCACAAATATAACCTCCTGGCCATCGGGTACATATTGGAATCGCTCGACGCCCAGGCCCGTTTCCGATGATTTGAAAATATGCTTGTTGGCAAAAGGATAATTGATAAACGAGTCAGCCTGATCGAGACACTGGCTTTTTCCATTCACGGAAACAGCCGCCGTAAAGCCGTCCAGCAGTTTGATGGGATGGTCCCAAATGCCGCCCATTTCACCGGCCACATGCCAGCCCAAATCGGGAAATTGCCCGTCCTGCGTACCGATCATATACAGCCGGTCGCCCGCGGTGACGAAGGGGGTAGTGAGGTACTCCGGCTTACCCACCAGGCTGTCCACGCCCGACATGATGCTGCTTATCGACTGCTCGGGGGGGGCTTTTTCAGGCGTTGAGCAACTTACAAGGATGTGGCCTGCACAGGCTATTAAGCTATAAAGCAAAGGCATTGACCACGGGGCTGATTTCATGAAGGCAGGGTATTTTGAAAAATGTAGCATCTGTTTTGCAATATAGTTGTTTGAATACAGCATTGACTGGTGGGCTCAATTACATTCCATCTCTAAACGTGTCTAACTAATCAGTCGAAACGCCCGTTTTACCAATCCTGACAACCGCCCGTCCCAAAAGGATGGGTGTTTCCTCAATCATCTTGTAATATTGATCTTTAAACTTAAAAGACCAAGATGGATTTTTTACGTACTACCGCTTTCATACTTTGCCTCGTGCTGGCGGACGGCTTCAACCCCACCCTGGCGCAAGTCACTACACAGGACAAGGCAGCGAATCAGCAAGCCCTCACCCTCGAAGAATGTGTGCAGATAGCGTTACAGAACAACCTCCAGATCAAGCAGGCCGGCTTTCAAGTAAGTGCCAATGAAAACAACCTGATCCAATCCAAGTGGCAGCGCTGGCCGAGCCTGGGGTTCAACGCTTCCCAGGGATTCAGCTTTGGCCGGAACATTGACCCTTTTACCAACCAGTTTGTCCAGCAGAATATCAGCTTTAATAACTACAGCCTGAATTCCGGCGTAACCCTATTCAATGGGTTTCAGCTTCAGAATAATATCAAGCAAAACGGTCTTACCTTACAAGCCAGCGAAAAAGACCTGGCTGCTACCCGCAAC
Organism: Cytophagales bacterium; assembly: GCA_038204185.1. Classification (GTDB taxonomy): domain Bacteria; phylum Bacteroidota; class Bacteroidia; order Cytophagales; family Spirosomataceae; genus Salmonirosea. The sequence continues at coordinate 6,260 of JBBRDE010000116.1, forward strand.
GACATCATCCTGAATGTAGCTCTGGCTTATCTACAGGTCATTTCCAGTCAGGAACTTATCGAGGCGGCCCGGCAGCAGGGGGTTGCCACCCAGCTGCAACTAGACCGTACCCAGCGGCTGGTAGACGCGGGGTCACTGGCCGAAAGTCAGTTGTTCGATTTGCGGGCCCAGCTTGCCAATGATGAGCTCACGCTGGTAAACGCCCAGAATAGCGTCGAGTCGGCCAAGCTGAGCCTCAAGCAGCTGATGAATGTAAAGGGCAGCGAATCTATCGAGGTTATGACCATGAATGCGCCCGATCCGACCCTGCGGGCTTACGAATCTACGGTAAACGAGGTGTTTGAGACGGCGGTGAATAACTTGCCCCAAATGCAGGCAGCCGGGCTTCGGGTCCAGTCCGCCGCCCAGGCCATCGAGATAGCCAAAGCCCAGGGTTTGCCCAGCCTCACGTTCAGTGGGGGTATCAGTACGGCCTTTTCCAGCGCGGCACCTAAGCAGCGCTTTGTAGCCGACGGCACAGGCTTCACCACCAGACAGGTGATTTCCCAGACCCGGTTCGTGCAGGCGGGGGAGTTTACGTTTCCGATCACGGATGTGGTGACTGTTCCCAACGGATCCGAACAAACGTTCAACTACCTGGATCAGCTGAATTTCAACCGCAACTCCTCTTTGAATCTGAGCCTCAGGGTACCTATTTTCACTAATTTTCAAACCAAATACCGGGTAGCCAACGCCCGCATTCAGCAGCAAAATCTGGAAGTACAGTCTGAAATTGTGACGCAACAGATTCGTCAGGATGTGGAACAGGCCTACATCGACATGAGTAATTCAGGAAAGCGGTACAGTGCTACGGCCAATCAGGTTCGGGCTCTGGAAGAAGCCTTTCGGGTAGCTGAGAGCCGCTTCGGAGCTGGGGCCATCAATGCCGCAGAGTACAACATTGCCAAAGCCAACCTGGATCGCGCCCGCTCTAATTTGATCCAGACGAAATACGATTATATATTCCGTACCAAAGTTCTTGACTTTTACATGAATAAACCGATTACAGCGGAGTAGGAAAATGGGGTTAACGGTAATCGTGAAGGGTAAAAGGTCAACGGTTAATGGCTTTCCAGCATCTTCCTAAAAAAATCCGTCAACCCTTGACCGTTAACCCTTGAACATTCAACTTTATTCCCTCATTCTATCATTCACTAATTAGTACCCATGGCGCGTAAATCTTCAAATAACATATGGTGGATATTGGGCGGCACCGTCGTGCTGCTCGTGGCTGGCCTTTTCATAGCCAAAGCGGCCGGCTGGATCGGACAGGAAAAACCCACGGAGGTAGAATTTGTCACAGTGAAGCAAAATGACATCATCGAGCGAGTCAGCGCCTCGGGCCGGGTGCAACCCGAAGTGGAGGTAAAACTAAGCCCTGATGTATCGGGCGAAATTACAGCCCTGTACGTAGAGGAGGGCGATTCAGTAAAACAAGGGCAACTTCTGCTTAAAATCCGACCCGACAACTACGAATCGCTTTTTGCCAGGGCACAGGCTACGGTCAATTCCAGCAAAGCTAACGCCGAGCAGACCAAGGCGGCTCTCGCGCAGTCCGAAGCCCGGATGCTTCGCGCCAAGGCCGACTTCGACCGTAATAAAAAGTTATACGAAGACAAGGTCATATCAGCCTCCGATTTTGAACAAATCAGAGCCAACTACCAAGTGGCCCAGCAGGACATCGAAGCCGCCAAGGCCAATATATCGGCGGCCCAATTTAATGTGAAAAGTTCCCAGGCGGGTTTACGTGATGCTGCCGAAAATCTGCGAAAAACGACCATTTTCGCCCCCGTAAACGGCGTAATATCGCTGTTAAACGTAGAAGTGGGTGAGCGCGTTGTTGGGACAAGCCAGATGGCAGGTACGGAACTGATGCGCATTGCCAACCTGAGTAATATGGAAGTAAGGGTGAACGTCAATGAAAATGACATTGTACGGGTTACCGTAGGTGATACCGCCGATATTGATGTTGACGCTTACAGCGGCACGGGGCGTAAATTCAGAGGTAGGGTGACGGAAATCGCCAACACAGCCAGCGGCCTTACCGGACCCGGCGGCGGCAACATATCGGCCGACGCTGTGACGGAATTTGAGGTGAAGATCAAGATTCTCAACGAATCTTTTCAGGATCTTATGGCCAGCCGAGGCAAACGTTCCTATCCCTTCAAGCCGGGTATGACGGCCTCCGTTGATATCATTACCGATCGTAGGTCCGGGGTAATGTCGGTTCCCATCGCGGCCGTCACCACGCGCGACAACAAGCCTGATCCGGAGTTAAAGAAATCCAACGACTCGGACAATCCGAACGCCAGCGCTGAAAAAGACAAGTCTGTCAAGAATCAGGAACCCGTGAAGGAAGTAGTGTTTGTAGATAGTGCAGGGGTAGCTAAAGTCCGGCAAGTGGAAACCGGTATTAGTGACTTCGAAAATATTCAGATTACCTCGGGGTTGAAGGCAGGGGAACAAGTTGTGGCCGGGCCTTTCATCGTTGTATCCAAGCGGCTCAAAGACGGCGACAAGATTGTAAAAAAAGCACCTGAGACAAAAAAAGATGGACCTAACTCAAAAGAAAATAGCAATTGATGCGTTCTGTAAGCGTATTAATTCGATTTAGTTTAGGTTAAGAAATGGAAACCCCTGCGGTCTTACCGCAAGGGTTTTTTATGTTTGAACCTCGCTCAGGCATACTGGGATTCCTTACCGAGTTTTTTCACCAGCAGGTAGTAGAACAAAGCACGGTACTTGTTGCGGTTGGAGGTACCAAATGTTTCGCATACCTCTTTCAGGGCATGGTCAAGCTGCGGCCCATCGGCCAAATTTAGTTTCTTGATTAAAAAATTGGCCTTTACGCGATCCAGTTCGGACTGGTCACTGCATGAAACTTTGGCCGAATCGGCATTGTAAATCGAGGGACCCAGCCCTTTGGTTACCTTCGACAACAGTTCGGAATCAACCGAAACGCCGATTTTTTTGGCCTCGCCCGCATAGGTGGCCATCAAATCATCAAACTTGCTCATACGCATGTTATAAATAAGGGTGAAAAAAAATGGAAGGAATATTGGTACCTAATGAACTGTTTTTTTAATACATTTCAAAGTTTAGAGGCCGCTTTCTTAAAAAAGTCACCCAAGAACTTACCCAAAGGAAAAATTAGCGCATGAATCAAACCAAACAGGAGAAGGTAGCCGTCATCGGGGGCGGAAGTTGGGCTACGGCCCTGGTCAAGATTTTGAGCGAACAACCCCAGGTGCAGGTACGGTGGTGGCTGCGCAGCCAGGCCGACATCGACCATATCAAAACCTACCACCACAACCCACGTTACCTGAGCGACGTGTACCTATCACCCAGACGGGTGAGGCCCTGCGGAAAAATCAGGGATGCCGTCCGGGGCGCCGACTACGTAGTATTGGCCCTGCCGGCGGCTTTCATTCAGGAACCCCTACTGCAACTCAAGTCCGCGGACCTGGCAAAAAAGCGGATCGTATCGGCGATCAAAGGCATGATTCCTGACCGCAACCTACTGGTGACCGACTGGATGGAGGAAACCTATGGGGTACCCCTGGATGATATGTGCATCATTGCCGGGCCCTGCCACGCCGAAGAGGTGGCGCTGGAGAAACAGTCGTACCTTACCATCGCTTCTACCAATCCCGCCTGTGCGGCAGACTTCGCCCGGCTGATGACCTGCCGCTACGTCACTGCTAACCCACTGGCGGATCTTTACGGCGTAGAGTATGCTGCCGTCATGAAGAATATCGTCGCGCTGGCTTGTGGAATTACCCACGGGTTGGGTTATGGCGATAATTTCCAGGCGGTCATGGTGTCCAACGCCATGCTCGAAATCCGGCGTTTCGTAACGGCCGTCGACCCGCGCGAGCGGGAAATGAGCGCCTCAGCCTACCTGGGCGATTTGCTAGTAACGGCCTATTCACAATTCAGTCGCAATCGCCTGTTTGGTAATATGATCGGCCGGGGATACAGCGTAAAGGCCGCCCAGCTCGAAATGAAAATGGTTGCCGAAGGGTATTACGCCGCCAAAAGTATCCACGCCATGAATGAACAACATCAGGTACTCATGCCAATCACCGAGTCGGTGTATCGAATCCTGTACGAGGGAATTGCGCCCTCACTCGTTATGAATGAATTGAAGGAGCATTTGAAATAATCCGGCTTCACTTCACCCGTTCCAGCATCAGCAACCGGAAATCCATCACCTGTACCCCAGCGATATCCACAGCTTTCAGCGTCAGGTGGCCCGTGCCTTTTTCTAGGTGAAGGGTACCTATTTTCAATGGCTTGAAATCTTTCACGTAGGATTCGATGCGAACTGCACGGTCCTGCTCCATGCCGCGCAGCGGCGGGTCGTGGGCTTCGGTGATTTTACCCAGCAGACTGTTTTCACCAAAAGATAAACGAAACGTTGAACCTACGTTTTCAAGCGCACAAGTGTAGTAAATCACGGCCTCAAAATCCCCGTCTTCGACAACTTCCACTTCCCACACGATGGCATCTTCGGGCTGGATCCAGTTTGTCATGAAAGTGCAGTTGGGATGTACGCTCGACCGCTTGATTTTTCCTTCGGGCCGGGCATCCCGGGCGGGTAGCTGCGTGAAAGCGAAGTCGGGATGCCCGACCGGAAACGTACGTTGATCTTTACCGGCAATACCCGGCAGAACCTCCGCTTTCCATTGATTCACCGCCGTTTTCAAGCGCGCTGACACCTCCGGTTTTTTCGCGGAGATATCGGTGGTTTGCCCCGGATCGGCCACCATATCGTAAAGTTTACCCCTACTATCGAGCCGGTACTGTTGGCTGCGCACGCTGGTTTGTCCGCTCCAATAATTGTACAACAGGCGATTTTTGTCAAAGGTACCCTTCTGGAGTAGCAGCGGCTTAAGGCTCACGCCATCCAGGGGTTTGGGAGGTTGAAAGGAGATTCCTGTCATATCTACCAAAGTAGGCAGCAGGTCGATGACGCCCGCGATTTCGTTGATTTTCGTACCAGGCTTGATTCCTTTTGGGTACTGCATCAGCAGCGGCGAACGGACGCCGCCCTCGTCGGTCGAGCCTTTTTTACCTTTCATGCCGCCATTCCAGCGGAAGGCATTGGGGCCGTTATCGCTGAAATAGATGACAATTGTGTTTTCTTCCAGCTTCAATTCCTGCAATTTTTCCATAATCCGCCCCACGTTCCAGTCAATATTCTCGCACATCGCCAGAGCCGCCCGGGTGAAGTCAGCATCTTCCCCAACTCCTTTGGCGGCAGTCATTGCCAGAGGTTTATTTTTAAATTCATTCCACCAGCGATCAGGTACCTGCATGGGCGAATGTGGCGTATTGAAGGGTACGTACACCAGAAACGGCTGGTTTCTGTGTGCTTCCATGTAAGTCATTGCCCGCTCGGTCAGGTCGTCGGCCAGGAAGCCGTTCCCTTGCGTGATGGCTCCGTTGTGCTCCAGCATCGGGCTAAAATAGTCGCCCCAGTGACCGGAGCAAAACCCGTAGAATTCATCAAATCCCCGCCCATTCGGATGGTAGGGATACTGCATTCCGCTATGCCATTTGCCAAAGGCCGCCGTGGCATAACCCGCTTTTTTGAAGGCATCGGCCAGCGTAGTTTCGTCCAGATTAAACCGCTCCCCGCCTTCGGAGGTACTTCGGACACCCATGCGCGGATGGTAACGCCCCGTGAGCAGTTCGGCGCGGGTCGGCGAGCAAACGGGCTGTACGTAGAAACGGTCGAACTGGGCTCCCTTTTTGGCAATTTTATCAATATTAGGCGTATGGATATTCGTATTGCCGCTTACACTCAGATCGCCCCATCCCTGATCATCGCTGAGCATTATAACGATATTGGGGGGTTGGGCTTGGACGGGACTTGAAGATAAGAGCCAAAACGAAATCAAAAGCAGTACATGAGGAATCGTTAGCATGGGAAGGGTTGGGCTTGACATACATCTCCTAAAATAGCGAAGAGGAAGGAATTTACTGTAAGTGTCTGGTGATAGATATGCATTTCTCAGCGAGTCCCCCCCTTTTTCAAAAGGTCTGCGTAACTTTGGCTTTACCCATACGCAATCGACTTACCCGAATGAAAATCTCCCTAATCACTTCCTCACAAACGACCAACCTGACCATCAGTCTATACATTAAAGATCAGGAATCGAACCTACCCTCTATTTTCAAAGCCGAGAAAGGCGAAGTGTGGTGGCCCTTGGAACACGAACTCTGGCTGGGTTTGGGAAAAAATCCCACGGCCATCACTGTATTGAAATCCCTGCGAATGCTCTTTCACCAGCGCAAAGACCGCTGGCCCGACGCCATCACCCTCGATGCCCGCGGCCTCTCTAACGAGTGGATCGAAGCCGCCATCAACGGGACTATGCTGGGTGGCTACAAGTTGAACTTGTACAAAACGGAAGAAAAGCCGTACAGCAAATTTTTCGGCAAAGAGGGTACCCTGATGGTCTGGGTTAACGAAAAAAACAGCGAAGCCGAACGAGCGATCACCAAAGGCAAAGCCACCGCTGCCGTGCAGATGCGGGTGATGGACCTGATGAACGCGCCTGCCAATAAAAAGCCACCGCGCATCCTGGCCGAGTGGGCGCTGGAATCGGGGCGAAAACATAATTACAAGGTAACAATTCTGGAAAAAGACTCCCTGCAGGCGCTGGGTGTACACGCGCTACTCTCGGTAAGCAAGGGCAGCGAAGAACCTCCCGTGATGATCGTAACCGAATACCGTCCCGAGAAGTATGAGAAAACCGTGGTACTGGTAGGCAAGGGCGTGACCTTCGATACGGGCGGGATTTCGATCAAAAACTCGGCTAACATGCACTTGATGAAAAGCGATATGGGTGGAGCCGCTGCCGTGCTGGGCACCGTGGAACTGGCCGCCCGGCTGGAACTCCCTGTGCATATCGTTGGGATTGTACCTTCTACCGAGAACTGCGTGGACGGCGCGAGCACTAAGCCGGGCGACGTGATTGACTCCTACTCGGGCAAAACCATCGAAGTGATCGATACCGACGCTGAAGGCCGTCTTATTCTGGCCGATGGCCTCAGTTATGCCCTTAAAAACTATCAACCCGACGTACTACTGGACCTGGCTACCCTCACGGGTAGCGTGGTGCAGACCCTCGGCTACGCGGCAGCCGGACTCTTTACCGCTAACGACGCCCTGGCCGCACAACTGGCCGCAGCTGGCGACCGCACGGGCGAGCGTCTGTGGCGACTGCCGATCTGGGATGAATATCAGGATGAAATCAAATCGGATGTGGCGGATGTCCGCAACTACCATGGCAAACCCATCGCCGGGGCCATCGTAGCCGCCAAGTTTCTGGAAGTATTCACCGACGAACACCCTGCCTGGGCGCACCTCGACATCGCGGGTACGGCCTTCGGTGATCTGGAATTCACCCCCAATCGCGCTGGAACGGCCTTTGGGGTGCGGCTGTTGGTGGAGTTTTTGAGCTCAATGGGCTGAGTTCAAAGTTTATGAGTTTATGAGTGTAAAGTTTATGAGTTTCTGTATTTTGCAGCATAGCGGTAGCAATTCCTATTCTTTAAACCCTCGCACTCATAGACTCATCAATTCCAAACGCATCAACTCCTATGCCCCGACCCCTCACTTTTCTTTGCGTTTCTACCTTCTTTAAAGGAAACGACTTTATGCGCGCCTGCAAAGAGCAGGGTAATACAGTCTACTTACTGACTGCTAAAAAGCTTCAAGACAAACCCTGGGTACGCGACTCAATCGACGAGTTTTTCTACGTGGAAGAAAATTCTCAGGGCACCTACGATATGCAGAATGTAATCGCCGGGCTAGCCCACGTCATGCGCGACCGCCCCATCGACCGCATCGTGGCGCTGGACGACTTCGACGTGGAGAAAGCCGCCCTGCTACGGGAACATTTTCGCATTGCAGGCATGGGCCAAACTACCGCCCGATACTTCCGCGACAAACTCGCCATGCGCACCAAAGCCGCTGAGGCAGGCATTCGGGTACCCGGTTTCATTGGGCTCTTTAACGACAAAGCCATCAATGATTTTATTCATTCGCATCCTGGCCCCTGGATGATCAAGCCCCGCTCCGAAGCTTCGGCTACGGGAATCAAGAAACTCCATAACGACCACGACCTGTGGGAGGCCATCCACAGCCTGGGCGATCGTCGCCATGAGTACCTGGTGGAACAGTACAAGCCTGGTCATGTCTACCACGTAGATTCTTTGACCCTAAATGGGCGCGTGGTTTTTTCGTGGAATAGCCAATACATCGCCCCGCCATTTGATGTGGCCCACGGCGGCGGTATTTTCCGTTCTGTCACCGTAGCTTTCGACTCGGCAGAATGGCACGCGCTGGAAACGATGGCCGTTGATGTGCTCAAAGCCTTCGGCATGAAACACAGCGCCTCGCATACCGAGGTAATCCGCTGCCACGACGACGGGCACTACTATTTTCTGGAAACTTCTTCGCGCGTGGGCGGCGCGCACCTGTCCAACATGGTGGAGGCTTCATCGGGCATCAATCTCTGGAAGGAGTGGGCGCGGTTGGAAACTGCCGTGGCGCGAGGCGAAGATTTTAAGCTTCCCCGCTTGCAGCGCGATTACTCGGGTATTATCATCTCGCTGGCCCGTCAGCAGTGGCCTGACTTGGCGCCGTTCAACGATTCCGAAGTAGTTTGGCGCATGGAGGAAGAGTATCACGTAGGTTGTGTGGTGCGTTCAAAGAGTCGGGAGCGCGTAATTGAACTGCTCGAATCGTACGCCGAGCTCATTCGCAACGATTACCACGCCTCGGCTCCCGCACCGGACAAATCCATGCATTGATGAAGTAGTTGGATAGCGGAATGTTGGATTTGAGACATTTGACACCTTCTTACCCGGCAATCCCAGTTCTTCGTGGCTTTGAAATACCGGAAAGTCGCAGGAAGATTAGCGTGTACTTTTTACTACTTTTTTTGGTCGTCAATCTTTTTTCTTGAATTTCAGTCGAATCTTCGTCACGCGGGGATAGTCGAAGGCAGCGGTTTCGGTGGTCATCTCGAAGGAATCTTCGCGGACATTTTGGGGAGCGATCGTCCAGCCGGAGCGCTTATCCTGCACTGTATCGGCCGCGGTGACGAGGATTGTTTTGGTTGCTGGATCAATGGCCCATTGCAGCACATTAGCATTTTCCGAGTCGGGATACTTGCCTACGAAGGCACCGTCTTCCTGAAACTGCACACTTTCCATGTAGCGGTTGAACACAATTCCACCGAAATTAGCCACCCCTTTGCCATCTTTATAGCTCAGGGCATCGTTGACATACACTTCCTCAATTCCCCAATCGGGCGTCGCCAGCAGGTAGATCCTCGCCGTTTCGGGCGAATCAGCCGCCGGGTCACAGGCGATCAGCGTTATTAGCAGGATGAGGTAGGTACCTATGAATTTGAGGTTCATTGGATTTTGAAGAAAGAAGTTCTGTATTTATGAAAATTCGTATGATTGTTTGTGCCCGGATTTATGAATCAGTTCCCCGCCATATTTCTTCTTAAACCTATCTTTGATTTCAATCATCCTAACTGTCGCTCGGCCACCAACGACCAGACCTATTATCTTGTCGTCTTGCGATGGAGAACCATATTTTTTTATAAAGAAATCTATGGTATTTGTCAATTGCTCAGCGGCATCTTCGCCATTAATTCCACCACCCTTCAATTCTACGAACAAAAATAGCTTACTATCCAGTTCTTTAATTACGAATAAGAAATCGCAACGGTCTTGTCCAGTATCTTCTTTTTTAACAATACCCTTATCAACTTTTATACGGCAAACCGTTTTATATTTGGAATTCACTCGAACCGATGAACTATTTTCAGATGCAGAGGATCTCTTTTCGTAGAATGATTTACCTTCGTTGAAGATTTCAAAACATTCAGTAAACAAATCTGTACTCATGCGTCTTGAAGCTTTAATAAGCTATCAAATTGATCGCTAGTATTATTGGTAACCCTATCAAATAACTCACCATCGATCATTTGGTATTCTAGATCCTTGGCATCCTCAATTTCCCCATCTCGATTTAATTGATAAGCACTAACATTTTCTAAATCAAGCCAATAGTATGGTTTGAGAATTTGACTCACTTCATCTTTTAACTCTGGGTTATTTTTTACTATTTGGCTGGCCCTCAACATATTATTTATCTCATAAAGTAAATAGGGAGTATGAGTGGGAATGATAATTTGATTATCTGGATTACGGTTCGCCAACATAGAAATAAGCTGAATGATACCAAGTTGCCCCACTGGTGAAAGGTGAGATTCGGGTTCTTCGTAGACTCTAAATATCGATTTGCCTTCCAAAACCTCTAAAAAGATATCTTGAATTATACGAATTAGTTCTTGCTGACCTGACGATGAATTTTCAAGTAAAACATAACTCTCTGGATCATTAATTTTATAGTACAGTTTTTCATCCGATTGT
>JBBRDE010000117.1:0-16578 GCA_038204185.1 Cytophagales bacterium
TCGACAAACTATGGTGGATCGAAACCCGCCCGCCCGCCGAGGTACAGGGAAGGCCAGAATTCGCCCATCGCTGACAATTGGCAGCTAGCGCGTACCTTACTTGAATTGCACGGTAACCACCAGTGCCTGTTGATTTCTGATCACTTCCAGCGTTGCATTTCCCGTCCAGGAGATTTCACGGTATAGGGTTGTAAGGTCCGAAATCGTCCGGATTTCTTTATTCTGCATTTTCCGGATCACGTCGCCGGATAGCACGGGCGATTTGGCGAGTATACTCCCAGAGGGTACCTCCCCGATGATGATACCCGTTTCGTCCGGCAGGCCGTAGGCCGAGCGGTCGCCTGGGCCATGGACATTTCGTAGTTTTCCTCCCAGCCAAACCAAGGTAGCGGTAGCCTTGTCGACATAGGCGGCATTGATGGTGGGAAGGGGAGGGGACTGAGCCAATGCTTTTAAAGCGGGCGAATCCACGCCAAATTCATCCATGGGGAAATTTTTGAATCCCAGAGTCAACGCCGGACTTTCCGGCTTGACCTGGAAATTGCCTTTTTCGGGATTGATGAATAGTGGGTTCCCGGCCTGGCTGTGGGCATCGGTGCCGTTCTGTTGCGCTTTTTCGAGCGATTTCTGATCGGGGAACAGATTGAAATCTACCTCTTTGCCCCAATCCTGCACCCGGATAGGATAGTAGGGCGCAAGCACGATGTTTTTCCGGAATATATCTCCACTGTTTTTGAACCACACGTGGGGGTGAAAAGAGTTGTTCACGATGACATTGTTCTCCACCACGCGGTGGAATCCCTCCCGTAGCTTCAGGCCGCCATTCAGGCACACATTGTTGTATATATGGTAGTTACTGCTGCCATCGTCCAGATCGATGTCCCAGCCGTGGTCACAGCGGAATCGGTTGTTTCGAATTAGGGTCGTTTTTCCGGCATCCAGCAGAATCAGCTCGGGATGGGCGGCGACCAGTGTGTCCATGTTGGAGCGTTTGGGCTGCCAATATCGGTCACGTCCCCAGGAGTTGAAAGCCCCGTGGTCGCCGGTTTCGAGTACAGTCTCGAAAACGTCATTGAATTCAATCACGTGACCGCCCCAGGTACCCTCGCTTACATTAATTCCGGCGCGGGGTACCTGATACATCGTATTGTGTCTTACCGTGATGTCCATGGCCATCGAAATCTGAACCCCGGCCACTTGTTTTTCAACCTGGCCCAGGTCGTGCATCAGATTATCATAAACCCGACATTCGGCGGGGTAGTTATTGGTTTTGGGGCCGGTCTGTTTATCCAGCTGCGCGAAGGCCACGGTTTGATTGTACTCAAAACTCGGTGAACGCACTGCGCCCGGATCGCCTACCAGGCACACGCCACTGGCTCCGGCGTACTCGATGTGGCAGCCCGAAACCTCACTTCGACGGTTGTAGTTACTAAAGAAAACCGCATTGCCCCCTACCTCAACAAAATGGCATGTTCGGATGGCGCAATCTTCCGTTCCTTCCATCACCACCGCGCCACCGCGGTAAATAGCCCAGTCGCTGCGAAGCAGCGGTTCCCGGGTATCCATGAAAGTGCGGAGCGTATGCGTCAATTCCAGGCCTTCCAGCGCAATGTTCTTCACGGGAGCCGTTTCGCTTCCCCGAAATTCGAACAGGTGTTTTAGCTGCGAGGATTCGAGCCGGGCTTGGGCTAGATCTGTGCCGGAGGGCGGGTATAGGAAAAGCTGCTGGCGTGTTTTGTCGAAGTACCATTCGCCAGCGGTATCCAATTCTTCAAAAACGTTTTCAATGAAGCGGTAGGTAGCGTGCATCCCCAGTTGGCGGTTGTTTTGGTACCCGCCTTTGAGTTGGAGCGTTCCGTCGGATTGTACGCCCAGTACGCGGTAGTGGTAGCCTCCCCATTCATTTTTGTGCAAGGCATGTAGGTAGGCGCCCTCAGGATTTTTCCATGATTTAATCCGCTGTGGGTCGAGCACATTGGCGGCATACCCTCCGAAGTGGCTACTGGTCGGATCGTAGTTGGGGTACCGGGCCATGCGTAGGGATTTGCCATTGAGAAACAGCTGATCAAACGCACTTTTCCCAGACATAGTAGCTACCTGGATAGAACCCGGGCCCTTAATCCAGGCAGGAGAAAGTACTTTTGCCCCACTGATAATCACCTTCTCTCCAGGAAATGCCCTGTAATCTACCTTTTCACCAGGCTTTCGGGAATCTTCAGGGCGAAATACCACCGGTTCCGGCAGGTAGTAAGTTCCGCCTCGCAGATAGACAACCACCGGAGCCTTGATACTTCTTATTTTCTTTTGGGCTTCCCCAAAGGTAGCCAATGGGGCCGTTCGGGTTCCGGCGTTGCTATCCTTGCCATCCACCGCGATGTAGAGTTCGACGTTTTGGGCTGTTGAGGGAAAGAATCCCAATAACCCAATAATCAGGAGAAGGATTGATTTAGAACGTGTGAATTTTGACATACGGGTGCTATGGCTGTTGGTGTGATTGATAAGCATCAATGCTCATGGAAAAAATACTCTGCCTATTTTTCGCCCGCTTTTTCCATCCTACTCAATTCGTCCATATAGCGGGCAATTGTTTCAGGATAAGTACCTGTCCTGATTTTGACATACGCGTGGTTTTTTTTCATTTTCTTCCCGCCTGCTTTCCACGTATTGCTGCCATCGGGCGCTACTTCGACGTAGCCATTAGTTTCAAACTCAAAATACTGATCAGCCTTTTCATCCAGCAGCAACACCGCCACCTGATCCCAGGCGGGGCGTCCCGCGAAGTTGTTATACAACTGATAGGCCCGGTACATGGGGTTGTTCTTGGGGAGCTGACTTTTCAGGTAGGTACCCCCGGTCAGGATTTCCTTTCCCACTTCCCACCCGCAGAATACCACCTCCTGCTCCCAAACATCCAGACAATACACGGTCGATTGGGGATCGGGACGGTAGAAATTGGCTTCCTTACCAGTCGGGTACTGACCGCCCATACATAGCCATCGGTTTACTTTTTTCTTTACCAATTCCTGACCTGTCAGCGCTGATATTTCATCAGGGGGAGATTTAAGAAGGTTTTGCAAACTGGTCAGATGACCGATCGTGACCAGGACTACGGAGTTGTCCGGGCTTTCTGCCAAGAGTTTGCGATATAAAGTCGCTGCTTCGGTGGTTTGATCTGATTGTTTTATCGTGTGGGGGAATTCTTCGGTAACCTGTCGGGTATATTTTGAAAAACTACGCAAAGAATCCTGCTTTTTCAAGAAACCGATCCGTAAACCCGGCTGTCCATAGTAGGTGTTGATGGCATCCACGCAGGCAAACGAATAGGAATCGTCGCTCGTGACCACCACGCCAAGTAGATCAATTAGCCCGGCCTGACGGTAGGTGTGCAACATGGCCAGCGCCTGCACGTCATCGACGTCCGAATCTATATCGGTATCCAGAATGACCCGTACCTGGGCGTGGCATAGCGTGCCCCACAATACCAGAATAATCAGCAATGCTTGGTGAAACATAGTAAACGGATGGGGGCTGCATTGGTAGAAATAGCCTGGCAGTTTTTCGCTAGAATATTTTTTAAGAATATAGGGTATGTTACCAGTTTTTTCGTCTCCTGAGTATGAAGGGGTCTAAGAAAGTCCAGGGATCAGGGCACAGATCATAGATTCCTAATAATATTTAACACGGAATAACGATTTTATCATAGGTAATTGATTGGGAAAGGAAGCCTCGTTTGGGGCTTTCTTTTTTTTATAGCAGTTGCGGAGACTCAGCCAGTGCTTTCTGTTTTACGTTCCGGTGAAAGGCCGCAATAACCTTTCCGTGCAGAATAGGATACAAGGTTTTTTCCCGGAAAGGCGATTTAGTCTTGCCTCGGTAGGTGGTTTTATGCTCGATTTCGGTGCCGCTTGGGGTTTGGGAAAAGGTAAGCCGTTGGGTACCTTCGGTTTCACCACCTTCGATGTACGAAAACTCGATATACTTTTCCGCCCTATTAATACGGGTAATCTGGTGGGCAACCGCAATATTGATCAACCCCCATAACAGCCCTACGTTGAGAAACAGTACCTGTCCTTCGCGTAAGCCTCCGTATTCGTCCTGAGTGTAGGTAATTGCTTTGCTTTTTTTGCAGTACATGCAGCCAAAACTAACAGTTCGGCACCGCCACGTCTCCCGGGGTGAAATACTCAGGTACGTACCCCACACGTGCTCCACATCGGCCTCAACCAGAAAGGATTTCGAGTGGACCTGGTACGTTTCACGTTCGGAGGTTTTGTAACAGGTCGTTTTGAGTTGGTCAAAATCGGAGCAGACGAACAGCCCTTTATTACGAATATACTCGCGGATAGACTTTTGGGGTACGCGGTCTAACCGGATAGGGGCACAAGGTGGAAACGACATGTAGTTGAGTGTGAGTGGGGCTTTTACTTCTTATCAAAGTCCCTGAAATAGGGCAAACTACTCATTTAATGAGGTCTTTTTGTGCTTCGTAGCCCTCAACTGGGGTGGGAGGCCCTTTCATTTTCTTTTATTGACCCGTGAAGCCAGGCTTTAAAACACAAATTCTGAAACCGGGTAAGCTTCGGATCCGGTCCGTAACGAATGGGGCGCTGATGTCGCCGAACGCAATCTCGTAAGTGTTTTCGTGGAATAAGAAATCGGTGCTGTCGGCGCGTTTACGTTTGGTACCTGCCTGGTACAAAATCCCCAGTTTCCCGTCTTCCACAGCTTGTTTATCCACAAAACCCAGCAACGAAGCCACGGTACCATCCTGCTCGGACTGGTGGAATGAGAGGCAGAAATAATGCGTGGTGCGGGAGTTCGGTTTGTGGAGTTGCGAGGCCGGGATATTCATGACGTAGTCGGTACCGAGGACGCCAGTCTGTCTTTTCATAGCTTTGATGTCAAGTGAAAAAAAGCCGTCGTCGGTTTGTAATACGAAATCCTGTCCCCAGTCCTGACCATCGTTAGCGCCAAAGGACCGCAGGGGGCGGGGCAACTGATACAGGTCGGCAAAAACTACCTCACCCAGGCTACCCGTGAAGCGAAGCATCCGGGTGTGGCTTCTTTTAGCGTCGGCTTTGTCCCAGATATTCGCCACGCGGTGGTGGACTAGTGAATATTCCACGAGTTGTCGGGCGTAAGCCTTTTGCTCGTCAGAAACAGTCAGCTGTATGTAAAAATTATTGATCAAAGTAGGTCCGCATTTCTTGAAAAGCCAGCAGGTACTCTTCGGTAAAGGTAGGCGCGCGGGGATATTTTTTCACGCTACGCAGCGCCTTTCGGAGATAGTCAAGCCCCAACCGGGCGTTTTCATTGTCAAAAAAAGCTTCCTGCCAGCGTTCGGCGTAGCGGTTGTCATGGCTTATTCCCAAGCCATGGGCGTAGAAAACAAAGGGAGAACTAATCAAACCCGTCTCGAAGTAAGTCTGTTTGTTTTCCTGAACGCATTTGAAATATTGAATCAGGTAGTCCAGGTGCTGCATGGCCCGTAGTTTGATTTCCGCGTCTGTTTCCTTACGGGTGGGCCTGGCCCTCCAGGCGTTGGCTACGGAAGAAAGCAGGTCTGTATTTTTGTAGGTGTACTGCGTACTTTTTTGACAAGTCAGGATCAGTTCGCCTTCCGTCATGCGGGTGGCCAGCAGCACCAGGGTCAGCGTCGTTTCGTTTTGATCCAGAATGTCGAAGGCATAGGTAGCTCCTGTTTCGCCCAGCTGCAATTCCAAACGATCGCCATCCCGCGACCAGGTACCCTGCCGGTAGGGAGTTTTGGTGGAGAAAAAGGCGGAGCGCTGGTCTTGGTACAGCGCAAAGGTTGAATTTTGCAAACCAGAACTCATGTCCTGAATTTGCTGACCGCGCTCGATGGATTCGGGCGTAGCCCGGCCACTGGATTCGTACCTGACGCGGACGATTTTCCAGGTGGCGAGCAGCGGGTCAGTGGGTTGGCAAGCGCATAAGAAAATACCCAGAGCAGCAATAGCTAGCAGGGTACCCCCCCTCAAAGTACCCTCGGTGGTCCAGCCCGAACCCCATAATTTAATCCTTTCCATTTTTTCGATCACTGATGTCTTGCGCCAAAATTTTATTCACGTCCACTTTGGCATTTTCCAGGAGATAGATCCGGGTGCCTTTTTCGCGGGCGTAGGGGTCTTCGATTTTTCCAATCAAACGAATGCGTTCAAAGTAAGGTTTTTCCTTTTCCCGACCTTTATCAGTATCAGTCGCATCTTGGATTAAAATCAAATTATTGATCTTGATGGAAAGGTCGAACCAGTCGATGTAATCGGCGTTGAGCGACACCGCACGCAGGTTTCTATTTTTTGTATAAAAATTAATGGCTCCCGCCTGTCCATAATTGTCAGTGAGGATGAAGGTACGCCCCTTTCCCCGCACGAGCGCACTCGCACTATCGACTTTGGTAGCCAGTTCTTTCCAGCCACGCATATCAGCAAAATCCTGGGGAAGGTCATGGTTTTTACCATCTTCCCAGCGCAACAGTCCCAGGGCTTCGTAGCGAGCCGGATTACGTTGTATTTCGGCGGGGCTCACCGTGGGGAAAACGAGGGTAAATATACGTATCATAAACAGTACCGGCAGAATTAGCGTTAGGGGCCGCAAGTACCTTAGCCAGCCAGTCTGCAGGAGGTGTTCAAGGTAGACCGAGCCAAATGCAAGGAGGATAGGATATAGACCGATAGCGTAGTAGCCCTTGGCTTTGAGGTAGGTGAAAGTGGCGAGTGTAAATATATAGGCCCAGAAGAAAACCTGGTATCTTGAAAAAGGAGGGTAAACGAAGAAAGCAACAAAAGCGGCTAATAGTACAAAAAATGACCCGAGGAAAAACAGCAGTTGCTCTTTGAGAAAATCGGCCCGCTGCACATTGACGAGCTGGGTAAGAGCCAGTTCGTTCATGTGGTGGATAACGGGGAAATCGTGCGTGTACTGCCACACCAGATTGGGCAAAACGAGCAGGAAAGCCAGTCCCAGAGAGAAATATACATGCTTGTTAAACAGTAATGTACGGTATGGGGTCAGAAGGAGGGCGGGCAAAAGTCCGACTAGTAAAAAGGCAATGTTGTATTTATTCAAAAAACCGAGCGCGAACGTAACCGCTGCCGCGTAGAGCCACTTAGGATTTTCGGATTTGATAAACTTAACCAGGGTAAAATACAGGGTCGTCCAGAGCAGAACGTCGAGTGAGTTGGGCTGGTAGAGTAGGTTGATGCGAAGCAGTGCCGAAAATAAAATAGAAACTGCCCCAAGCACCAGCGCAAACAGATTGCCACCCAGAAATTCAATCGTTTTCCAAACCACCAGCAACGTGAGCGCCCCAAAGAGGGCTGGAAAAAAATGAACCCAGAATATGCCATTACCCAGTAAATGAATCAGATACGACACCCATGATGTAGCGGGCGGAACCGACACGTAGCCCCATGCCAGGTGCTGGCCCTGGTCCAGATGCAGGTATTCATCGCGGTGAAGTTGGTACTCCGGGTTGATCAGGAAATAGTGCAGGGCTATTTTCAGTAGAATGAAGCTGACAAGTAACAGGTTTTTTCGGGACACGAGGCGTAGTTTTTATCAAAAGAACCAACATACGGATGAGTGAGTGACCGACCTGTCCCGGAAGGTATCCCTAAAACAACTTACTCCACGTAAAACGGATTAGTAGCAGCGTCAGCACAAATCCAATCAGCAGTGCTGAAAAAGGGACATACATAAAAGCGATAAAACGCAGGCGATCGAAAAACCACATGATGCCTATGAGAGTGGCAATGAGGGTAAGAAAACCCGCGATTTTGCCAAAGCCGGGAATGAGATCAAAAGAAATTTTGCTTTTGATTAAAATCAACGTCAGAATCATGGACAGAATTGGCAGGAATTGTAAAAGCAAATTGGCTTCCCAGATACTTTGGCGCTCAAAAAGAAACAGATAAACATTGAGGGTTACCGCGAAAATCCCCGGAATGCACACCGCGTAAACAATTACAGCGTAGAGATACCTTTCCAGTTTACCATCCCGACTACCTGTCCCTGTTCCTCCCATGATCCAGGCGATCAACGGCAGGGCGAAGAAGTAGAGCAGAATCGGCAGGGGATTCCTTTCGAGAGAATCGAAAACGTCGTTCAGGGTCATGGGTAATTGTGAATGATGGAATGTTAGAATGAGTGAATAATTGTTAAGATCTATTCTCTCATTCTAACATTCACCGCGCGGCGGACCGCTTATTCCGACATTAATCAGGGTAGCGAAAGCAGGAATCCGATGGTGAAGTTTGCGTCCCAGTCGAAGACAAACTGGTTGGTTCCGGTGGCGTCGGCGATGGCTTTGTAGATGTTGATCCCGGCTTTCGACTTGGCGTTTTCTAATTTATAGGCGTCGGGCGCACTGAGTACGGTGTACCGCTCTTTTCCTTTGCGTACTTCCTTAGCCATTTCGAAAGGTACCCCCCCGATGATGAAGCAGGTTTTACGCAGTCCGGTCGGAATCTGTTTGGCTTTGGCCAGTACTTCATTGTAGACTTTTTTATCATCAACATTTTCTTGAAAATATTTGGCACCGTAGGTTTCAATGGCTTTTGTTCGTCCATTTTCCATCCAGGAAATTTTGGTGTTACCCGAGCCGATGTCGGCTACGAAGGCACGCTCATTGTACAGTTCGGGAAGAACCGATTTCAGGCCCAGCTGTCCTTCCAGCTCGGGCGTCACCTGATTGACCTGGTAGCCCAGATCCCGCAGGGCCTTTGTGATTTTCTGCGTTACGTCGGCTTTGGCCGCTCCCGAACTTACCACGAAGTGGATATTTTTACCACTTACACCGTAATCGAGCATACTGCCGATGTACTTTTTCAAGCCCATGCGGATATCGGCATCAGTAGCCATGTTTTCAGTGACCAGGCTATTGCCGAACTCGGCCTTTTCCAGCTTCCAGCGCTTCTGGGGATCCACCTTGATGATGAATGAGTTGAAACCACTAGCTCCTAGTTCCACCATACCTTTTAGGGTACCATTAACGGGTTGGGGAGCATCATAGTCGAATGCTGAACCGGCTACGTCGGAAGCTTCGGTGTCGGGGCTGGACGCGGTGCTCGGCTCCGGGGTTTTGTATTCCGAACCGGCGGTGCCTTCTGCCGATTCGGTGCGGTTCTTATCGGCCACGGATTCCAGGGCTTTCTGCCCGCCGAGGTACTTATACCCGAAATATAGAGCCGCGATTATGAGGGCGGTGATGAGCAAGCGCCCGGCTACGGTAATTCGTTTCATTATAATGGAAAATTGAAAGTTGAAAATTGAAAATGCAGCTTTAAAGTGGCTACGGCACAAAGTTTTTTATAAATGCAGAGTATAGCCAGCGTACAGGTTTTTTACTTTTCGTTGACCCTTGACCCTTGACCCTTGACCCTTGACCCTTGACCCTTGACCCTTGACCCTTGACCCTTAATCCAGCAATCCCCGGTAGCTGGAGTCTTTGGGGGGATTGAGATTGATGGTGGTAGGTACGGCTTCGGGCGCGTCGAGGTTAACCAGCGTAAACTCGCCCTGATTGTAGGCTTCGAGCATCTTTTGTCCTTTGTCCGACAGAATGCCGTTCTGTACGTCCACGCCGTTGATAAAGTCCATTGACAGGTCCATGGCGCGTTTCATCTCGCCCAGCTTGTTACTCATGTCGTCCTGAATGTACTCCATCGACTCATCAAAATAGAATTTCTTGTCGGGATTACCTTTAAAAATACTGATGGCCGTACGCAGGGCATTCGAGCTTTCCTGCACAATTTTATACTCCGTTTCCTTCAATTTAACCTTGATCTCGGTTTCCTTGATGATGTAGTCGGCGCTGGTGTTTACTTTTTCCATGAATTCCAGGATAGTCTTCATGTTGCGCTGCAACGGGAAAAGCTTTTCGTTCATCTCCTGCAAACCCGCGCCTTCGATGGTAGCCAATTGGGCCGTTTCGCGCATACCGGGCTTATGCGAAAGTTCGCTGGCCTTGTTGGCCTCGGCAAACTTCTGCTTGATCTGCTCGTTATTTTCGTTGATTTTTTTGTTGAGACGCACCAGTTGCCCGGCCAGGGTGTTGATCTGCCCCTGCATCTTTTCGCGCTTGTCTTTCAAATCGCTGATATAGATTTTCATAATCGCAATGGGGTCCAGTTTGATAATGGTCCCGGTTATTTTGCGCATAAGCGTTTTGAACAAAAAGAATACCGCTGTACGCACATCGTGACTCGTGAACAGGAACACCAGCCCGGCCAGCGCCGCCAGCAATAGACCCAGGTACAGTGTGTTCTGGGTCACCTCGATCAAAAACAGGGCGATGGTGTTCCAGTAATAAAGTGCAACGGCGCCTGCCGCGCCCAGAAAGAGCATGGAGGTAATGCCCTCCGGCTTCGACCAGTACGATTTTTTGGAGTCCTCACCGGAACCACCTATTTGAGAGAAATCAGCCATTGTTTTTGAGTTTAAAGTTTATGAATGCATGTGACAAAGTTGAAAGTTAAATCGTGGCAAATTAGGCGATAGCCCATTTTCAACTTTCCATTAATTCAAATAATTCTTAATCTTCGCTACATCCGAGTTGATTTGCTCGACCATGCTGTGGTAGGTGATGTCGTAACTATCGCGGTTGTCGTTGATTTTTGCGCTTTGTTCCTGAATATCGCCGTTGATTTTCTCCAGCCGACCGTTGTTGGCGTTGATTTTATCCTGTAACTCCACAATCTGCTGGGCGTAGTTCTTGTTGTCTACCTGCAATTTGTTGAGTTCCTGATTCAAGCTGCCCACCCGATCGCTGATGGCTTTTTCGACATCTTTCAGAAAGTTGCTCCGATCACGATCCAGCACGCCCACGTACTGGCTGGCTGAGGTCGTAAGCACAGCCGTGTCCTTCACGCCGCCACTCATGGCCCGAAAGCTTGCCCAGGAAGCCTGGTACTGTTTTTCTTCGCTCAACCCCAGTCCATCCATGCTTTTCAAGGCCTGCTTGAACTCAAAATAATCAGGGCCGGGAAGGTTAGCTTTTTCCAACAATTCCACAAAGTGTTCGACAAACTTACGATCCACTTCCGCCGTACCGGCGGCATTGATGGTAGCCACGGGCGGGTGGTAGGTGGGTCGGGGTACCTTGGCGGATGTCGGGGCTGGGGCAGGAGCGGGTTGCGATGCGCTGGTTTCTTCCTCTTTAATGAAAAAACCAAGCAGTTTCTTCCCAAAACTCTTTTCGGATTCAGGCATTGGCAGGTTGGTTTAGGCGTTCGAATGTATACCTCACAAGCGAGGGGCTTTTGCTTCCAAGAGTAAGGCGGTGTATATTTACCCCGTCTGTTTTCCCGGTCTTCCTCGCTTCGGTAAGTCAATATTACTAAACCCGCAACGATTTATCAATATCGGATTTGGATAAGCGGTTGCGGGGTTGGATGACCCCTTGAAAAAAATGGACGGAATTTTACATTTACCCACAAAATCCCCATGTTCAAATTAGGTTTTGTCAGTGCGATTCTTGCCGATTTTAGTTTCGAGCACATGGTCAATTTTGCCGGACAGCATGGTTTTGGCTGTGTCGAAGTCATGTGCTGGCCTCCTGAAAATGCGGACACCCGCCGCTATGCGGGTGTGTCGCACATCGACGTAGCGAATCTCGACAAACAGAGCATCAGTGATATTCGCCATACGTTACGCACGGCTAACGTCGGTATTTCAGCCCTGGGCTACTATCCTAATCCCCTCGATTCCAATCGGGAAAAGGCGGATTATTACATTGAACATGTTAAGGAAGTCATTCGCGGTGCCGCCAAACTAGGGGTACCCGTGGTGACGACTTTCGTGGGGCGAGATCCGGCCAAAAATATTTCCGATAACCTGACATTGTTTGCCGATGTATGGCCGGGTATAGTAAAAGTTGCCGAAGAGAATAACATCAAGCTGGCGATCGAAAATTGCCCCATGTTTTTCACCAATGACGAATGGCCGGGCGGTAAAAATCTTGCCATTAGCCCATCGGTCTGGAACCGGATGTTTGAAATCATACCAAGCCGGGCGTTCGGGTTGAATTACGATCCGTCGCACATGATCTGGCAAATGATGGATGAGATCAAACCGATCTACCAGTTTCGGGAGCGGTTGCATCATATACATCTCAAAGACGTAAAGGTGTATAAAGATAAACTAGACCAGGTAGGTATCCTGGCCAATCCGCTGGAATATCACTCTCCCAAACTGCCGGGCCTGGGTGACGTTCGGTGGCGCGATTTCTTCGCTGCTCTCACTGACGTCCGCTACCGGGGCCCCGTGGTGATCGAGGTGGAGGACAAGGCCTATGAAGCCAACATCACCGACGTTAAATCCGCCATTCTGACGAGCCGTAATTATTTGAATCAATTTTTAGGATGAAGGACAAGAAACTAAAAATCATGAACCACTTGATTATTGTCATCTGGATCGGTACCCTGGCCGGAAATTTATTTTCCTGTTCATCCGTCTCATCGGATAAATCCCATCACTACAATGGTTCCAAAATAAAAGGGGTTTCATTTGTGGCGCCCCGCGACTCCCTGGCCGATACCAACTACCTGCCCGTGAAGAAGATCAATGCCGATTGGGTGGCGCTGATGCCTTACGGCTTCACGGAGGGAGGTACCCCTAATTTTGTCTATGGGAAAAACAACCAGTGGAAATGGTGGGGCGAGTCACCGGCGGGAGTAGCGCACTGCGTGGAGATGGCACATGCCCAGGGCTTGAAGGTGATGCTGAAACCACACATGTGGATCGGACACGGTACCTTTACCGGGCACTACGACCTGACCACCGAGGAGGACTGGCAAACGTTTGAAAAAGGCTATGGCGAATATCTGCTGAATTTTGCCCGCATTGCCGACACCACCCACGTCGAGCTGTACTGCATTGGTACCGAGATGCAAACCTTCGTAAAAAAACGTCCGCAGTTTTGGTTTCAAATAATCCGTGACATCAAGAAAATCTACAAAGGACAACTTACCTACGCCGAAAACTGGGATACCTACCAGGATGTACCTTTCTGGAAAGAACTGGATTTCGTAGGTATTGATGCCTACTTCCCGCTGTCGGAGGCTCAGTCGCCCGATGTGGCGGAGATCAAAAAAGGCTGGCAGAAACACCTGAAAGCTGTGGGGGGCTTTGCCAGTAAAGTACAGAAACCCATACTTTTTACGGAATTCGGGTACACAAGCAGCGACTATGCCACGCGCCGTCCCTGGGAAACCGAGCGGGACCAACCCGAAAACGAAGCATTACAGGCCCGGGCCTACGAGGTGCTTTTTGAGGAAGCATGGGCAAAAGAATGGATGGCCGGTGGTTTTGTATGGAAATGGTTTCCTGATTTAAGGGGAAAATCCAGGGCCCGTGACCCATTTTCTCCCCAAAATAAACAGGCTCAGGCTATCTTGGGGAAACACTATGCTAAACCACCTACTGAATAGGTGCGCTCCCGTAAAATTTGGTGGACCGACGTGCGAATGTTGCGGCAAATTGTGTCGGTGGGCAGGTCGTTGGTGTCAACGCCAAACGGATCTTCAATCTCTTCGGCAATGACTTCCAGACTACCCAGGATGTAAAAAACAAAAACGACAAAAGGTACCACCAGGTAGTGCAGGCTGAACACGTAGCCGAGAGGGAGCGTGGTGCAGTAAACAAAAATAAATTTTTTGAGAAAGGAACTGTATGAGAAAGGAATGGGGGTATTTTTGATGCGTTCGCAGGCTCCGCATATGTTCATGAAGGAATCCAGTTCGGCATTGATCAGCAGCAAATGTTCCGGTATGAGTACCCCCTGCTTTTGCAGCTGAATAACTTTATGCGAAATAGCCAATGAAAATTGTAGCGGAACGTGTACCTGGCTTTGGATCCAGGTAATGGGAAAGACTTCACTCACT
Source organism: Cytophagales bacterium (assembly GCA_038204185.1). Taxonomy (GTDB): domain Bacteria; phylum Bacteroidota; class Bacteroidia; order Cytophagales; family Spirosomataceae; genus Salmonirosea. The sequence goes on from JBBRDE010000117.1 coordinate 13,905, forward strand.
TCAAACTCTTCAGGAACATATTCCTTTCGGAGGTGGTTTTTTAGGGAAAATGCGAAATTAGCGATCGTGGCGCGGAAAAAAGTCCGGTTTTTAGTATCGTTTTCTTCGAGCAGGGCATCTATTTTCTGGGCCAGGTTTCGGCTATTGTTGACCAGCATCCCCCATTGCTTGCGTCCTTCCCACCAACGGTCGTAGGCTGTATTGGTACGGAATACCAACAGTAGGGATATTACAAATCCCAGGAGCGTATGCATCACGGAAATGTTTTTCAGATCTGAATTCTGTCCGATTTTCCAGTATTCGATGATTAGATACGCTAGTAGGGTGGAGTAGAGTCAGACGGTAATCAGCAACGGGAGGAGCTTGCGGACCGTATCGGCCCGGGGGAATAAGAAGATCAAGCGAAGCCACTCTTTAGGATTGTAATCGACCATAAAATTTAAGCCAATTTTACTTCATTAAGCTTGTTGAAAATCGCCTTGAGACAGCGAGCAGTTAACTGGGCATCTTCCAGGGCATTGTGCGTTTCTTCCTCGCGTTCAAATCCAAAGTGACCCGATACGGCACCCAGGCTCAGCGAACGGGGTACTAGCGCTCCGTTTTTTTCCAAAATCAAAAAATAAAGATAGGAAACCGTGTGCAGGTCCAGCATTTTGTTGTTGTAGGGCCAGTGCATTTTCTCGTTCCGGTAGGCGAAGCGCAGGAAGTTGATGTCGTAAATGACGCTTTGCCCGCACATGATTACTTTCGAAAGCGGTCCTCCATTGGTTTTGGACTTGATCCATTTTTCAAATTCAGGTATGACGTCGTATATCATCGGGGCTTCTTCCAAATCAGCCAGCGACAGGCCATGTACCTCTTCCGAACCGGCCGTGAAAGCTTCCTCATTTTCGGGGTACACGTTTTGCAGGTAGGTACCCTGCGAGATCCATTTATCGTCAAAAATTTCGGCACCAAGTTGGATGATTTCGTTCCAGCCGGGCTCGGGGCCCGTCATTTCAATATCAAGGACTAGGAAAGGCATATTTGAATGATGAGTGATGAATGTTGGTTCGGGGAACTATGTGGGCGCACATCCCAAATAAAGAGTAGCAAATAACGGGAAATAGGATATGCAGTATACTGCTACCAAATATGCCATACCTAAAATTTTCCCAGGGAATGGCTTTATTTGCACCAAAATTAAATAATAATACAGCGTAGGTACTGGATTTTCGTTAAGATATTTTGAAGATAATCCCTCGGTACCCTTCATCACTGGTGCGCCAGCCCGGTCATCACTCATCATTCAACATTAAAAAAATGTCCATCGACTATACCGAAGTACCCTCGCCTTGCTACGTCCTGGAAGAAAAACTGCTCCGTCAAAACCTTGAACTCATTGACCGGGTACAACAGGAAGCGGGCTGTACGATTATTCTGGCCTTGAAAGCCTTTTCCATGTACAGCGTTTTCCCGATTGTGGGGGAATATCTGAGTGGAGCAACGGCTAGCTCATTGAATGAAATAAAACTTATCAATGATTTTCTGGGTGTCAAAGCACATACCTATATCCCGGCCTACCTTGACCGGGAATTTGAGGAGGTAATGCAACGCAGCAGCCACCTGACCTTTAACACGCTGAGTCAGTTCCATCGCTTCAAGGATAGGGTAGGGGATTACAACACAAAAAATTCGGAGCAGAAAATTTCGATGGGTATCCGGGTCAATCCACAGTACTCCGAAGTGGAAGCTGAAATGTACAATCCCTGCGTTCCCGGCTCGCGGTTGGGCGAAACCTGGGATAAATTTGAAAGTACCCTCCCTGAAGGTGTGGAAGGTATTCATTTTCATACCCTTTGCGAAAACGGCTCCGAAACATTGGAACGTACCCTTGCCGCACTTGAAGCGAAGTTCGGCGACTTGCTGCATCAGGCCAAATGGCTCAATATGGGCGGCGGGCACCTGATGACCCGCGAAGGATACGACATCGGTCGATTGATAAGATTAGTTCAGGGAATTCGGAAAAAATATGATCTGGAAGTCATTTTGGAACCGGGTTCGGCTATTGCCTGGCGGACGGGTACCCTGGTATCTACCGTACTGGATATCATGGACAGTCAAGGTATTCAGGTGGCGATACTGGATGTGTCGTTTGCCGCGCACATGCCCGACACGCTCGAAATGCCTTACAAGCCCTACATCGTAAATGCTTACCACGATACCGTACTTGGCAAGCCTACATACCGCTTGGGTGGGATGACCTGCCTGGCGGGGGACTTTATGGGCGACTATTCGTTCGATAAGTCCCTGGAAGTTGGTGACCAGCTTGTATTTGAGGATATGATCCATTACACCATGGTCAAGACGTCTACTTTTAACGGGGTGAACTTACCCTCCATCGGTATTTGGCAAGCAGACGAAACTTTTCGTTTGGTCCGAAGCTATGGCTATGAGAGTTTTAAGGATCATCTTTCGTAAAAACCAGCGCGTGATAGCCGAAAGCCAATAGCTTTTTCGTACCTTTGATTCCCGTAATCAAAGAAAAAAAGCAACGTCTTATGGCTTCAAACGGGCAAAAGACCGCTAAGTACATTTTCGTTACGGGCGGCGTCACTTCATCACTGGGCAAAGGTATTATTGCCTCCTCACTGGCCAAATTACTACAATCCAGAGGGCTTACTGTCACTATTCA
>JBBRDE010000118.1:0-16572 GCA_038204185.1 Cytophagales bacterium
TCGGATGGCTAAATTTTAGACGGCGGCTAGCCAAAGAATACGAGAAAACAGTAGAATCTTCGGAGGCTATGCTGCAAATCGCGTACACTACCATATTTCTCAACAGAATGACCAAATCAGCTTCCAAAACATAATCTAAGACCGTAGCAGTAAGTTCGTCTTTGAAGCACAGGTACGTGACGGCCGCTGTAAAGTACCCCCAACCGATCAATCCTAAAATACCCCACCAACTTTTTTGGATGAACGTTGGATTTTCGGCGGTACCGCCTCGGAAAACTACGGCCAGGAAAATAAGTAGCGCAATACCCACGTACTTCAAATAACGGAGTTTGCTTGCTTCGGGATAGTTGTTCCAGATCAGGAAAACAGCGATGTAACCCGACACAATCCAAAGCGTTTTGTTCATGCCGGTGAGTTCGGCGTTGAAGTTTTCGGAGGCATTTACCATGAAAACACCGATGATCAACAGACTGACCGTTCTCATGGCAATGTGTAGGAGCAGCTGCGGCGTAGTCTCGTTTTTCTTCTCCCGTGCCTTGAAAGCGAACGGAATGGATAAACCCACCATAAACAGAAAACCGGGAAACACCCAGTCCGCCAAACCCATACCGTCAACTCCTTTCTCAGCATGCCCAAGCCATCTTGGTACTCCGGGAACATACAAATCATTGACGAACAGCATCAAAAAGAGCGTCAGTCCTCGCATGATATCGATGGATAAGATTCGTTTGGTTGGGGGCATGTAAAGAGAAGGAAATGGTTTGAGTCAGTATTAAAAGTCCCTGCTGCGGCCAGTTTACTAAACTAGCGGTTCATAATAGCGTCAGTCTCTGACTTATGAGTATACAAATCTGCCATTTATCTATCGGATTAGATAGGTGTTACCGGGAGTCGCCACTCCGGGTAAATGTCTACAATAACTTTCCGCCCAGGTGAAAGGGGATAAGCAGGCAGGCTAGGCCTGAGGAGACTCAGGCCGGGGTGAAGTTACAGACCAAGGATCAGAAATTTCTTACCGTTTACTCTCACTAGCAGAGGCCTCTGTACAATAAGGGAGATGACTGAATTGTACCAGAGCTACCCTGCCTGGCAAAAGCACCTCCTAGTTTTAACTATTAAACTCAGCCCCCAACTTATTCTCTTTCATCGTAGCCCTGATCTCATCCAGAATCAAGGGGTCGTCGATCGTAGAAGGGGGCTCGAAGGGTTCGCTATCCGCTATTTTTCGGATGATTTTACGGAGAATTTTCCCGGAGCGGGTTTTGGGCAATCGCTTCACGATGATAGCCGACTTGAAACAGGCAAGTGCTCCTATTTTCTCCCGGATACTTTGTACTAGCTCGGTTTCCAGAGATTCCTGCGATATATCCTGCCGGTCTTTCAAAACCACCAGCGCTACGGGGCGTTGCCCCCGGAGGGCATCCGCAATACCCACCACGGCACACTCGGCTACGGCGGGATGCGCCGCTACCATCTCCTCCATTTCGCCCGTCGACAGGCGGTGACCGCTCACGTTGATGACGTCGTCTACCCGGCCCATGATGTAGAAGTAATTGTCCGCATCCCTGTAGCCGCCATCGCCGGTCAGGTAATACCCTTCAAAGCGATCCAGGTAGGCACTCCGGAACCGCTCATCGTCCTGCCATAGCGTCGGCAGACTACCCGGGGCCAGCGGCAGCTTCACTACCACGTAGCCCTCCTCACCAGCACCAAGTACCTGTCCCTCCTCATCCAGAATCTGCACCTCGTAGCCGGGCACGGGTGTACAGGAAGAACCCGGTTTGATCGGTTGCAGACCCAGGCCCGCCATGTTGGCCAGCATCGGCGACCCCGACTCAGTTTGCCACCAATGGTCAAGGACCGGAATGTTGAGCAGGTCGCTTGCCCACTCGTAAGTAGGCGGATCGAGGCGCTCCCCCGCCAGAAAGAGGTATTTCAGGCAGGAGACATCATAGTTTTTGAATAGCCGCCCCGCGCTATCCTCCTTCTTGATCGCCCGGATAGCCGTTGGGGCAGTAAAAAATGTCTTAACCTGATGCTGACTGATCACTCGCCAGAAGGTACCCGCATCCGGCGTCCGGACGGGTTTTCCCTCAAACAATAGGGTCGTGCACCCATTGATGAGCGGACTGTACACAATGTACGAATGCCCCACCGCCCAGCCAATATCCGATCCCGCCCAAAACACCTCGCCCGGCCGGGTATCATACACCGCCCCGAGGCTGTACTTCATGGCCACGGCATGCCCGCCGTTGTCGCGGATAATGCCCTTGGGCTTGCCGGTGGTGCCGGAGGTATACAGTATGTAAAGCGGATCGTGGGCCTCCAGGGGTACATAGCTGACCGGCTGGGCCGACAGGAGGGCTTCGTTCCAGTCTAGTTCTCTGGCAGACCCAAGTTCGGCCCGAAGCATCGGCCTTTGCAGGATAATATGGTAGTCGGGTTGGTGGGTGGCTTCCTGCAAGGCGGCATCAATGAGCGGCTTGTAGGGAATCAGGCGATCAAACTCAATACCGCAGGAAGCCGAAAGAATGACTTTGGGTTGGGCGTCGTCCATGCGGAGTGCCAACTCGTGGGAGGCGAATCCGCCAAATACCACCGAATGGATGGCCCCCAGCCGCGCGCAGGCCAGCATCGCGACCACCGCCTCGGGTACCATGGGCATATAAATGACCACGGTATCACCCTTACTAACTCCTTTGGCCGCCAGTACCCCGGCAAAAAGAGCAACCTTATCCCGCAGCTCCGTATAGGTGAATTTCTGGATGGTATGGGTCACCGGCGAGTCATAGATCAGGGCTACCTGCTCGCCCCGGCCCTGCTCCACGTGGTAGTCCAGGCAGAGGTAGGAGGTATTGAGGGTACCCCCTTCGTACCAGCGGTAGAAGCCGTTTTCATCCGTAGACAGGATCTTCTCCGGAAACTTGAACCAGGCAATGTCCTCCGCCTTCTCCCGCCAGAACTGCTCCGGGTTTTCCGTTGATTTTTGGTGTTCTGCCGGGTAGGTCATGGATGAAAGAGTAGGGATGATGATGGTAAGGCTTTACGGCAAAGTGTCTGGTTTATAAAGCTTTTGCTGTTTGGTTGTTACTCGTATTGTTCATCTCTGCCTTCTGGTTACCCAACTGCAAGCTTGGCTGAGTCTTTCCATAAGTAATTCGGAATAGGCTCTTCCAGCTTCCAGGTTATACTCATTGGTTTTGACCCGTAATGTTCTTGGTAGGCTGCTTTGCCAATGAAGACATAACCCAAGGTACTGTTGTATTCACTCTTTTTTTGCTCCCTTAAAAATAACAGAATGACTTTGTTGTTTGCTTCGTGGTGAATGTACTCCAAACCCTTACCGCTATCACTTCTTGTACTATTCTGTGATTGCCAATGAAACAGGATTTCAGTGATGGCGTAGTCATCATACATCGTTGTCGGTGAAAAGTCTTCTTCTGACTTAACAAGGTTGATAAATAGAAGCTCTGTATTTAGCTCTTTATTATTTGCAACTCCTTCATATATAGAGTGCTTGTTTCCAAAACTACTAAACTGAAAAGCAGCAAGGATTTGGTCTCTGGTGTATCGGGCGTGTACTTTTAGTGGCTGGTCATAGGGGAGCTCTATGTCTCTTTCTTTGAACTGGATTTTATCTAGTAGAACTTCCATGACCTGGATAATCTCCTTTACGATAATTGGGTTAGTACCAATTGCTTCGATACTATTCTCCAATGTTTCATGTAGGCCAGGTTGTTGCCAGAAATCATAATGCAACATCAAAAGCCTTTGCTTTTCCGCTTCGCTAAATGTCTTGAAATCTACTTTGAAATTTGACTTCGCTAGTCGTAAAATAAACTGAAAGTAGGTGGTACTGGCCGTGGACAGCCACTTCGTACGAATACAACTAGCTAGCTCTATCTCGTTCGTAGTATCGAAGTCGGGTGTTACTCCTGCCTGCTTGCAGAGTCTTGACCAAGTAAGCTTAGTTTTGTATACAAGTTCTATTGGTATATGGTAGAACTCAATGAAGTTTTTTAAGGTCAGTAGCTTTGGGGTATCAAGCGAAAATTGCCTGATCTTTTGAATAATTTGCTTTCTCCCAAGGGAAGATGCCTTTTTAATATTTTCAAGAATAAACTCTCTGGCCTTTTTTTCGAGCACAATCGAGCAGCCCAAGGGTAGATGGGGAAAGTTATTCTCCACTTCTTTTTGGGTGGAAGAATTTGTCTTCCCAATCATCGCCCTGAATTTCCCTTCAAAATCGTATTCAGGTCTTGAATTAGCTACGAAATCAAGAACGGTAAGGCAATCCTTATTATCGTTAAGTCTTAACCCGCGCCCTAATTGCTGCAAAAAGATGGTTAAGCTTTCGGTAGGTCTTAAAAATAAAACGGTATCAATTTCGGGAATATCAACCCCTTCATTAAAAATATCGACTACAAATAAATAGTTGATTTCTCCTTTTCTAAGTTTCTCTCGGTACTGTTCACGGTGTTGGGAGTTATCGCTAGACAGTGCCGCTGCCCGGAGACCAGCCTGTTGGAATTTTTCCGCCATATAGGTGGCGTGCTCAATATTTACACAAAAGCCGAGCGCTTTGATATTCTCCAAATCGCCGCAGTACTTATCTAGCGCCGCCAGAATATCCTTTACTCTCAAATCATTCCGTGTGTAAATCTTGGTAAGCTCACTCGCCGAGTACTTGCCCTTATCCCACTTTACATTTGAAATATCGGTGTTATCTGTGATTCCAAAGTACTGAAATGGGCAGAGTAGCTTTTTATTCATTGCCTCGGGCAATCGAATTTCGGCGGCTATCCTGTTGTCGAAGTCCGCCAAAATATCTCCACCATCCATACGCTCCGGAGTGGCGGTAAGTCCGACAAGTACTCTGGGCTTGAAGTAGTTTAAAATCGGACGGTAGCTACTGGCGGTGATATGGTGTACTTCATCAACTATAATGAAATCATAGTAGTCAGGAGTCACTGCCATGCTTCCCAGATTATTATTTAATGTCTTTACCGAAGCAAAAACATTCTCAAATGAAATAGGGCTATTACCGTCTCCCCACAGGTCTCCAAAGTTATTATCCTTCAAGACTGCCTGAAAAGTGGATAATGACTGTTGAAGTATTTCTATCCGATGTGCTATGAATAGTAATTTACAATTGGGGTTGTCAAGACGGTGTTGTTTGAAATCAAAGGCTGAAATTATGGTTTTCCCGGTTCCGGTGGCGGCTACTATCAGGTTCCGATACCGGTTATGAACTTGTCTTTCTACTTCTAACCGTTCCAGTATTTCCTTCTGATAGTGATAAGGCTTTAAGTCAAAATAAGCATTTGAAAAGCTTGGGGTAAAGCCACTTTTTCCTTTTTGAAGCGCATCTTTCAACTTTTGAGAGTGCTTTGTTAACTCGAAGATCTCGAATTCACTATCTCGCCAATACCCATCAAAAGTTTTCTGAAACTTATCGATGATGTGGGGGATTTCCTGCGTAGTGATTTTCAGGTTCCATTCCAGCCCATCGGTGAGGGCAGTTCTGGAAAAATTCGACGAACCAATGTAGGCGGTATGAAAGCCAGTACTCCGGTAAAATAGATAAGCCTTAGCATGGAGGCGTTCATTACCCGTATTGTAGGAAACCTTAACTTCGGTGTTTGCGAGCGATGAAAGTTGCTCAATAGCCTTGTGGTCGGTAGCTCCCATGTAGGTGGTTGTAATCACCCTGAGGGCACCTCCTTTGGCGGTAAATTCGCGTAATTCCTGTTCCAGGACACGAAACCCTTTCCATTTGATGAAGGATACCAGCAAGTCAATCCTATTTGAGGAAAGAATTTCCTTTTTAAGCTCGCTCTCCATCGAAAGGCCTAAACCTCCGCCAGTAAATAGCTCACTTTGAGTTAGCCTTGTATACGGGGTGATTTTTTTGAGATGTAAATCAAGATCAGTAAAATGGGCATTCGTCTTCTTAAAAACAGCTCGCAGAATTTTCCCTTCGGTCTCAATCAAATCATCCTCTACTTCTGAGTTGCTCAATTCAAGCGCCAGTACTTCCAGTAGCTTATTGGAGATAGTGATTTGCCTTTCTAGTCTATCTTCTTCTTTCTCCTTGATTTGCTCCAAACCACTTTTAATGGCAAAAGCTAGGTGCTTACTCAAAATCAACGCCGCTTCTGCCTTGTCAATTCTTACCGAACGGAAGTCAAACTCTTTTAGATTAAGCGACTCTATCTTTTTTTGAACCAGCTTTGAGATCAGTGATTCATAAATTCCTTGTTCCATCGAATTTGGAAATAATGCTGTGGATTTTTTTGGGGTGTATCGGATGCCATCGCTCATTGTCGTCTCATTTCCTCGCTGCCGCCAGTTTCCAAAAACTAGTGGCAAAGCATAGCGTAAGTCTCGACTTACAAATCCCTAATCTTCCTCTTTACCCAAAGAATCATATAGCACCTCTGCTACCATGATGAGCACGAGATTCACAGGCTAATTTCTTATAAATGAAACAGCTGTATCTTTTCAAGAATGAAGTTACCGTCTATGCCTAGTTTTTCGTGCAAGCCCTTGGCTACTTCGACGCTGATTTTCCGCTTGCCATTCATCATTTCTGAAATACGGGAGGCCTCTACCCCCAGCAGACTAGCCAAGTCCTTGCGTTTCAGTTTCATTTCGTACATCTTTAACTCAATCATCCCCAAAAGGGTAGTCGGCATTGGAAAAGTGATATTGTTTTTTTCGTATTCCTGAATCTCCTCGGCCAGCAATCTGGCATTCTGTTTCTCCGCAGGCCACCCTGCTGAACGCCAATTTTGAACTACCACACCATATCCACCAAATCCCGGTAGTACTGAAACTTCGGATCTACGGTTATAAGCTTCGCCTTTTCAACTATTGCGGTTGCGACAATCACGCGGTCAAATGGGTCACGATGATCGGCATACAAGGGTATGTTTTGGTATTCCAGTAAATGAGGTTGCGTTATAGCCAAAACATTAATCGAAGCAGCCTGAACATCTCGATAAACAGTATCCAGCGACTTTGTCAAGTCCATTTTGCCAATTTTAACCTTTATAGCAATTTCAAATAGACTCGCAGCACTGACGCTCAATTTGTTATCTATGTCCTCGATTATTTTTCGGGCTTTATCGGACAATCGCTTATCTCCTCCTGTAAACCATAGAAGTGCGTGGGTATCGAGAAGATAGTGCATATTACATATAGTCTTTTAGATCGTCCAAAGGCTCGTCAAAATCATCACTTAACGTAAAAGCGCCTTTGGAAATCCCAAATGGTCGCTTAGTTAGCGTGTCTTTTTTTTCTGCGATCTTCTCTGTAAAAACTACAATAACCTCGGCTTTGGCTATGTCTTTTGGCTTCTCTTTCAATACGATCTGGCCGTTTTCGTACGTCCCTTCAATTGTAGTTAGCATGGCTTTCAGTTTTTTGTACCAAATATACCAAATTTATCCCTTCGCGGCCCTCTATCAAAAAGCCTCGCATCCCTACTCCACCACCACCTTCCCTCCCCCCGCATAGCTGCGATACTGCCCCTGATACATCGCATCAGCCCCCACGGGCCCTACAGTAAAGGTACCTTTGGAAATCACCCGCACCTGGTAGTAGAATGACTGTTCTTTCGCGGTGGCGGTGGTGAAAAAATGAATACGGTCGTCGCGGATATCGAAGTAGTCGGGCGTGGCGGCGTTTTTGATCCAGGGCATGCCGCGCGGCTCGGTCAGGCGCGGGTTTTCGATCTCGAAGGCAGCGGGTAGCAGGTCGGTCACTACCACGTTTTCGATGGGCAGGCCGCTGGTGCTGCTGACGGTTACTTTCACGACGATCAGGTCATTTTGCTTCATGGCGCTGGCGTTGCTGCCGTTGCGCGTAAGGTACTGCCGCCGGACGCGCAAGCCGTTGTCCTCCTCCACGTAAGTCCCCGTAGCTGATTGGCCTTCGGTTTGTGAGAACCAGTACAGATCGCCCTTACCCTGCGTTTTTATCGTCAATTTCTGATTAAGAATATCCTTAGCCAGGCTCAGCTCCTTTCCGTCGAAGGTAGCGAGAGTTTTGCCCTTTGTTCCCACGGTACCCGTGACCGTGGAGCCGGAGGTACGCTGGGCCAGTTTGCCTAGCGCTAATACAGCAAATCCCGCTTCCTGGGTATTGAGATAGGAAGCCGACGCAACTGCCTGCGACAACTGCCGCGCCAGTGGTACAATCTGGTTATTGTCGGGCGCGGTTTCCAGCAGCGTGTTCAGCACTACCCCTAGATTACGGAGCGGCGAAGCATAGCTACCGCCGAACGTATTGGGGGCGTTCTCGTACTTCGCGGGCAACAGGGCCGCGAAGCTGCGCGAGTCGCCAATGAGTTGATACGCCCCGGCCAGCAGGTAGCGGGCATCGGGGGTGAGTAGATTGGGGTTTTGCTTGTAGTAGTTCATGGCCGGGCGGTTAGGCTGGCCCACGAGCGACAGCACGTAGAGCGAGTATAGGCTTTCGCGCTGCGCCTTCACAGTTCTTACGGTACTACCGTCCTCCGTCGCGATGGGTACCTCTTCGGTGGCAGTGGTACCCGTCTTGGCCGTGAGGTACTCAATGGCGCGACTTAGGGTAGCTCCATTCACCTCGAACCCGGCGCGGCGGGCTTCTTCCAGGAAATGCACCGCGTAGGCCGTCACCCACCAGTCCTCGCGCGAGGCGCCGGGCCACATCGCCAGTCCGCCGTTGTAGAGCTGCTGCGTTTCGGTTTTGCGGATGGCCTGCTGCACGTTGGTGGCGGGGTTGAAATCGCTCTCGCCGTTGCGCACCAGGTAGACGGGCGTAGCCATCGCTTTCGTCAAGTCAGCGAAGTAGATTTGCGGAAATGCTTTCGAAATGCTCTGTTCCAGGCAACCATAGGGGTACCCCAGCAAGGTAGCTAGCGCCTTGCCGCCGCCCTGCACCAGCGGCGAGCGGCTGAACGTTACCTGCGCGCGGGCCGTGCCGGGGAGGTAGCTTTGGTTGAGGTCAATAGTACCCGTCTGTCCATCCGCGATGACGCCCGACTGGCTGGTTTTGAGCAACGGCGAAGCCGGGCGCACGGTCAGGTTGGTCTCCTGCACGAAGGTTTCGCCGAAGGCCCCTACTTTCACCGTGATTTTACCCAATCCAATGCCCGAACCCGCTTTTACGCTGAATAGCGCCCGCGCTTCCTGACCCGCCGGAATAGTGAGTTTCTGAGTGCCCGAATTAGCACCCGCTGCAAGCGGCCCACTGGTAGTCAGCGACACTGTAACGGTGGCGGAAGTTTTCTCGGTATTACTCACATTCACAGGCAGCAGCAGTTCGTCGTTGGGGCTCAGGAAACGCGGCGCGCCCGTGCTGATTACCACCGGGTCGGCTACCTTCATGCTGGCGTTGGCCGAACCAAAAGCATCGCCTTTGTAGGCCACGGCCATCACGCGCAAATCCCCGCTAAACTGCGGAATATTGATATCGAAGGTAGCTTCGCCGCTGCCGTTGGTGGTCAGGATACAGCTCCAGAACGTGACGAGTTCGGTGCGACCATTGCTGAGCGGATTGATGCGGCGTTCGAGGTCGTAGCCGTCACCGCCCGTGCTGGAAGTAGTCGAAAGCGTCAATTCGGGAAAAAGGAAGGCGTACAAATCATGGCTGACGACTTCGAGGGCGCGTTTTTGGTAAAAATAGCCGTGAATGTCTGGCGTACGGAAGTTCTTGATTTGCAGAATTCCCTCGTCCACGACGGCTAGCGTCACCTGCGCATTGGCAGCCGTTTTAACCTTAATCTGTTGCTTTTTCTTGGAACGTGATTGCGCCACGGCGGTAATCGCTACGGGCAACATGCGGTCGGGCGCGGCCACGGCGATGGGCTTGAAACCGTGCGCCACCGTCAGCGGCAAATCCGAGGCGTCGAGCGGACGGATGAGTGTGGCGGTAATGTAAACATTGGGCAAATGCTCCTCTTTGACTGCGAGCGTCAGTTCGGCGGCTTTCTTTTCGGTGGTCAGCACGTGATGTTCCAATAGATGATTGCGCTCCACCGTGACCAGCAAACGTCCGTCGAAGGGAGTTTTGAATAAAATTTTGGCCTTGTCACCTACCTCGTACTTTTCCTTATCGGTTTCCATCAACACGCGCCCCTCGGTACTTACCTCAAAGGATGAATATTCTGTGAAACCATAGCCGTAGGCGTAGAATTTGGTGGCCGCGTAGTGTTCGGCCCCCGGACGCCGCACCCGAACTTCGTACTCGCCCGAAACGGTCGGGACGTAGCGGAAGGTACCTTTGCCAGTGCCCAGATTCAGGGTATTGGCATACACCGTTTTCTCCCGCTTGCGCGAGGTGTAGCGCAGTTGCTCATTCTGTTTTTCGACGACCGTCTGGTACTCGATCCGGACGACCTCCACCTGCGAGGCGGCATTTTTTTGCAAGGTACCCTGGCTATTTACCCCAATGATTTCGACCGGAACGGGCGCGTTGGTACTAACGTAGTAGCTGGGTAGGCGAATGCCAAAAAGCGTATTCTGTGTCAGCACGTCGAAGCGTTGCAGGCGGTTGACGGGCCGTCCATTTTCGTCAAAAACCGTGACGTAAATTTTCCCTTCCAGCAAACCGATGTCTTTGTACTGCGCCGAAATCGGAATGCGCTCAGTAGCTTGCCCCTGCGCGTCGGTTACGCCCTGCCGCTGTTCGCGCTCGAATGCAGTTTCGGCGGGAATATCAAAATTGAATTCCGGAAAGTCGGGAGCCGAGAATACCTTACGATTCCACTGAATAGCCATTTCGTAGGTACGTCCCGCCGCTGGCGGCCCGAAAAGATTGATAGCCGTGGCCGTCAGCGCGATGGTTTCCCCGGCTTTGTACTGCGGTTTTGCTCCGCTCAGCGTCACCTTGATGCGGTCGGGCATGAATTCCTCTACACTCACAGACTGGGATTCCAGCAACAGATCGTTGGCATTATACACTTCCAGGTGGTAGGTACCCGTAAGGGCCGAAGCCTCTACGGTCACTTCCGTTTCCACCGCGCCTTGGGCATTGGTGGTTTTGCGCCAGGTACGGTACTCGCGGCCGTTGGGCGTGACAAGCTTTATTTTGAGGGGAATTTCGTCCGGCGTATCCCAGCGTTGGGTACGGACGACAGTATTGAAATGCAGCGTTTCGCCGGGACGGTACATGTCGCGTTCACCGTAGATGAACGCCATCAGCCCGGCCGGATTATCGCGCGCGCCTTCGACTTCGTAGCGTGAGGTTTCGATTTGGGTATCTTCAAAAAGCAGATAATTGAAATCCTCCTTCGTACGGGCCGTAATCATCGCCATCTTGAAGCCAGGCGCTTTTTCGCTCAATTTCTCGAAGTGCGCCACGCCGTCACCATCCGTTTCCAGCGTATAAACCGACTGGTTGTTGCTGCTCACAAGCGTAACTTCCACGCCTTTCAGCGGCTCGGTGGTTTTGATAGAATTGGCAAAAACCCACACCTCATCCTGCCCTTCCTTGGCTACCAAACCGATGTCCGAAATGGCGACGAGTTTCGTGGACCCAAGGTACGCCTCTTCTTTAGAGTGCACCGATACCAGGTAGACGCCCTTGCGGCCGTTGTCGTCAGGTAAGGCGACGTTCAAAGCCGTGACTCCTTTCATACGCGGCAGGTTTTCGGTTTCCACGGTTTTGTTGACGACGACATCGCTGTAAAAATTCTGGTCGTCGTCGCTGTAATTGAAGCTACCCTTAGGCTGGTAGTCTTCTCCTACGTAGTCGTAGTTTTCGTAGCGGTTATTCCGGACGTAGCTGAGGATATTGTTCTCGTACACCTTAGCAATTTTTACCTGCACTTTGGGCACATTCACGATCTGGACACCGATGTTTTTGGACCCTTTGGGTGTGAGGTAAATCGCTTTTTTATTGGTAAAGGAAATGCCGGCGGGCATCTTCCCAAAAAACAAATCGCGCGATACTTCCTCTTCCAGGGCGGGACCGAGGGTACCTCTCAGAGCAGTGTTGAGCTTTAAAACATAGGTATCTGTTTCGTTAAAATCACCGCGCAGTGTAAACCCGTTTTCGGTCGCTTCGGTTTTGGCCGCAAGCTTCGGGTCGAGACTGTACCCCGCGCTGATGCTCTCGGGCGCCAGTTCCTGCGTGGTCACGACGCGGACGAAGGCTTTATTGTTTTCAAAGCCCGTCTGGACATCGGCGATTTCCAGATGCAGCGGTGAGGGTAGGCTCACGGCACGTTTCAGTGGATCGGGTGTAGTGTAGTCGTTATTGAGGGAGGCCGCCCCTACAATTTTCAAACCTTTTTCAATCTGCACCATCATCGGGATGGCGTTGTCGTCAGTGGTACCCGTTTGGGTCAGGGCTACGGTTACGCTGTGGCCGTCGGACGAGGGCAGCGCCCGGAAGGTCGTGGCATTGTCGCGTAGGGCAATTTTTAGTCGCTCAGCCACGGCTTGTGGCTCTACGGGGTAGTTAAACGTCAGTCGCAGCCGCGCCTCGGGCCGACTTCTTTCCGAAGCCCGAGTCCACCAGGTTTGGAGATCAGTAAGTTGAAGGTAAGGAGTGTGAAAAACTACGTCCTCATCGTCTACGTCATATTTTCTATCTTTCTCGACATGATTCAGAATCTCATCCGTCAATTCTGCCTTGTAGCGGGTGGCGGGGGCGAGGGCCGCCACGGGCGAGAAAACCAGTTCATTCGGGGCTGTCCACTTGAATTTACCGCGCACAGCGGGCGAGAATTTGACGTACTGCGTCGAGTCCCAAATCCCCAGACGGCTCTCCTGCACGAGGTCTTTGTTGAAGGTAAAGACCATGTTCTGCGAGAGCTGTACTTCATCAGTGAAGTTCTTGCCCACGAGGTGGACTTCGTTTGCAGAAGAGCAGGCAACGACTGTTAAAAGAAAAAGTAACCCTAAGGCGGAGGAGGGGGATTTGGGCATTTTTTAGAGGAAGGGTTTACGGGTCAACGGTGAAGGGAAATTGACGGGGTGAATATAAAGATTTGGGGGGTTATTTAAGCAAAAAGCCACTCCCTGTTTTCGGGAAGCGGCTTGTCTGGTTTTTTGCGCAAAAAAAACGCTTTAAGGTATGGGCGTAAATTGTACACCAGCTACTTTCCACGCTCCACCCTGCCGTACGCATACGGCCATAAAACTGATCCGATTATCAAACTTGTAGCCTTGCAGATTACCCCGGGCGTTCCAGGTACCCGTCACCACGCCGGCTTCGCCGTAGAGCCGGGCGTAGGTTCGCGACACATCACCGCTTTCTATCGCGATGTAGCCGCTCGCGATTGCCTCCGCTAAGGTAGGGCCGTCCACCAGGCTCCCGTCAAAACTCACCATCGCGTAGTCAACGGTGAGCAAAGCCCGCAGGGTAAGCACATCTTTTGCCAAGAGAGCATCAAAAAATGCCTGAACACATGCTTCGGGATTGCTGGGAGGATCACTCTCCCGCGCCACAGCTAAAGACATAGCCAAAAGCAATAGGCAGGTACTATACATTTTCTTCATAGCCATTCACATGAAAACAATAATCGGATGAAGGACAAAAGGTACCGCACTTTGACGGAAAAGCCCGTAGTATTTTTTAAATAATCTGACAAAAGGTCCGAAGTTTTTATGAAGTCGTAGGGTAACTTATTTTGATAGTCAGTATTTTAGGGCTAAAATTTATTCGAAGAGGCTTTGCGTATGAAAAATACTTTACAATTTGTATTGGTGTGGGTATCAGTATTTGGCTCAGCGGATGCTTTTGCGCAGAGCCCGTGGCGCCTGAGTGTTTCGATGGGTCCCTCCCTTTCGTACAATACGCTGTCTTCCGACCGCCCCCTACCCTACGGAAAGTTCGAAGCGCCCGACCGCTTCGGAGCCTCATTTGACCTGAACGCTGAGCGCAGCCTGACCCCCAACTTTTCCCTACGCATGGGTCTCCGCACAGCCAGCTTGAAGGTAGGTACCCGTACCCAGTTCATTGCCCGTGACTCCACCACCGGGGCGGTCAACGGCTGGGGCCGTAACGATGGCTACACGCAGTTTTCTCCGGCCAATCTCAACTTAGGGTTTACCTATAATTCCAAATTATTATGGCGGCGGCTCATTCTCACCACCGGAGCCGATGCCACCTACATCGTCAACCGTTTTGATGGCTATGTCCGCGAAAAAGACGACCGCAAAATAGACGGCCACTGGCCGGGCGATGTGTACCAATACGAACTCGAAAGCGCCCATACCCGCAACAATGGCCTGGCCGTCACCCTACGGGCGGGACTGGACTACAAACTCAGCCAATACCGTTCGCTTACCGTGCAGGTACTCTACAATCATGGTTTCCGCGATCTTTTCCACATCTCCACGAAGGAGCTCGACCTCAACGGTGTGAATTATCAGGCCAACGTGGTAAGCAAAGGCAGCTACCTGGCCCTGCAAATGGGCTACAAGCAAAGCCTGCGCTGGAAGCAATCGGGCAACTACATGAGTCCGTACAACACCCCCGTCACCGGTAAAAGATCTAGCAATCGTCCTGATTTCACGGCGGGTTCGGCAATGGTAGGGGTCTCCGGAATCGGCATTCCGTACCAAACGGGGGGTACCTTTGCCAATGTAGCCGCGCGGGGCGGGCTTTTCGTGTCGGACCGGGTATTGTTGGGTGCGGTGGGATTCGGTGCTTACTCGACCATTGTGCCCATCGAGGCCCCGCTTACGGGTTGGGCCGCCGGGCCCATGGTACGGTATCACATCAGTACCACGGCTTTTTCACCCTTCGTGGAAGTCGCCTATCTCATGGGACAGGAAAGTGGACAGACCTACCGCCGGGGGTGGCAGTTCGTGGCGCTCATGCCCGGCATCAGTTTCCGCCTTAGCCGCCACGTGAAGGCGGATGTTGGCTTGTATATGTTGCGGCCTACCTACCCGGTGTCAGAGACTGCGGTTATTTCAATACCACAGCTTGGGCTGCACTATTCGTGGTAGTCCCCTGCTGTTGCTTAGAATTTCAATTCAGGGTCGGATCCGTCGGGTAGTGGGCGATGGAGCGGTACTTCCCCCCCATATCTTTTAGTACTTCTCGCCAAAAACCCTCCACGGGCGTCGAGAAAATCAGCTCTGCCCGGCCAGGGGTAACGTACCAGGCTTTTTGTTCCAGTTCACCATCCAGCTGTCCGCCTCCCCAACCCGAGTATCCTACAAAAAACCGGATATCGTCATTGGTTAACTGGTTCAGGTTCAGCAGCATTTTCGCATTTTCAAAGTCTCCCCCCCAGAACATGCCATCGGCGATTTCACCCCCGCCTTCGATTAGATCCGGACGGCGGTGGATGAAATGCAGCGTGTTTTTCTCCACCGGGCCACCCAGGTACAGGGGAATATCCTGATAGATCGTTTCTTCCAGCACATCCCCCAGCATCACATCCGTGGTTTGATTCAGCACAAAGCCGAAAGAACCGTGGGCGTTATGGTCGCAGAGCAGAATGACGCTCCGGTCAAAATTAGGATCGCCAAGAAAGGGCTCGGCAATCAGCAGTTTTCCTTTCGATATGGGCATAACAGATGACAAGGCGATTGGAGACAGAGTTGGTTTTACCAGAGGTAATATAAAGTGAATTTTTCGGGAATTGAAATTTCCTTTTCCTTTTTTTTCACGAAAATTCCTCCTTAAAATTGTCCTGCCTCTTAACATTCTCCTTAGAAATTCTGCTTGAAATCAACCTATAAACGACTCGCGAAAGCTATTGGTGTATCTTAAAAACGTGCTGGCCCGATTGTCTACCTCTTCTTCCGCTTACCACCCGAGGACTTCGCCTTCTGCCCACGCGGCGCCGGAATCGAACTACCTACCTTTCCACCTCCCCGCGAAGATGAGGTACCCCGCGACGACGAGGTACCTGAGCTACGACTACCTGATTTCCCGGTACTCCGTGTTGCTTCGATGCGACGGCTGCGGGTATGGGCGTTCGGGCTGTCGGCCAGGATCAAATCCATGCTGCGGCGGGCCAGGTTGGTGTCTTTTACGCGTACCTTCACGGTATCGCCGAAGGTGTATATTTTCTTGGTACGCTGCCCGATCAGACGGTAGTTTTCTTTGTCTAGCTCGTAGTAATCGTCGCCCAGATCGCTCATGCGGATTAGGCCCTCGGAAGCCGTTTCGGTGATCTCGACGAAGATACCAAAGTCGGTGACGCCCGTAATAATGCCGTCGAAGGCACGGTCGAGCGCCATGGTACTCATGTACTCCACCTGCTTGTACTTGATGGAGGCGCGCTCGGCCTCGGCGGCCATGCGCTCACGCTCGGAGGAGTGCTTGCAGGCTTCTTCGTAGGGCTCGGGGTTAGGCGACTCGCCGCCGTCGAGGTAGTGCTGCAACAGGCGGTGCGCCATGACATCGGGGTAGCGACGGATGGGCGACGTGAAGTGGGAGTACCGCTGGAACGCCAGGCCAAAATGGCCAAAGTCTTCGGTGGTGTAGCGGGCCTTGGCCATCGTGCGCACGGCCAGCGATTCAATGAGGTTTTGCTCGGGTTTGCCTTCCACGTCTTCCAGCATCCCGTTCATGGATTTCGCAATCTCCTTTTCCTCATCGGTATTGATTTTATAG
>JBBRDE010000119.1:0-16517 GCA_038204185.1 Cytophagales bacterium
TTGTCTGTTTTCGGGGTTTCCTTAATGGCTTTGGGTGGTTTTGGGGTAGATTTGGGGTCTTCTTCGCCCTTCGCCAGAATTTCGATATAAATGAACCGATCGCAGGCCGAAGTGAAGGCCGAAGGTGTTTTTTGCTCGCCCATCCCGAATACTTTCATACCCGCCTCGCGTAGCCGAATGGCGAGTCGCGTAAAATCGCTATCGCTGGAAACCAGGCAAAAGCCGTCTACCCGGCCTGTGTAGAGAATATCCATGGCGTCGATAATCATGGCGGAGTCGGTGGCGTTTTTGCCAGTGGTGTAGCTGTACTGCTGAATGGGCGTGATGGCGTTGTCGAGCAGTACGGCCTTCCAACTTGTGACGCGGGGATTGGTCCAGTCGCCGTAGATGCGTTTGAAGGTAGGGGTACCGTATTTGGCAATCTCCTCCATCATGGCCTTGACTTTGGCAGAAGGAATATTGTCCGCGTCGATCAAAACAGCGAGGCGAAGATCGGAGAGGGTAGTTTGCATGAAGCGAGTTATGAATTATGAGATATGAATTATAAGATATGACGGGGCCGGTGTAGCCATGAAGGTACTATGCCCGAGGAAGATTACCAATTTATGGCCAGATTGGGATCAGCATTTGACCCTTTCAAAAAGGATTCGGACTTTTGTATCATATAATAGGTACCTACTGACAACTCAATTCATGAAAATAGAACTCTTACGCGTGGACGATGCGTTTCATTTTGAAGGCAGTGGCTCCTCGGAAGTAAAAATACACGTCGACGGCTCGCCCGAAATTGGTGGAAATAATGCCGGGGTACGCCCTATGGAATTGCTGCTGATGGGGCTGGCCAGTTGCAGCGCTATCGATATCGTGTTGATTATGAAGAAGCAGCGGCAGGATATTACCGATTTTCGCATCGTGGCCGAAGGCGACCGCGAGCAGGAAGAAGGCACCCTGCGCAAGCCTTATCGGAGCATAAACCTGCATTTTATTTTGAAAGGAAATAACCTCGATACCGATAAGGTAAAACGAGCCGTGAAGCTTTCGATGGATAAGTACTGCTCGGCTACGGCCCAGTTTGAAGGAAGTGCGAATATCACGCATAGCGTGACCTTGGAGTGAAATTCTTAATTCCGTGTTTGGAGTTTTGTGTTACGAATGCACTGTAAACCAGCAATTCATAGGTGAAAAAACTGCTGGTGCGTCAGCCACAGTTCACAGTCAAACAATTACATACTTAAACAATTAGACAATCTAATGCAGCAATACCACGAACTTCTGCAACATATCCTGGACAAAGGTACCCGCAAATCCGACCGTACGGGTACGGGCACCATTAGTGTGTTTGGCTACCAGATGCGCTTCGATCTGGCCGAGGGATTCCCGCTGGTGACGACCAAAAAAGTCCATACCCGCTCCATCATCCACGAATTGTTGTGGTTTTTGAAAGGCGATACCAATACGAAGTACCTAAAAGATAATGGGGTAAGTATCTGGGACGAGTGGGCCGACGAAGAAGGAAACCTCGGTCCGGTGTATGGCAAGCAATGGCGGTGCTGGTCGAGCCCCGATGGCAAGAAAATAGATCAGTTGCAGGAGGTATTGGATCAATTGAAAAAGAATCCCGATTCGCGGCGGATGATCGTGTCGGCCTGGAATCCGGCCGATCTGCACATGATGGCGTTGCAGCCCTGCCACGCGCTGTTCCAGTTTTACGTCGCCGATGGTAAACTTTCCTGCCAGCTCTACCAGCGTAGCGCCGATGTGTTTTTGGGGGTACCTTTCAACATTGCCAGCTACGCCCTGCTGACGATGATGGTGGCACAGGAATGCGGCTTGGGGTTAGGTGATTTTGTATGGACGGGCGGCGATACGCACATCTATCTCAATCACCTCCAACAGGTGGAGCAGCAACTCGGTCGGGCGCTTTTACCCCTACCTACTATGCGCCTGAATCCTGACGTAAAAAAAGTTCTGGATTTTAAATACGAAGACTTTACGCTGGAAAACTACGATCCCTGGCCTGCCATCAAAGCCCCCGTAGCCGTGTAGAGACGCGATAAATCGCGTCTCTACTGATCAGATGAATCCATATTCCTTAAAGCGCCGCAGGTCGTAAGCCACAGCTTCCAGCGGTTCTTTGGTACCGTACGATTCCTGCTCGATCACCCAATATTTGACGGGCGTGTTTTTCTTGGCAAAAGCGAAAATTTCTTCCAAATTGAGCGTCCCGGCACCCAGATGCGTACTTTCGTCGGTCCCCGCCAGCCGATCCTTCACGTGCATGGACTCAAACTGATGGGGGTACTTCCGTAGCCAGTATATTGGGTCGGCGTTAGCAATGGCCAGGTTACACAGGTCCATCTGTTGGCATACTTTCGCCAGATCCCAGTTTCTTAGCATATACTCGTAGACAGGTTGGCCATCGTACTTTTTCTCAAATTCCGCCGTGTTGTTATGATAACCAAAGCGCAAACCGGCCTCGTTGCATATTTCTCCACAGCGGTTGTAGGCGGCTACCCCTTTTTTCATTTCGTCGGGATTGGACAAATCCCACGCGAACCAGGGCGAAATCAGGTATTCCTGGCCTACCGTCAGGGCATCTTCCATGGTTTTTTTCCATTCGTCGGTTACGTCGTTTTGGGCTTCCAGCCAGTGCGCTTTTTGGAAAACCACGTGCGAGGTTGGCATGGACAAGTTATTGTCTTCCAGAATCTTTCTGAACTCTGAAGTCGTATATCCATAAAATTTCCGGTTCTGATAGTCTGCGGCCTCTACCTCTTTGTAACCCATTTTGGCCACGGCTTTTAGCGTTACAGAAGGATCTTTTTTCATAGCATCGCGTATGGAATAGAGCTGTAAGCTGATATGATACACTTTGATGGTGGGCCATGCCGCCTGGGAGAGGCCGGGAAGCAGAAAAGCGCAGGTTTGAAGGAAGGAACGACGCGTACCTTTGGGAAAGTCCATAGAGAAATGGCTAAGATTTTGATATCAATATAATCATTGCTTTTTACTTATTTGCTAGACAGTTAAGTAGGGGATGGGTTTAGCGGATAGCGAGCCATTATAAGAAGAAATTTTTTTGGTACAAAATTTGCCCTATTTCCAAATTGAGAATTGCGTAAAACAAGGGAGATATTTTATACCCGTTTTAATTTTCATGGAATTGCTTACTGACCGACTAATACTGAAAGAAATAAGCTGGGACGACGTGGAGTTTATACACCATTTACACTCTCACCAAGAGGTGGAAGAGTACAATACCATTGGCCTTCCCCGCCATACGGGCGATACGCTCGAGGTGCTTTTGGTGTCCATAGAAGATCAGCAAATGTCGACTCGCAGCCATTTTGGCTGGACGATCAGAAACCTGAAGACCAGAGAATTTGTGGGCGAAGCGGGGATGCACTTATCGGCCGATTCTTTTCGGAGTAGTGAAATTTATTATAGTTTTCTGCCCGCTCACTGGAAAAATGGCTACGCGACAGAAGTGGTGAAACGGTTGATTCTTTTCGGTTTTAATGAATTGAAACTACACCGGATTCAGGCCGGGGTAGATACCGAAAACGAACGTTCGATTCGGGTACTGGAAAAGGTAGGCATGATCCGTGAGGGACTACGCCGCAAAATTATGCCCATCCGCGGCCAATGGAAGGACAATTATTGCTATGCTATCGTAGAGGATGATCCGTTTGAGGAGTAGGAGAGGGGCAAAATACAGGAGTAAAGGAGTACAGAAGTGCCAAAGTTATTAAAGGGGCAGTAGATTGATCTGAAAGACCAATTTTTCCTCAACTCTCAACTCTCAACTCTCAACTCTCAACTCTCAACTCTCAACTCACTTCCCCTTCCCCGGTCCATACACTGCCACGCCGGGCATAGCATTGGTGTGTTCCCCGTTTTTCAGTACCTGCGTACCATTGACCAATATCATGTACCATGCCTTCGGCCAGCTGGTGAGGCCGATCGAAGGTAGCCTTATCCTGAATGATATCCGGATTGAAGACGACTACATCGGCAAAAAAGCCAGGTTTAAGGTACCCCCGGTCTTTAATTTTAAGATTTTCGCAGGGCAGAGAAGTTAGGCGTCGCACAGCCTCCTGCAACGGAATTATTTTCTCATCGCGGACGTACTTGCCCAGCAGTCTGGCAAAATTACCGTAGGTACGCGGGTGCGGATTGCGGTTTAGGTTCGTCCCCTCAGGCGCAATAGAACCCGCATCGGACCCGAAGCTCATATAGGGTAGCGCGATTTGTTTCCGAACGTTTTCTTCCGACATCAGAAAGTAGGCCACGCCCACGCGCGAATCGTCTTGCACGACCAAATCCATCGCCGTTTCGTACCAGGGTTTGCCGCGCAGGGTAGCTACTTCGGTCAGCGTTTTTCCTACGTATTTTTTCAAAGAATCCTGCTTGAAACCCAGCAAGATCATGCCATCAGGACCAGCGGCGAATGCAAGGTTTTCCCAATCGGTAACTGAGTCAGTCATTTCCTTTGCTGCTTTTTCGCGAATGGCAGGTTCTTGCAAACGACGTCGCCATTCCTGTAGGCCGCCTTCCTGTACCCAGGGTGGCATGGCAGCATCCAGTCCCGTGGCTCCGGCAATATAGTTGTACATGTTGGCCGTAATGGGCAAACCGGCTTTCCGGGCGCTGTCTATTTTCGTAATCACGCGGTCCAGTTTGTCCCAATTGGATTTCCCGCCGGCTTTCAGATGGTAGATTTCCACCGGAATATTGGCTTCTTTGCTCACCCGGATCATCTCATCTACCGCCTGCTCGAAGCGGTCGCCCTCGCTACGGATATGGGCCGTGAACAGGCCGTTGTATTCGCTGGATATTTTAGCGAGCTCCACCAGTTCGTCGGTCTGGGCGAAGGTCGCCGGCACATAAATCAGCATGGTGGTCAGGCCCATCGCGCCCTGTTGCATGGCCTGGCGCACGAGCGCTTTCATTCGGGTAAGTTCGGCAGGGGTAGGGGCGCGGTTGATTTGTCCCAGTTCATGTTCCCGGATTTCGGAGGCACTCACGAAGGAGGCAAAGTTGGTCGCCACGCCCTTTTTTTCCAGATGCTGCATGAATTCGGCTAGCGTAGTCCAGGTTACGTCATATTTGTCCTCGTCCTGCTGCTGAATCATGTCCTGCTTCATCTGCGTCGATAGCGGCCCCATCGAATTTTCTCCGAATACTTCCAGCGTTACGCCCTGCTTAATATCCGACAGCGACCGACCGTCGAGCAGCAGGGCCGTGTAGGCGTGGCTGAGCATATTGACAAAGCCCGGCGCCACGGCCAGGCCTTTGGCGTCGATTTCCTGTTTGCCCCGGCCGGGTACTTTCCCAATGGCCACGATTTTTTTATCCCTGATCGCTACATCGCCCCGAAAGGGTACCTTACCCGATCCGTCATAGAGAGTACCATTGCGAATGACCACATCGTAGGTTTGGGCAAAAGAAGTACAGGAGATGAGGAGCAGTAGGCAGAATATTTTTTTCATCTGAATGGAGATTTGCCTGAAATTAGCGAAATAGAATGATTCGGCCTTTCAAAATTAACCTCGCTCCATGAGAAAACTTTGTGCGTACGTCCTGTTGATTCCGCCAGGGTAGTGGTGCCGATAATCTCTGCGCGGGAATTAAAAAAGCTTTTCAACGAAAGAAATATAACAGATGGCTATGAAGTATTGAAGGAAACGTACGGTTCGAGTTGCAATATAAAGGTATCTTCTCCCTTATTTAATTCAACTTATACGAAAGTAATGCTGTGGATAGATTATCAGTGCGGGGCAAAACACGGGCAGGGGTACATATTTATTTTAGAAAAAAAGACAGGGCTGTGGTGGTTGATTGAAGACATGGGTACCTGGATAAGTTGAGAACGAAGGCCTACTACGCAAGAGGGGGTACCTTGATCGATCAAGGTACCCCCTCTTCCTGCAAAAGAATTTTATTAATCCTGGTTTTTAGGCTTGCGTCCCGCCCGCTTGGTCTTGGCGGTAGGCTTGTTCAGTTTCAATTCAATACCCTTAATATCGTCGCCGTACACAAATGGACTAATTTCAAAGGTGTACTTATTGTTTTGGTAATCGAGACCGCTTTTTTCCAGAATGACGCCCAGCGCAATGAAGTTATTTCGGCCACTGCTTTGCATTTCGAAGGCACCCTCTGTATGTGCGGAAGCAGGAATTACGTAGAGTGACTTGAGTTTCCGCTTATTCTGTCCGGTACCTACCATGTAAGTAGTGTGTTCTGTGTTCAAGCCTACTTCCTCGGCTGCTTTCTGAGGAATAATTACTTTTCCGGTAGCCGAAATATAACCTGTTGCAGGGGCGTCCGTTTCCTCTTTTACTTTGGCTTTTCTTTCAGCTTTATTCTCTTGGGGAGAAAAGAAACGAATATCGTCTAAGTTCATAATGAATGGTTTTAAAAGTTTATATTTCGCAAATAACGTAATTTATTTTGGTAATAATATAATTCCTCCTGTCAAAATTTAAGCAAAAATCATGGAAACTCAACTAGTTTGTGGTATTACCAATGGTTTGGCAAACTAGCCTAATACAGGTAAACGGTCCATTGAACAGGAGATGTTTAAGAATTAATATTTTTATAAGCTAGGAAAAACTGACGCAAAACTGTGGGATGGTAGGTATGATATTTTAGTGAAATCAATTTTACACAGAAAACCACCGACAATTATTATTTAATTTTACGGAGCGATCATTCGTTTTATAGTAAACAGCAAAGGCTAGTTCCATGGATTACATAGATTATTATAAAATACTGGGTGTAGGAAAAGATGCCTCTGAAAACGACATCAAAAAAGCTTATCGCAAACTGGCCCGGAAATATCACCCGGATATTAACCCCAATGATAAGGATGCCGAAAAGCGGTTTAAGGAAATCAACGAGGCTAATCAGGTACTGAGCGATCCCGAAAACCGGAAGAAATACGATAAGTACGGCAAGGACTGGAAGCACGCTGAAGAATTTGAGAAGGCGGGACAACAGCGACAGTATCGCCGCAGTAGCCAACAAGGCCCGGCAGGTGGTGGGTTTGGTGGTGGCGGAGACTTCTCGGATTTTTTCGAATCGATGTTTGGCGGGGGAGCTTCGTCGGGCTCGTGGGGGGGTGGGATGAATTACAAAGGACAAGACTTCAATGCCGAGCTGACCCTCGACCTGCGGGATGTTTATCAAACGGATAAGCGCACCATTACGGTCAATGGCAAGAATATCCGGCTTACCATTCCGGCGGGTGTTAGCGACGGGCAAATAATCAAGATTAAAGGCTACGGCGGAGATGGCGCAAACGGCGGCCCTAAGGGTGATTTGTACCTTACCTTCTCCTTGCGCAACGACACCACTTTCCAGCGGGACGGGGACAATTTGTATACTACCGTAGTGCTGGATTTGTACAAGGCGGTATTGGGCGGGGAAATGACCGTAGATACCTTCGACGGGAAGGTGAAGCTAAATGTAGCACCGGGTACCCAGAATGGCACCAAAATTAAGCTCAAAGGTAAAGGGTTTCCGGTCTATAAAAAGGAGGGTTCGTTTGGTGATCTGTACATTACCTACCAGGTCAATCTGCCCACGAACCTGACGGAAAATGAAAAGAAACTGTTTACCGAATTAGCTAATCTGAGAACGTCATGAACAACGAAAACTTCATACCCATCGCTACACTCTGTACGCACTACCACGTGGAAATGTCCTTCTTCGATAGTCTGAACGAAGTCGGATTAATCGAGATAGAATCTATCGAAGAATCCCATTTTATTCACGCCGAGCGGATTACAGAAGTGGAGAAAATCATTCGACTGCGTAACGATCTTGATCTGAATTTAGAAGGGATCGACGTTGTACTCAATCTTTTGCAAAAAATGGATCGCTTGCAGAATGAACTGGTTTCTGCCCGAAACCGTCTGCGGCTGTACGAAAATTGAAAATTCGGGGATGTGTTTAGGTAGCGGCGGGTGGAAACACCCGCCGCTTAAAAAGGTACCCTATGCCTACTTCATCAAAAGCGTCGCTTTGTCTATTTGGAGGGAAAACTTTGTAAGGGTTTCGCTTATCCGCTCTACCCCCTGCTGGGCTTCAGCCCAGTTTTTCTGCTCAATGGCCTCCCGAATCATGGGCAGGGTTTTTACCCCATACCCGGTATAAAAACCGGGGGCATAAATCTGGTGTTGAAACCACGGACGGCGCGGCAGACCATCAGGGTGGGTAAGGTACCGCTCCGACTTGTAGAGTACTTCATTCAATTTTTCCAGGTTCCCTACGGGTAGCTTCCCGGATTTCTGTGAGGCCGTATTATACTCGTTAGCGCTTTTGTCCAGCGAAGCCAGTGCGTTATCCAGTGGCGCAAAATTCATATACGGTACAGGGGCCATTGCCTCGGGCTGAGTAAAAGGCTCCTTCGGATCGGCGGCTAGTTGGTATTGATTATCTTGTAACAGGCGATTATGATCCTCAGTTTGGGTACGCATCGCTTCGACGCTTTGCTTTACCTCAGTGGCATACTGTTGCACTGTGTTGGCAAAATTCTGAAATTCAAAGGGTAGAATGGTAGCGTCGGCCATGCGCAGCACACAACGGCCCATAGTTTGGGCTAAGGCCACGCCATAGGAGAAATCAGTATCCTTAAAACGGATATAGTGATCGAAGGAGTCATAGATGGAGTGGTACTCCCCGCCGTCGTCCTCCCCACCAAATCCTATATTCATAGAAGCAATACCCAGGTGCTGAATGAAGGGTGTATAATCGGAGCCTGATCCCAATGCGCCGATGCGGAGGTCGCTGCGGCTGCGGGCCTCTTGCTTAGCTTTGGGGGTGCCGTCTACCAATACCTTGGCGCGAAGGCGTTCGCCCACACTTACATTGCGTTGCGGGTCCTTGACGTCGCGGGCTACCTGATTCAGAAACTTTTCGAGCGTATGCGAGCCACCTGCATACAGGAAGCCCCGGGCATTGGAGTCGGAATTGAGGTAAACAACAGCTTTATCTTTCAATTCCTGCTTCCGCTCTTCCACCCACTCCGTCGAGCCTAATAAGCCGGGTTCTTCGGCATCCCAGAGGGCATATACAATGGTACGTTTGGGTTTCCAGCCTGTTTTTGCCAGTTCGCCCAGCGCGCGGGCTTCTTCCAGCACCGCCACCGCTCCGCTCAACGGGTCGTTGGCCCCATACACCCAACCATCGTGATGGTTGCCGCGTATGACCCACTCATCGGGGTATTCGTTGCCTTTAAGCGTGGCAATGACGTTATAGGCTGGTTCTACGTTCCAGTTAAATTCCAGTTTGAGGTGTACCTTAGCCGGACCGGGCCCCACATGGTAGGTAATGGGTAGCGCACCGCGCCAGGCAGGGGGGGCTACCTGGCCACCCAACGCTTTAAGCAGTGGCAGGGCGTCACCGTAGGAAATAGGCAGCACCGGAATTTTCATAATGGTAGGTGCTTCGGTGTGGTCCAGTCTTTTAGCATTTTTGGTGGCACCATAGCCGGGCGTAAGTGGGTCACCGGGGTACATGGGCATGTCGAGTACAGAGCCGCGCTGAGCCCCGGCGGCACTTTTGTAGGCACCCGTGGGGTACACGTCGCCCTGATAGAAACCGTCTTCTTTCGGGTCGGAATAGATGATGCAGCCGATGGCGCCGTTTTCGGCGGCTACCTTGGGCTTGATGCCGCGCCACGAATTGCCATACTTGGCGAGTACGATTTTACCCTTGACATCGATGCCCATTTTTTTCAACGTCTCATAGTCTTCGGGAATGCCATAATTCACGAAAACCAGTTCAGCAGTCACGTCGCCGTCGGCTGAGAAAGCATGGTAGGTAGGGAGCTGCTCTTTGGTTTGGCCCGAGGTAGCATCTTCTTTTAAAACCGGTTCGGTAAGCGATGCCTTGAATTTGGTGGGGGCGACTAATTCAACCAGGCGAGTTTTCGGAGTAGGAAACAGCACGTAGGAGGTATCGATGCGGGCCTCGAAACCGTAGGATTTAAACAGATCACGAGCATAGTTGGCATTATCCAGGCCGAAAGGCGAGCCCACGTGGTGCGGGTGGGCGCTCATGCGCTTCATGTGGGCGCGGAGATTTTCGGCTTTCAGTTGTTGTTCAAACTGTTTTTCCAAATTAATTTCCTTTTGCGCAGCGGCTGGTTCAAAGCCCAGAATGTTTTGTGACCAGGCTTGGGTCAAGGTGCATAACAGTAGTCCCGAAATTAGTAGAATCTTTTGCATAGGGTACCTCATACGGTAGGTTTGGGTTATGAATGATGGACTTTGTCAAAACAAAGGTTAATATACTACGAAAATACAAAAACAAAAGGTTCGGGTGAATTTCGCCAAGCCTGTTCCCTGTTTCGTAGAGTGCGACATAGTCGCGACCTTTGTTTTTTTTGAGCCACTATCTCTCATTTGCCGCCCATGAGCATACAATATATTCTGGAAATAGTAGGTACCTGTGCCTTTGCCATATCAGGGGCTTTGGCTGTAAAAGACAAAGAAAATCCCGATTGGTTTTCCGCAAGTTTTACGGCCTTCGTCTCTTCGATTGGGGGTGGTACTGTACGCGATCTTTTGCTGGGCAGCTATCCACTCGTCTGGATCAGCGACATTACTATTCTCTACGCCATTATGGTCGGTATAATTCTGACATTTGTCTTTTACAAAAGACTAATTCGGTTGCGCCGTACCCTCTTTCTTTTTGATACCTTCGGTATTGCTCTTTTCACTATCGTGGGTACCGAGAAAGCACTTTCGCTGGGCGTTCGTCCCGAAATCGCGGCCATCATGGGGGTATTTTCGGCGATAATGGGTGGTGTAATCCGGGATATGATGACCAACGACATCCCGATTATTTACCAAAAGGAAGTGTATGCTACGGCTTGTCTGGCCGGGGCGGTTTCGTATTTAGTGCTCGATTACCTGGGTACCGAGCGCAACACCGCTTTCATTCTGGCGGCAGCGGTTATCATCTTACTGCGCATTCTGTCCGTTCGGCGCAAGTGGCGGGTCCCGACGTTTTTCCGGTAAGATAGTCTGAAAAATTAAAAGTTGACTTTTTGCTGATTTCTCTCGATTTTACATGGTAAAAGCGAAGTATTGGTTAGTAGTTCTATTCAGAAAACAAACCTATGGAAATCGGCACTGTGTCCTCCCAAAGTAGGCTTTCAAACATGAATTTTTTTGCTTTCTTGCTCCTGGTGGCCGCTCTGGCTACGGGGCAGGATGCATTATTCGCTTTCTTGAAAAATACCTCTTTTTATTGGAGCGAAAGCCTTCTGTATAAAATGTACTGGCTGCTTTTTATTCCGCAGACCATGCTTGTCGCCAAGGCACTAGAAAAGTGGCCAATTGAAAAGAAGAGTTCGGATGGTAACTGGATGCACGTATTGCTTGCCCCGTTGTCCAGTCTGATCCAGATACTGGTTTTCTCCGCGCTGATGGATGTGCTGAGTGCATTTTTCCTGGGACATTCTTTTCAATTTTCGGGTGTCCTGCGCAAATGGTAAGGGGTCGAAAGCGTGCTCGGTCTGTAAATACGGGCGTAACTACAGTATTCTGTATTTTGCTGGAACAGAGGAAACTCTGGACAAAATCAGAATATGGCTGGTAGCTCTGGAAAAGCTGAGCCAACTGCGGGGGGAACAGCTAGGCCGGGAATTAGGACTACGACGACTCGCCCTCACCCTTGTTCCCGATTTTGGAGATGTAGCAAGTGATGTGTATCTCAATAAAATATATACTAAGTCCACCAACACATTTATAGTGTACAAAGGCCGGATCGTTATTGACACCTACACAAACCTGGAGTCGGCTGACCTCCAAAAACTGGTTTGGAAAATTCCCTGACCAGCATTTTATCCCTTCTTTTGCCAGCCTCCCAAAATGGCTCCCATCACCGCAAAGCTAACAGCGCTAAAGCCGGCATTAAGGACTGATAGGCCTATGGGTTTCAGCTCATAGGCATTGTTAGTAAAAATATTACCTCCCACAATAAGGGCACCGATTAAAGCTCCCGTAAGTGCGCCGGTTTGTAGCGTGATGACATTCATGGATTTGAATAGTAAAGCCAGGGCGTAAGCGCCCAGAAGGTAGGTGATGAAGCTAATAATAAAGGAACTCGTACCTCCGGTGGCGGCTTTTTCTTCGGTAACTCCTGAAAGTACCATCCAGGGTGTTTGAAAAGCGATATACCAGGCGGCACCCAGGATGAAGGTAGCTACGGCGGCGACCAGAATTGCCAGGTAGTTGATTTTGACGTCGTTCATCAGAGAGGAAGGGGGATTAGTGAAAACATAGTTGAAAATATGTATAATTTTCTGATATAACCAATTTGACGTTTATCCCTACATAAACCAGTTTGTGGAATAGAAAGCGGTTGAATACCTTTGGAAAGTTTCAACGCACTCCAAGAATGAAGCAGGAACCTTCACCTGAACAAGGTTGGCGGCATAAGCTCTACGTGATCATCTACGAAGCCGATACTCGAGCCGGTAAATTGTTTGATGTGATTCTGCTGTGGCTGATTGTGCTCAGTGTGGTACTGGTGATGCTCGAAAGCGTGGAGGAAATAAATACCAGGTATCACGCGCTCTTCAATAAAGCCGAATGGGTTATCACGATCCTGTTTTCTGTGGAATATGTCGCCCGTATTGTGACGGTACGAAGGCCTCTGAGCTATATATTCAGTTTTTATGGCCTCATTGATTTTTTATCCACCATTCCCAAGTACCTATCTTTGTTCGTAGTTGGGACGCAGGTACTGGTGGTATTCAGGTCGTTACGGCTGCTTCGGGTGTTCCGCATTCTCAAACTACATCAGTATGTAGGCGAATCGCAAAAGTTGATGAACGCCCTGCGAGCCAGTCATACTAAAATTTCTGTTTTCCTGTTTACCATTCTGATCATCTGCGTCGTTTTGGGCACAGTCATGTACCTGGTCGAGGAGCGGGAAAGTGGATTTACCAGCATTCCAAAAAGCATCTATTGGGCCATCGTTACGCTTACCACAGTAGGGTATGGCGACATTGCTCCTCAGACCATCGCCGGGCAGGTTATCGCGAGTTTTATCATGATTCTGGGCTATGCGATTATTGCCATTCCTACCGGGATTGTCACCAGCGAAATGACCCGAGGCGATAAAACTGATCCAACTTTCGACACGCAGGCTTGCCCTAATTGCTCAGCTGAAAGGCACCCTCACGGTGCTACCTATTGCTATCGCTGTGGGATAAAGTTAAATCCTTGATGAGCCAGGTATCGAACGCTTTTTACAGCAATAGTATCTTTCAAACTACTAGATGTTCTGGGCATTATGTGGCGGATATTTACACAAAACGAGGAAAGTTTTGGAATTTACCGCCGAAATTTTGGCTATGCTGCGTATTGGCAACGAATGGAGTTATTCGTCCCATTCGAGTTCTAATAAACCACTTGAACTTTGGTTTTAGTTATAACCACATTGGTACAACTGGAAGGAACGAACGTAATATTCAACTTCCACCAAGTTCTTATTATTCAAAAAGGTACAGTAAACGTAAGTAAGCAGGAAGGGATTGTATTTGATTTGCTTGAGAAAAATGAAGTGATTTGGGAGTTTGCCACCGCTGATGCTCGGGATGAAGCTTTTGAGACATTATTGACTACTTCCGAAAGCCGGACGCTCTAATCCGGCCAGCGCGCGCGGTGACACGAATACATTGCGCGCTCATTTACTCACTTACCGATTTTTAGCATTCTAAACTCACACCCTGTGGCAAATATACCCTGGTTCACTACCCACAGCCCGCTGGCTAGCTTATCGTTTTGGAAGAGAACTTGCTAATCAGAATACCGACTAACACTACGGAGTAGAACTGACCGATAATCCCGAAAAACGAGGTGATCAGTTTCATGTAATAGGCATTGGGCGTAATGTCACCGAAGCCGATGTTGGTCAGGGTAATGCTACAAAAATACACTAGATCCATAAACACCGACGCCTTACTCGAATCATCTATTCCTTTCAAGGCGCTGAAATTTTGATAAAGGAAAACCTGCATCAGGAACACACTTATCTCAAGAAGTAAAAAATAACCGCAAGCGGAGGCAGAGATTAGATCTTTATTAATATAGCCTGGCCTGAGTAGAAACGCCATGATTTCCCAGAGAATGAATGCGAAGAAGATGACGTAGGCAATGTTTAGCGTCAACATGAAATAAGGCATACGGCCCAAAAAAGGCATGGCTATGGGGAGTGCCAGAACTACCAGAAAAAGAATATTCCGGGTAATTTGTTTCCATCGTCCTTTCTTCACAAAAATACCTACGCTGGCCAGTCCTACCAGGAATATGTTAATGGGCCAAATCACGGTGATGTAGAAGTCAAGATCATCCATAAACACACCAATGAACAAATGCTGGATAAGCGAAACGAGCAACACTTCGTATTTGTTGACGTGGAGAAAGGCGAGGATTTTTATCATGCCGCTGAGGTAAATTTGATCATTGTAGGTGCCATTTAACCGGAAACAAGCAAACTTTTTTATTCCTAAACGTCCGCCTTTGCAACTATCTCTAAAACTGTTCCGTTGAGCGCCAAATGTATGCAATGGTACGAAAATGATCCGTGTTTTCTTGGGAATAGGTTTTTCCTACCTTTGTCTACATATCTCTCAGATCCTCCCACCGCATGGCTACCTCCACCGACCAAATGGGCAGCACCGTAGCACTTGACTCTCCTCCACAACGTATCGTGTCGCTGGTACCTTCCCAAACCGAGTTACTTTTCGACTTGGGGCTGGACGAAACCGTCGTCGGAGTCACAAGGTACTGCGTTCACCCGCAATTTAAAACCCGACCTAAAACTTTGATTGGTGGTACCAAGAATCCCGATCTAAATCTGATTCGATCCCTGAAGCCTGACCTGATCATTGGAAATAAGGAAGAAAACCGACGTGAAGACATCGATGCTCTAAAAACTGAATTTCCTGTATGGATGTCAGACATCGCTTCACTAGCCGACGCTACCGCTATGATTCGCGAAATAGGATGCCTCGTAGCGAAAGAAATTTCAGCAGAATGGCTGGCTGGACGGATTGAGGAACGATTTGAAACCTTAGCCGCGGAAGTCGCATCCCGGACTAGTCGCAGAAAAGTAGCGTACCTGATATGGCGGAAACCGTGGATGGTGGCGGGGGGAGGTACCTTCATTCATACCATGCTCGAACGGGCGGGCCTGGACAATGTCTTTGGGGGCCTGTCCCGCTACCTTGAATGTACGTTGCAAAGTCTGGTGGAATCCCGACCGGAGGTAATTTTACTCTCATCAGAGCCTTTTCCCTTCAAAGTGAGCCATGTGGACGAAATCCAGACCTTATTTCCTGAAGCCAAAATTTGTTTGGTCAATGGCGAGTTGTTCAGTTGGTATGGTAGCCGCCTATTGCGTACTCCCAACTATCTACGTTACCTGGCGGATTCTTTTTCTGGCTAATTCCATAATTGGGCTCTTCAGCTTTATTTAGGTGCTTATAAGGCCAGCTGTTTGTCTATGAACTCCAACACCTGGGGGTTATTCCAATCCATAGCACCTATTTGCTCAACCAGTACCTGACCGTGACGCAGCATATATGTCCGGGGGATTGCGCTGCCGTCCAGAACCGCAGGGTAGTTTCCATTGAAAAGATAAAAAGGAAGTTGATATTCTTTCTTTTGCAGAAAGTTCTGCACTGTGGTCGGGTTTTCATCAGACACTACATAGAAGGCCATCTTGGGATGATCCTTGTAACGTTTATACAGGGTCTCGATGCTGGGCATTTCGGCATTGCAAGGACCGCACCAGGTAGCCCACACGTTGATAAAAACAAGCTTAGAGGAATCCATCGCCACAGTATTGCCTTGCATGTTGCTGAGAGTCAGATAGGGAGAGGTTGAACTTTGCGTAGCAGAAGCAGTCGTTTCGGCGGGTTCCGAATCCTGATTTTGGCTTACAGGAGCATCTGAAAAAACCTTGTAAAGGGCAACGACCGCTACCAGGATGGCGGCAAAGATGACTAGGTACTTCTGAGTAGGTTTCATTGTGTAAAGAGGCCGAACTTTGAAAATGGTAATGAATAATGCCCCAAACTAACAAAAACCTAACAAAACTCAAATTCTTCGGCACACTGAATATTTTTGTTGTTAATGAAATAGTTACATAATAAACTACTGCTAAGGTGAGTTTCTCTTGAAATAATGAAAAATTCATCAGGAAGTTTTGCCCCTGACACCTATTTTGAATACTTTTAACATTTGTTATAGAGCCAGGGGCCATATAACACCTGTGAAATGATGTTTATAGAAAGGACGTGAAAGATGACCAATGGCTCATTTAGAGCGTTTATTCTTCATTTTCGTTTACTAATTGAGTACGAGTCTAACAATCCAACAACGCTGCCTACTTAACTTAATCTACATGAAAAGTTTTATTACGTCCTGGATTTTCATTGCCCTTTGTGTTGGAGTCATGAGTCAGTCGGTAGCCCAGCGATCGGCCGCCGA
>JBBRDE010000120.1:0-16499 GCA_038204185.1 Cytophagales bacterium
TATGACTTTGAAAATTGAATCCAGTTCTTGAAAATACTTCTCTAAAACAAATTTTGTGTGCGCCATGCTTACGTACACGCTATTACTTGCCAGAAAACCTTTTTTAAGCATTTCCTGAGTTATCAGAGTTTTGTATTTCAGATTGCTCTCCGAGGTAAAGTTAAATGCGCTCAATGCAGGTAACCCAGTAGTATTTATTTCTAATCCGTGAAAAGTAGCCATTGACTGCCATTCATTGGCAATTTTTTTACCTGTTTCTGTGATGTACTCCCATGACTTTTCCCGTTCCATTACCCTCAAGGTCGCGAGTGCGGCGGTTGGGCCGATTCGCTCGGTCCAGAACGTGCTACTGATGAATGTCTTTTGGGCCGCTTCCATGACGGACCGTTTGCCAACCACCGCCGTAATGGCGTACCCGTTTCCAAGGGCTTTGCCATACATGGCCATGTCCGGCTCCACGCCATAGAGCTTGTGCAGTCCGCCGAAGGTCTGTCGAAAGCCGGAGGTACATTCGTCAAAGACCAGTACAATGTTTTTACGGGTCGCCAGATCACGTACCTTTTGCAGAAAATTATCTTCCGGCCCCTGGTTGCGGGACACCTCCATTTTGATAACCCCGATGTCGTGTTCTTGCACCAGCGTTTCCAATTCCCCGAAGTTGTTGTAGTTGAAAGGGAACACCGTACCCGCTAAGTCTTGAGGTACACCAGCAGGATCAAGTCCCGGAAGCAGGTGACCCGAAAGATTTTGGTTGGTACCCAGGTTAGCCGACAGGTACCAGTCGTGCCAGCCGTGATAGCCGCAAATCGCCACCTTGTCCTTACCGGCCGCTGCTCGCGCGATTCGGATTGCAATGGCGTTGGCTTCCCCGCCACTTCTTGCAAACCGCACCATGTTGGCCCAGGGATTTAGCTCCACCAGACGCTCGGCTAAATATACTTCCTCGGGGCAGTTGAGCGTAGTCATGTTACCTTTACGTATAGTTTCAATCACTGCAGCGTCTACCTCATCATGGGCGTAACCAAGTATGTTCGTGCCGATTCCCATGATAGAGACATCCAGATACTCTTTGCCATCCAAATCCCAAACCGTACATCCTTTAGATTTTGAATAATAGGAGGGCCAATTGTCGGGCAGGAACATTTCGGGCCGCTTAGACAGCAACATGGTGCCGCCGGGAATGAGCTTTTTAGCTTTGACGTATAAGTTTTGCCCCGTTCTCATAATGAATTTTCCTTCAACGATTTTGCCATACCTTCGTTTCTAACAATGCCTTCGTTTAGTTTAAATAAGTCGTTTGCCAATATATAATGGGTGTACTCCAACCAACTTTTTTCCGTTCCCATAGCTTCGATCAGGCGCTTCATCATTTCAAAGTCAGCCGCTTCGTCCACCGTCATTCTAACGTGAGAGAAATCTTCCGGTGAAGGAAAATTAGCCGCCCGAAACAAGTTTTCTCCCCGCCCGTCGGCATTGTTTCGAATGTAGGGCGTCACGTGTTCCCGGTCTGAGTTTTTGGTTGCGGATCGATACGCTCTTTCCAGAGTATTGAAAGCGAGCACTTCTACATCCTGTCCATCCGGGAACCGCTCCACTAGTACATTGGAGCCGTAGTCAAGAAGATTTTCCCGCGTAAAGGTGATTATTTCATCCACTAGCGCCGGATCAATTAAGGGACAATCAGAGGTAACCCGCACAATCCATTTGGGAGCGTAAGGCAAAGCAGCATGGTAGTAACGGCTGAGGACGTCGTTTTCCGACCCGCGGAAAAAGCTGAACCCCCATGATTTCACTGATTCAGCGATAAAGTCGTCCGAGGGAGTGTCCGTAGTAGCAACAATAATATTTGAAACGTTTCTGCATTGCTTTAAACGGTTCAGGTGTATTTCAAGCAAAGACTTGCCCTTTATTTGCTTGGCTATTTTACCTGGCAACCTGGTACTGGCCATGCGGGCTTGCGTGATCAGCAGGATTTTATCGGCCATTCTGCGGGATTTAAAAAATTGGTGTCTTTCACAATTATTCTATCGATCCGGTCAATTAATGATTTTTCAAGGGGAAATTGGAAGGCACGAAGGTTTTTTGTGAGTTGATCCACCGAATCTACACCGATTATTACCTTGTCAACGTTACTCTGGCTCAAGCAATAGTTTAGGGCCAGGGCTTCTACCGGGATACAGAATTCTTCGGACAAGGCGTCGATGAGTCTTAATTCCTCATGCAACGCCCGAACCACGCTATGATCTGATGTCCTGTCCATAAAAAATAAGCCCTGTAAAAAGGCCGAACGAGTGTGAATGGTTTTATTTTTGCTTTTGGCGGAGGCCAAACTCTCCCCTTTCTGCGCCTGATTATCCAGTAGGTTGAAAGGAAGTTGAATCACATCGATATAATCAAGGTCGATCAACTTCAACAACTCTTCCTTTTTGTAGATAGATACACCTATATTTTTGACATATCCCTTTTCTAGGGTCCGCAGCAAACCAGCGAATGCAGTTTTATTTTCTACGAAGCCGGAGTAAGAATGAAACATTAGTGTCTCTATTTCCGAGACCGCTAAATCGTCAAGAAAACGTAGAACTCTTTCTTCATAATTAAGACTTGTTGGTGCAGCGGCAACTTTGGTTATGACTTTGAAGCTGGAAGTGGGGTGTGCTCGATGAAAATCTCCAATTAGCAAGTGTGCGTTGCCGTATGCTTCGGCGGTGTCCAAAGTATCAATGCCTAATTTAAAAGCACTCTTAAGAATTTCAAAACTTTCTGATTGGGAAATTTGACCTTGACGGTTGTTTATTCCGTAATTTAATCCCATCTGCACCGTTCCAATCGCCAGTTTATTTGTTTCCATCGTTTTTCAGGACTCCAATTTAACCTTTTCGTCAAGCCACTTCCAGAATTTTTTCAATAACAAATGCCTGCTCTTCCTCGGTCAGGTTGGGAAACATGGGCAAACTCAGACAATACGCGTAATATTCTTCGGCCAAAGGCAAACTGCCCGTTTCGTAGCCAATTGACCGATAGTAGGGAAGTGTATGTACCGGAATGTAGTGTACCTGAGCAAATACCTGATGGGTGCGCAGGTAGTCATACACCTTTTTGCGATCCTCCACCAGAACTACATACAGATGATAGGCGTGTCCGCCGTTGCTGGCAGGAGCGAGGGTGCGGACGCGCGTCCCGGCAAAAGCAACATCGTATTGTTGGGCTAATTTGCGCCTTCTCATGAGTCCTTCATCGGCGCGGGAAAGCTGGGAATTACCCAGAGCTGCCAGAATATCGGGCATGCGGTAGTTATAGCCCAGTTCCTGCATTTCGTAGTACCATCCGCCGTGGTTTTCATGCATCAAGTCAGGATCTTTGGTGATGCCGTGCGTTCTTAAAATCATCAACCGCTCGTACAAATCCCGGCTATCGGTGGTAATCATGCCGCCCTCGCCGCTGGCAATGTGCTTGACCGGATGAAAGGAAAATATGGCAAGATCGGCAAATTTGCCACTGCCGCAGAACTGGTGATTTTCCGATGAGTCAGTAAAAAATCCTCCCGGCGCGTGGCACGCATCTTCGATAATCCACAGACCGTATTCATCGGCCAACAGACGGACCTTTTCCAGATTGACCGGATAGCCCGCAAAATCTACCGGAATAATTCCCGCGAATGTTCCTCGGGGATAGCTTCTTAACAAGTCTTCTACTTTGTCTAGGTCAATCAAAGCGGTACGAGGATCGATGTCCACAAAAGTCACTTCGCCGCCGCAATAGCGCACGCAGTTGGCAGTGGCGGCAAATGTATTAGGGGTTGTAATCACCTTACTGCTAGCGGAAACCCCCAGGGCCACCGTGCAAAGGTGCAGGGCCGCCGTCCCGTTCGACACGGCAACGGCATACTTTGAGCCAACGTAAGCAGCAAAATTAGTCTCAAACTCAGCGATGCGGGGGCCTTGTGTGAGAAAGTCGGAATGAAGCGCCTCGACCACCGCGGCCACATCTTTTTCGGTGATGTGCTGCTTACCGTAGGGAATAGCGTTCATGAGGACGGCTCAAAATTAGGATCCACGTGTTCCTTTATCATCTCTCGCAGGCTCTCTACCGTTTCCCAGTCCGTGTTATTGCCTGAGTTGTAGGAGAATCCCTGATCAACGGCAACCGCCCCATTTTTTTCTACAAAAGTTTCGGTA
Source organism: Cytophagales bacterium (assembly GCA_038204185.1). Lineage (GTDB taxonomy): Bacteria > Bacteroidota > Bacteroidia > Cytophagales > Spirosomataceae > Salmonirosea. The sequence goes on from JBBRDE010000120.1 coordinate 4,176, forward strand.
TTCCAAACCGGGAATTGCGGGATGATGGCGTAGTATTTACCCAGATCGTAGGTAAAAAAGGAGTCAGAGGAAGTAATCATCTCTTCGTGAATCTTCTCACCGGGCCGAATGCCGATTACGCGGTGTTCACACTCAGGGCCAATAGCCTCGGCCACGTCGAGGATGCGGTAGGAGGGGATTTTGGGTACGAAAATTTCGCCCCCCCAGGCGTTGGCCAGGGCGTACAGTACCATATCCACGCCCGCCTGCAGCGATATATTGAAGCGAGTCATGCTCTTGACGGTGATAGGGAGTACGCCTGCTTTTTTTTTCTTGATAAAAAATGGAATGACCGAGCCGTTAGAACCCATTACATTGCCGTAGCGCACCACCGAGAAGCGGATCTGCTTTTTACCGCGAATATTATTAGCCGCAACGAACAGTTTGTCGGAAGTCAGCTTGGTGGCACCGTATAGATTGATGGGTGCACAGGCTTTGTCTGTGGAAAGGGCGACAATGCTGCTCACTTCCATTTCAAGGGCTGCCTTAATAACGTTTTCGGCTCCGCCCACGTTGGTCTTAACGCACTCGTCGGGGTTGTATTCCGCGATATGGACATGTTTCATAGCAGCGGTGTGAATCACATAGTCAATGCCCTGAAAAGCACGCTTGAGTCGCTCATAATCCCGAACATCGCCAATGAAGAAACGAATGGCCCCGTACTGGTCCTCGGGGTACTCCTGTGCCATCTGGAACTGCTTCTGCTCGTCGCGCGAGTAAATAACCAGCCGCTTGACACCCGGCCATCGTTGGAAAATATTGTGGGTAAGCGCTTTACCCAAAGAACCAGTCCCTCCGGTAATCAGTACGCTTTTCCCAGTTAAATCTAAGTTATTCATTAAACGGATGATGTGACACACGCTGTTCTCCTAATTTCGGAGGACAAATATCGCGCTATTCTCTTACTTTTTCCAGACCGCCGGATAAGCTTTCCTTTTGCATTATAGAGGCCGGACTTACTTATTTTTCGGCAAGCTTCTGCTCGATCACTCCCATTTTGTTTTTCAAAGCGGCGTTTTCCTTTTTCAGTTCAATGATATAAAGCATCATCTCTTCTACCTTCTCCAAAAGCACCGCGTCGGTCTTTTGCAAGTCGTTGCCGTTTTCAACCATCTCCCGGGCCGAAGGAACGCCGGGAAGATGCCTGTTCTCCTTAATGAACGACTCGACCTCTTCTACGGTACGCAGTTTGTAGTCGTCCTGCAAAACGTTGTCGCGCCAATCGGCGGTACTTTTCACTGCCACTTTTACCCGCTCGGTCAAAATACCGTCCGATACGTAGAGTTTATAACCCGCAGGTGTGCTGCCTAACCCAGTACCAATCATGATGCCACCCAGATTGTTGTTGATAAGGTGATTTTCGGCGGTCAGCGTCCAGTGGACGTCGAGACTCTCCACAGCAGCTTCTCGTGCACTCGCTGTGGAGCTGCGCATAACGTTACCGCTGGCATCGACAAATAACGGGAACACCGATCCAGTAGTAGTTGGTAGATTCTCAAGACGTACACCTGTTGCTGTAGAACCTCCTGCCGAAACATGCAGTCGGGCGGAAGGCGCAGTATTACCAATCCCAACATTGACTTGATTTGTTCCATTTCCTCCCAGTACAAGGCTGTTGCTAGCTGACACCTGCGCATTGGCCCCAATGGCAGTAGAGTTAGTTAACGTGGCAGCTCCTGCCCCAACTGCCGAACTCAGGAAGCCAATCAGTGTGTTGTTACTACCGCTTACAATTCCGAGGCCACTCGCATAACCAATAAACGAGTTGTTATTGCCAGATGTGTTGTCAAAACCAGCGTCTCTACCCATTATCAGATTGAAACTGCCTGTCGTGCTGTTAAAAGCTGAATTGACACCAGCGAAGAAGTTGTTCGACCCTGTCGTATTCTTAGAGCCTGCATAGTATCCCAAAAACATATTATCGCTTCCATTACTAAGAAGGCCAGCATTGACTCCCATTAGGAAGTTACGGGTTCCGGTGGAATTATTATTGCCAGCGTCACGGCCAATAAAAATATTGTATCCCCCGGTTGTCGTATTTACGCCAGCCCTTGTCCCCAGGAATACGTTGAAGGGAGCATTCGAATTAGCGCCGGCATTCGAGCCAATCATGATATTGTCTTCGGAAGCGGCGGTAGAAGCACTACCCGCTCCACCACCGATGGCAATACTGTTTGGAGACGGTATAAACAAAACCTTTTGATTATTGAACCTAATGGCATTAGTTGAAGCAAGGTTGATGTCACCGTTCACATCCAGCCGCTGCAAGGGCGTATTAGTACCCAAACCCACGTTACCCGTATTGAAATAAATATTAGCACCGTTGTTGGTAAATTGGCTGGCATCAGGAGCCAGGAAAATTAAACCGGTGCCATCCACGGTCAATACCTTACCATTGGAGGTGCCCGACGTAGTGGCGCTGGTAATATTAGCGAGTTTCACACCCTCATTACCAATGACCAGGGGCTGCCCAGCGGGCGTAGTGATCTGATTTTGGGCCATGCCGGCTAAAGCCAGAGAGAAAAGGCCACATGTTAAGGTAAATTTCGTTTTCATAGAAGATCGGTGGTATCAGGTGAACGGATTCTGGCAAAAAGTTTCTCTAAGATACACAATGGTTTAATATTACAAAAGTGAAAATTATTAAACGGTATCTTTTGAAGATATTTCGAGCACTGGTTTACTCGCGATGGGCAGAATAATAGCTTACTTTATCTGGCGCACCAGCAAAAATACAAGCGCAGCCAGTCCGCCGAACATGGCAAAACCCAGGGCGTAGTAACTGCGTTTGGGACTGCTGCGCCAGTTGGAAATCATGGGTGGTTCCAGTACTTTGATGACGGGAGCATCTTCCAAGGCCTGTAAGCGGGCGGCTTCTACCTGTTGGGCTAATTGGCCGTAGAGGGTCTGCTCCTGCATAAATTCGGTTTGTAAGCGTTGTTCCCCCACCCGTGCTACATTGCTGTAGGTATTGCGGTTGCGGTCTCGGTAGGCGTTGAGGGCTATTTCGGCCCGTTGGTATCTGTTTTTTGCCTCGGCCATCTGCTGGCGCAGAAAGGCTACTTTCTCAAATTTTTTTCCGCCCCGGTACTCGGTCACAAAATTGGTGAGGTAGGACAGACTGTACGTGGCGCAGGCGGCGGCCAATGTGGGGTCGGGCATTTCAACCCAGAGCGACAGAATGCCGTTCATTTTGTCCGCCGCAGCCGCAATGCGACCTGCCAGGTTTTTCATAGCCCGTTCCTGCTCCCTGGACATCACAATAAGAGTATCACCCTGCGCCAGTTGCTGCGGGGTAAAGGGCCTGGCTTCCTCATTAAGATAAGTAACCAGCAGTACTTTTTTTCCGTTCTGCAAGGGAAAAGGAGTGGACAGCATTTTCAGGAGAAAAAGTTTACTATTCAAAATACTTGGATACAAATCAGGTCGCAAAGCATCCGATGAATTCTTCCCCAGAGAAATGCCCGCCAAACTGGCCAGATCGCTTAATCCCCCAACGTTAACACCAGCCCCATATTCGGGGAGGATTTTGGCGGTAGCCTCGAATTCTTCGGGAATCAGATACGAAATGCCGTAGCCAATGCTCCCGAATAATAACCCTACCAATAACAGTACGAGCCAGTTGCGTTTGAAAAAAGCAAAAATATCGCTGAGACCAATTTCAATGATCCCGGTCTCGGGCGTAGAGGTAAATTCCTTCATAGCGTAATCAAAGTAAGCGGATGACGGTAAAGATGAGCGTGGATATCAGAGAAATAAGTGCGATCCGTTCCGATGGGGTAGTCATACTTTCTCTTTTAGCCAGCCGGGGGGGGACATTGATGGTAGTGCCAGGCTTAATGGCCGGGCGGTCGTTGAAAAAAAGAAACCGCCTGTTGCGATCAACGCGGCCATTGGCGTAGGAAACGAACACCTTGTTTTTACGGGCATTGTCGGTATAGCCTCCGGCCTGAGAAATATAGTCGTTAAAGCTGTACTTAGGATCATAGTTGACCAGGGATGGATTGAGTACTTCGCCAATAATACGGATGGTCTCGACTTGCCGGGGAATTAGAAGAGAGTCGCCGTTTTGTACCAGGATATTGGCGGGCTGGGCCGGATTTTTCAGGATTGATAGCAGGTCGAGGCCCACGAGCTGACGGTGAATAGGCTTTCGGTCTCTGAGAGAATCTGTCTTCGTTTGGGCATTAGAAACAGGAGCGGGCGACTGATTGGCGGTGGTCACTCGACCCACTAGTGGATTATCACCCAGATCTTTGAGCAGTTCGCTGTCTTGTTGTTGGATGAGCGTAATCTTGCGCGTCAGTCGGGCTCCGGCCAGGTAGGCGCCGGGTTTAAGACCCCCGGCGCGCTGGATCACATCAGAAATGCGCTCAGCGTTATTAAGAATAGCATAGCGGCCGGGGTACATCACCTCACCGTCGAGAATGATGGTTTTCTGCTCCTCGTAACCAGGGGCTTGCCGTACGAAGACGATATCGAAGGGCATCAGCTCAAACCGCCTGGTTTCGGGGAGGATTTGCAAGTCTCGATCCACATTGAAGGTCAGAATTTGGGTAGTCTGCGAAGTGGAAGTCAGCATACTGTCGTTCTTGACCCGACGGGCCACTTCGATACGGTAGGGGGTGGCACCTTCGGAATAGCCACCCGCCAGATAAATGAGATCGGAAACGGTCATACCCTGAGCGTAGGGAAAAGTATGGCCTTGATTGATGGCGCCCTGGATGGATACGGTTTCTTTGGCTTTGAGCTCTGTCACTGATTTAATTAAAAGTTTGTCTCCGCGACGCAAAGGGATGTCGGCAATCTCGCCGCGTACGAGTTTTCCCAGGTCGAAGGAAAGTACCTCGGCCTCGAGGAACTCATTGTTGCGTTCGATAATAGCCCGGTTTACAAAGGCATCCTCCATCAAACCTTCCGCTTTTTTGATCAGCTCTTTTACGGTCGTGCTTCCTTCTTCAATGGCGTAGAAACCGGGACGATAAACTGATCCCTCAACGGAAACGCTGTTTTCATAGCGATTCAGTATTTTCCCTATTTCATAGAGGTCGCCGTTTTTAGGTACGAAGTCGTCGGCCTGTTCGGCGCTGATGAGACCGACTTTGAGTTCCTTGCCCGTGTTGCGCTCGTAGCGAATGGTAGCGGTATAGGCTCTGCTGGTGTACCCCCCGGCGTAGCGGATCAGGTCGGCAAAGGTGTCACTGGTGCTGGCTTCAAAAATCCCTTCCCGCTTGACCTCCCCGATAAGTTCTACGCGGACCTGGTAGGGGTACACCATAATGATGTCCCGGTCCTGAAGGCCGATGTCATTTTTCATATTGGCGTCCACAATAAACTCGTAAAGGTCAATTTTAGCCACGACGTTATTGTTGCGGATTACCTCGATCTTGCGGAATGAGCCGTTTTCGGTGGGCCCGCCGGACGCGTAGAGTGCGTTAAAAGCCGTGGATAGGGAAGAGACCGAGTAAGAGCCGGGACGAGCCACGTCCCCGGTTACCAGTACATTGATGGTGCGGATATTGCCCAGAGTAATGTTGGCGTAGGTACCACTGCCTGGACGGTTCAGCGATGAGAAGGCTTGTCGTAAACGGCTGACAATCCGCTCCGAAGCCGCCTCAATGGTGAGCCCACTGACATAGACCGGGGCAAGGTTTAGCATTTTTACGGTCCCTTCCAGACTCACTTTTAGGCGGAAATTGTCTACAGAATTGCCATAAATATCGACGATGAGTTCATCATCGGGACCCAAAATGTAATTTTTGGGGGTAGCCAGGCGAAGGTTGGGCGAAAAATCCAGGTAGGCATTCTGAAAAATGGAGGCCCCGAAGATGCGCTTCTGGGTTTCCGAAATCGGAGGTTTATTGTTTTGCCGTTGGTTCGGGTTGTCGTCATAACCAGCCGGGTACGCGGGATCAGTGTTATTGTTTCGAAACGGACTCTGCGTGGGGCGCGCCTGTATTCGGTCGCGGGTGACGCCCAGGGTGTCACGCCGACCTACCCGGTCACCGTTTTCGTTCTGAGTACCTTCTAACCGCTGACGCAGTTTGGCGATGTCATCCACCGTAAAGCCTCGGGCCATGGCAGCTTGCTCAATTTCCATGTCGGTCATGCCGCTGGCCTTGGCCTGCTGGTAGTAGCGCAGCAGCTGGGAGTTTGACATCTGGGCAGGATCGGGTGTCTGCGCCTGAGCGGCGAATCCAGCGAGCACCAGCGAAAAAAACAGGCTCAGGAGAATTGCGAAATGACGCATGTAAAAGGTTTTGCTATTTTTCGGGAGTAGGTTGCATTTCAAGCCGATGGATTGAACATCCAATTTCCTATTAACGAACACCAGGGGGAGTTTCATTATAATTTTTTAAAAAATGAGTAACCACCGCGCATGAATTAGCGGCCAGCCACTTGGATGGTGAGTTCTTTGAGTTGCTGGTCAGCGATGGGAGAAGGCGAGTCGATCATTACATCCCGGCCCGAATTGTTTTTGGGAAAAGCGATGAAGTCGCGGATTGAATCAGCTCCACCGAACAGGGAGCACAGCCGGTCGAAGCCAAAGGCAATGCCGGCGTGGGGGGGAGCCCCGAACTCGAAGGCGTTGAGCAGGAAGCCAAACTGCGCCTGGGCTTCTTCGGGACTGAAGCCCAGTATTCCGAACATTTTTTGTTGTAGTTCTCTTTGGAAAATACGCACCGAACCACCCCCTACTTCCACGCCATTGATAACCATATCGTAGGCATTGGCCCGTACCTTTCCCGGCTCCGTAGCAAGTAGCGCAATGTCATCGGGCTTGGGGCTGGTGAAGGGATGATGCATGGCGTACCAGCGTGCCTGACCAGTATGCTCGTCTTCACCGTATTCCAGCAGGGGGAAATCCACCACCCACAGCACCCGGTAGTCATCAGCTGCGCGCAGGCCGAGGCGGGTACCCATTTCCAGTCGCAGTTCGTTGAGTTGCTTACGGGCTTTATCAGCCTCGCCGGATATTAACAGGAGAAGGTCGCCGGGCTTCGCATCAAAAGCTTCGGCCCACTGCCGGAGGGTACCTTCATCGTAGAATTTGTCCACAGACGATTTTAGGGTATTGTCTTCGTTGTAGCGCACGTAAATCAGCCCTTTGGCACCGATTTGCGGGCGTTTCATCCATTCGGTCAGTTCGTCAATCTGCTTGCGGGTGTACGAAGCACAGCCCGGCGCGCAGATTCCCACGACCAGTTCGGCGGCGTCGAAAACGGGAAAATGTTTACCGGAAGTCAAGTCTTTATCCTGTCCTTTTAATTCCACGAATTCCAGGCCAAACCGAATGTCGGGCTTGTCGGAGCCGTAGCGCTGCATAGCCTGAGCGTACGTCATGCGGGGTACCTCGGGCAGGTCGATGTTTTTGACCTGTTTGAACAAATGCCGGATCAAGCCTTCGAAGGTATTCAGGATGTCCTCCTGCGTAACGAACGCCATTTCGCAATCGATCTGCGTAAACTCAGGCTGGCGGTCGGCCCGGAGATCTTCATCCCGAAAACACTTCACGATCTGATAGTAGCGGTCGAAGCCCGACACCATCAGCAACTGCTTGAAGGTTTGGGGCGACTGGGGCAGGGCGTAGAACTCACCGGGATTCATGCGGCTGGGTACTACAAAATCGCGCGCACCTTCAGGCGTGGATTTGATCAACACGGGAGTTTCCACCTCGATAAAATCCAGCCCATCCAGGTAGTTGCGGGTGTGGCGGGCTACCTGATGGCGCAGCATGAGGTTCTGGCGAATAGGGGTACGACGCAGGTCAAGGTAGCGGTACTTCATGCGAAGGTCCTCGCCGCCGTCGGTTTCGTCTTCGATCAGGAAAGGCGGGAGTTTGGCGGGATTCAGCACCACCAATTCGTTCACGCGCACTTCGATGGCACCCGTAAGCAGTTTGTCGTTTTTTGAATAGCGTTCAATCACTTCCCCTTTGGCACCAATTACAAACTCACGGCCCAGAGTTCGGGCGGTTTCCAGCAGTTCGGCACTGGCCTGGCCTTCTTCGAACAACAGCTGGGTGATTCCGTAACGGTCTCTTAGATCAATCCAAAGCACACCCCCTTTATCACGAGTGCGTTGCACCCATCCGCAGAGGGTAACTTCTTGGCTAACATGATCTAAACGGAGTTCGCCACAGGTGTGAGTTCGTAACATAAACGAAAATTAATTCAATTTGTACCGGAATGCTTGTGAGTTGAGGGGCAAAAGTACGTATTTTTACCAAATGTACCTTGATGAAGAATTAATGAAGTCCCTTAACGCATTGCCTTGTTGTCTTTTGTTAATCCTGCTAACCGTTACCGGCTGCTGGGATAAAGATCCGGTGGAAGTTGATCCCGGGTCCACAGCGTCCGGTACATTTGAAAGTGTTCCACTGCGCGTGCCTGTGGTTCCCGGCCAGGTGGATGAAGCCTCGGGCCTGGCCGACAGCCGAACGCTGCCCGGTTACCTGTGGACGCACGAAGACGCGGGCAGTGATAACCGACTTTTCCTGCTCAACCACCAAGGTACCTCGATTCGCGGATACGTGCTACCGGGCATTGTCAACCGCGACTGGGAGGATATTGCGGTGGGCGGTGGGCCGCAGGCAGGGGTTAGCTACCTGTACATTGGGGATATCGGCAACAATGATGCCAATCCAGGTACCACTTTGCACTATATTTACCGAATGCCAGAGTTGACGAGGTTGGAGGGTAGTTTTGGGGCAAATGAGATAGTCAGAATCACGTACCGCTATTCCGAGGGTACCCCCGATGCAGAAACCCTGCTGTTAGATCCGGTGACAAAGGATCTATTTGTAGTTTCCAAAGAACTCGACAAAACCCGGCTTTACCGCTTGCCGTACCCGCAGTCTACCGACGGGGTAGCTACGGCTGAGTTTTTGGGGCAAGTTCCGGCAGTTCTACTTGCCACGGGTGGGGATATTTCGGTGGACGGCCAGGAGATTCTAGTGCGTAACTACACGAATATCTTCTACTGGAAGCGAAAATCGGGAGAAACCATAGGTCAGACTCTTCTGAGAGAAGCCTTGAAAACCGTTCCCTACGAGCTTGAGCCCCAGGGAGAGGCTGTATGTTTCGACCGGGAGATGAAGGGGTATTTTACTCTCAGTGAGCGTCGCACCGCCACCAGCGTTACGCTGAACTACTATAAGCGAAAGTGATTGTTTTAGTGTGGCAAAGGGAAAAAGTGGCAGAGGCACAGAGTAGCAAAGTTTTTTGAAATAGCGAGCACATAGAATCGAAAGGCGAATTCGCTTTCAACAATTACACAATTGAACAACAGCGCGGGCTGCCGCCACGGGGTCGCCACGCCGTCAACAATTTAACAACTATATTAAGTGATTCTTATAGGCGAATGCCACGGCAGCGGCGGTGTTTTTAGTGCCTGTTTTTTCCATAATCCGCAACCGATGGCCTTCTACCGTGCGGGTACTGATGAATAATTTGTCACTGATTTCAGCGGTGGCTAAACCATCACATAATAGCCGAAGTACCTCCTGTTCGCGGTTGGAAAGGCCCACGTTAGCCGTATTATTAAAAGTAGGCTGTTTGTTGGGAGAGCGGTTGACCATCTTACGGTGCATCGCCCGTGAAACAAAATCACTGTAATAAAACCCCTCTTCGGCCACGCGGCGAATTGCCTTTTCCACTTCATCGGGGGAGGTATCTTTGAGCAGGTACCCCTGCACGCCTTTCTCTAGCATGTGGATGACAAAGCGGTCTTCGTCGTACATGGATACGACTATTACTTTTACGTTAGGGTATTTTTCGAGGAGGATTTCGCTGGCCTGCATACCGTCCATGACGGGCATTTGCAGGTCCATCAAGACAATATCGACCGACCGGGTGGCAATCTTATCCAGCAATTCCTGTCCATTTGCGGCTTCGAGTACAAACTCAAAGTCGGGGATTCCGCTGAGCATGGAAATGAAACCCTTCCGGAATAATTCGTGATCGTCGGCAATGGCAAGTTTGAGCATTTTGTTGTGTAATTGTGTGATCTGGTAAAGTGGGGCTGCTACGCCATACCGACCCCGTGGTGGTAAAATTAATCTGTGAGAATATGATATTTTGATTAAACTGCCGGTAGTCAATATACAGTTATCAAAATGGTTTTTTACAACAATTCAACAAAAAACTTAAGCGCTCCAGTCGGCGGGCGATTTTCGGAACGGATGCAGCGGCTCTGGTTTAATAGGCTGCTCGGACTCAACGGGAATCTGAACCCGAGCCCGCAGGCCCCGTATACCGGGCTTTTGAAAGTTGACAGCTCCGTTGATTACACTTAACCTGCTTTCGATATTGCGCAGTCCGAGCCCCTCCTGCTTTTTAAGGTCTCTTTTATGGGTATCGAATCCTTTGCCGTTGTCGGTCACTTGAAGTTCAAGCTTTCCCTTGTTTAAATGTAAGTCAATTTCGATCTCATCACAACTGGAATGTTTGATGGCATTGTTCACAAGTTCCTGCATGATGCGGTACAAGGCAAGTTCGACCTTGGGGGGAAGGCGGGGGATATTCTCGGTATCGCATAAGAAATGAACGGTAAGCGAAACATTATCGCTTAAGCGATTGATAAACTCCTCAATAGCCGCCACCAGGCCGAATTGCTCAAGCGTAGTGGGTACCAGGTCGCGCGTGATGCGCCGCACATGGATGATGGTTTCCTCTACCAGCGATTGGGCTTTATGAAGCGTGAACTCGCTGCGCGGGTCCTCCTTATTCATATTTTTATAAAGTTGATTGAGGCTGAGCTTGGTCAGCGAGAGCATGGTGCCAATGTCGTCATGCAGATCCTGGGCAATGCGTCGCCGCTCGGCTTCCTCGGAATTCAACGCGGTTTCGAGTAACATGCGTTGGTATTTCTTTTCTACATCGTGCAGTTTTTTTTCCTGATCGAGCTGCTTTTTTTGATAATAAATGATGAAAAGAATGACGAAGACCGCCATACTCATCATGGCCAGCGAGGCTATGAGAATCGACCAGCGCAGTTGTTCAGGATTCAGGGCTGTCATGGTGGGCGCGGGTTTGCCAGATACCAATTGTAAATAAAAGCAGTGAGATAATTTCGACGACATAGGGTACTTCTTCCACAAATCCCAGTTTAAGGTCGTCTTCCCAGATATACATATAATACCAAAAAGGAAAGAAGAATATATTACCCGAATAAAAAATGAGTAGCCCGGCGCACACCCAGAAAAAAGGATAGCCAATGATATTCTTCACCTGCAGGGTCTTGGTGATTTCGTAAAGATACAGTAAGACCCATCCGATAATCAGGACGCTCTCCACCACCTGCGCGTATCTGCCTACCCGGTGATTGTGCAAATCAGAAAGAACGGGATTACTGGTATATATGTCCACCAGTGTAAAGGGCACAAAAGCAAATAGGACGTACACAATGGCTCTCCTGCACCGATCAGACTGAAATTTGTAATAAAACATACCGCTGAGTAACACATAGCGAGACGGAACGAAAAGATTGAGTATGAGGATGTTGTTGGTACGATGAGCTGCCAAATAAATCATGCCCAGCCCAATTGCCAGATCCAGGCACAGAAAATAAAACAGGAGCCGGAAGGATTCATCCAGCCAGGAATATCGGTATACTGCCAGACCCAGGGGCAGAAGTATGAGCAATACGGCAAAACTGGCTAGAGGATACCGTTCAAAATAGGTAAAAAAAGCCATAGCCCAGCAGGTGGTTAGGGATTGCAGTTGTGCGGGCAACAGGGGCCTTCTGCCAGCGCATCTACTTCGGCTGGCATGTCTTTCAAGCCTATTCGCGTACGGGTCAAGTCCCGGCCTTGGGCATCGACGGCCACTATTACCACATGGTCGGCCAATTCCTTATCTTTCGATACCCCAAAATAAATCCGCAGTCCCACGCAGCCGTCTTTCTTCATGAGCTTTTGGAGCTTTTTGTTGCCATAAAACTGGGCTTCGACGTAGGTGCCAGGTTTCATTCCTTCTTTTTCTTTCTTTTCCCGAAAACGGCCCGTTAATTCAGCGGCCTGGGTTGAGGAAATAAACTTGCCTTCTTCTCCGGTAAATCTGGTAATGTTCATGCGCTGGGTTTATTTTAAAAAAAATACATTTTAAAAAGTGATTTCAAGTTACAGGCATTCGTGCTTCCTACAAAACCGTTGGCTCAATTAATGAAATAAAGAGTAGTAAGTGTTTGTAAGAGAGTAAGTTAAAATAATACCGTACGATAAATCAGGTAAAAACACCTGTTTTTGGAAACAGGTGTTTTTGCTCTAAAAACCCATACGGAGCT
>JBBRDE010000121.1:0-16467 GCA_038204185.1 Cytophagales bacterium
AACCAGGTCGAGTTACAGGGTAAAGGCGTAAAGTATAATTTATATTTTGATGCCACTAAGGGCTTACTGGTCCGACAGAAGCAAACGATGGACGGCGTGGTGACTACGACAGATTACAGCGATTATAAGAAATCGACCTATGGAATCATGTACCCTTCCGTGCTGATAGAAACCAACAGTAAGGACAACGCCAAGACGACCATTACCTCTGAGTTAGCCGTGAATGAAACCATCAGCCCCGAATACTTTCAGCGGTAGTTTCGCCTTTAATACCTACTGAGGATGGTTGTGTGAGATTCTATCTTACACAACCATTCATTTTATTTAACCAAATCCCAATCAATTTCCAAAACGGCATCTATCTTTATACAAAAGACACACAAGGTCTGAAACTATTCGGAAACAATGCTTATAGATTCGACCTCCACTGCCGTTTCCTGACAAAAGTTCTATATGAGGAAAGCAATAACCGCTCTGGCTATCATCTTTCTGGTAATCTTTTTACTGGTTGGAATTGTCTTCTGGACATTGAAAACCAATGCCGGCCAAAATTTTCTCACCAAACAGGCCACTTCCTTTTTACGTAAGAAACTCAAAACCCGGGTGGACATCCAGGCCATCCGGCTGGACGTACCCGATTGGGTAGCGCTGGAAGGCGTGTACATCGAGGATAAATCGGGCGATACACTGGTAGCAGGCGACCGGCTGTACGTGAACCTGGACATGTTCAGTCTGATTCAGGGAAACATCGGTATCAACCAAATCGAATTGGAAGGAATCCGGCTGAAAGTCAATCGCGTTTTGCCTGATACGACTTTCAACTTTCAGTTTATAACTGATGCTTTCGCCAGTGGCGCCACGACTCCCGCCGATACTACGGCTAGTACGCTACAGATGCGGCTGGACGAATTTCTGCTCAAGCGCGTTCACCTCACGTACAAGGATGCTGTCATTGGTATGGACGTTGATGCCAATATCTCCAACGCACGGGTACTGTTCTCCAAATTCAATCCCACGATTTCACAATACCACCCAACCAACGTTGCCCTACAGGGTACCCGTGCCGACGTGCGGCTGTACGAAGCCCTGGTAAAAACGGTGGTCGATCCTGATGGCCCCGAAGGAAAGCCTGTCGTGCCCAGAATTCCGGGCGATACGCTGGATGTACAGTTGGGCGACCTGAACGTACAGGATCTTATTTTCAACTTCAAGGATGATGTTTCGGGTATGAAGGCGGGCGTGAACCTAGGTCGATTGGCCGGGCACGTCAACCAGACCTACCTTGAAAATCAGCAGGTTGTCGTTAGAAATGTGGTGCTGGACAACACAAGTGCGTTTGTGGAGCAGGCCAAGATGGCGCAGGAGGGCACACGTGAGAATGTGACACCTACTCCGGGCGACGCATCGCCGAACGAAGAGGCTCCGGGATGGAACATTAAGGTCGGTAAGATCATGTTGATGAATAATGTCCTGAAATATGATGACTTCAACGCGCCAAAGCAGCCAAAAGGGATGGATTTTGCGCACCTGGGGGTGCGTAATCTGACGGCTGATGTGAGCAATTTCGTGTTTAGCGATACAGACATTTCGGGCAGCCTTGAGCGGGCTGCTTTTCAGGAGAAAAGCGGTTTTGTAGTACAACAGGCAAAGGCGGATTTTGCCTACGCCGAAAAGCAGACCTACCTGCGCAATATGTACCTGAAAACCCCCTCCACGCTGCTCCGCGACGAGTTGGTGCTACAATACAAAAATCAGGAACAACTTAGTGAGGATATTGGTAAGGTACAGGTAAAAGTACAGCTAAAAAACAGTCAGTTGGCATTCAGCGACATACTACTGCTCGTGCCTGATTTGAAAGATACCCCACCTTTTAACAAAAACCCCAACGGATTGCTAAAAGGCGACGCTCTTATCACGGGTACGGTCAATAATCTTGTAATCTCCAAAGCTACTTTCAGTACGCTGGAAGGAACGGTGCTGCGAACCAGCGGGCGTATCAGCGGGCTACCCGACGCGGACAAGGTGGCGGTCAATCTTTCGATTGATGAAATGGCTACCACCCGGCAGGATCTGATGAAAATTCTGCCCGATAGTGCCTTGCCTTCTTCGGTTGAACTACCCGAGAAGATTGCCATCAGTGGCAAAGTCCAGGGCGGGCTGGATGACATTACGCTGGATGCTAGCATCGCCACCTCGCTGGGTAACGGTTCGTTTGCAGGTAATATTAAAAATGCCACCGACTCGGTCAATATCACTTACAATGGCCAATTGAGTTTTCAGGAATTCGACATGGGCAAGTTCCTGAAGCAGCCGCCGGAGGAACTGGGCAAAATAACCTTGACCACCGACATCGACGGGCGCGGCTATTCTCCTAATACCATGCAGGCCCGGATTAACGGCACCGTGCAGAGCGCCTCAGTGAAAGGCTACACCTACAATAATCTAAAACTAAACGGCACTCTAGATAACGGACTCGCTGATTTCGTGGCAGGAATCACGGATCAGAATATCAACCTGAGCCTGACAGCCAAAGCCAATCTGAATGGAGAATTTCCTACGGTGGATGCCACAGCCGATATTCAGAAAATCAATCTGAAAGCACTCAATCTCTACGACGAAAATCTGAGTATTCAAGGCTTTATAGATGCTAACCTGACCTCTACCGATCCGGCTAATCCACTGGGAACTGTGGTTATCCGCAATCTGGTGGTGACCCAGGACGGCGATCCCGTCCGGCTGGACAGTCTGGATGTACAGCTGACGGCTGACGGGGCGATCAAAGATGCCCTGGTGACGACTCCGTTCATGACGGCCCACCTATCGGGTACCTATGATTATGCCCGGCTGGGCGACGTGGTACTTACCGAACTGAATAAGTACTTCACGATTCCTGACGTACCCTATACTCCGATCCAGGGTCCCTACGCTATGAAGCTGGATGCGCAAGTGGCCAACCATCCGTTCATTCAAACTTTTGTTCCGGGGCTGACCCGGATGGCACCAGTGAGTTTTTCGGCCCAACTGGATAGTGGACTGGATACGACCATGAAGGTGTCATTGAATATACCCCTGCTGGAATACGACACCATTCGTACCGAAGGGGCCCAGGTGGTGATGTCAGGTAATGGTACTCAGGCTACCTATGCGGGTAGTGTGCAGAAAATAGAAACGGCTAGCTTCCGGGTACAGAAGGCCTTCCTGGGCGGTACGATTGCCGACAATAATGCCTTCATCAACCTGATGGTGAAGGATTCGGTCGATGGGGTACGTCATACAGTAGCTTCCGGGGTACGGTATGCCGTGGCAGATTCAGCCTACCGGTTCTACCTGCGCGACAAGCTATTGCTCGATTACAAACCCTGGCAGGCCGACTCGACGGGCTACATTCAGTACGGCAAAACCGGACTGCTCGCGCGCGACTTTGGAATCAGTCGACAGGGGCAAAGTCTGGCCGTGAACTCACTGACCACTGAACCGAACGGCCCACTGAGCGTTAAGCTGGATAGCCTGGGCATTGGCCAGTTTATTGCCCTTGTAACGCAGGACTCTACCCTGGCCAATGGCCGATTGAACGGCGACATTGTCCTGAAAAATTATATGGATACGCCTGCTTTTACGGGTGATCTGGTACTTAAAGATCTGACTGTTACCAAGATTCCGGTGGGTGATCTGACGATTAAGGCTACCAACGAAAAGGCTAATCGGATCAGTGTGGATGTAAGGCTGGCTAGTGAGTTGAACGATGCGGTTCTTACGGGCGACTACGTGACCGAAGGAGATAACGACCTTGATTTTAATTTGGATGTACGGAGGCTAAGTGCCAAGACGATCGAAGCATTCAGCTTTGGGGAACTGCGTGGTGCGCGGGGAGCCATGACGGGGCAGCTTAAGATACAGGGAAGCACCGACAGCCCACGGCTGAATGGTGAGATGAAATTTGATAGTGTTTCTTTCGAGGTAAAACAGTTGGGCGCCCGCTACCGCATCAACGAGCAGCGCATTGGATTTAAAGGTCAAACCATCACCTTCAACGATTTTACCGTCAAAGATTCATTGAATCAAAACATGGTGGTGGATGGTACTGTATCCATTGCTACGATTCCCGACGTAGGCTATAATCTCAAAATTCGGGCGGATGATTTTATTGTACTTAGCTCCACCCGCAGGGACAATGACTTCTTTTATGGCCAGGGCATGGTCGAAATGGCTCTGAATGTAAAGGGAAAAGGTTCGGAATCGGTTATTGACGGAACAATTAAAGTAAAGTCAGGAAGTGATATTACCGTTATTCTGCCCAACGATGCCGGTGGAGCACAGTCGGCCGAGGGAATCGTGCAGTTTGTGGACATGAGCGCCGCTATTGCCGAAAAAGATCCTGACTCTACCCAAGTCAATACCAACATGGTGGTGGACTTTGCGTCTGAGCTTTCGCTCAATATTGAGGCTGACGACAAATCGCAGTTTACGATTGTAATCGATGAACTGAACGGCGATAATATTAAGGTAAAGGGCAATGCTCAACTCAACACGGGGATAGCACCGAATGGACAGTTGTATCTGCTGGGACTGTACGAATTAACGGAAGGCTCATATGACCTGACCTTTGAAGTACTCAAAAAACAGTTTACGATCCAAAAGGGAAGCACCATTCTATGGACGGGCGACCCCATGGCGGCCCAGGTAGATATTACGGCCATTTACACTGTAAGGGCTGACATTACAGCCCTGGGTGCCCCCGCTACCGGTAGGAATCAGGCCCTGGGCAAGGTACCCCTGGATGTAGAGTTGAAAATCAACGGTAGCCTCACCAGTCCAACCGTGACTTTTGACATCGTGGCTTCCAGCACCATGAACAGAGACGACGCCCGCAGCATCGAGCAGAGCAGCGGCTTATCCAACCTGCGTAACAATCCCGCCGAGCTTAACAAGCAGGTGTTTGCGCTGCTGGTGCTCAATAAGTTTGTTAATGATCAATCCTCCGGCAGTTCTTCATCGGGCCTGAATGCGGAGGGGATTGCCCGGCAGAGTGTAAGCCAGCTGTTGACCGATCAGTTAAATTTGTTGGCCTCTGACCTGGTCAAGGGTGTCAACCTGAACTTCAACCTGAATTCACAGGCAGAGGGGGGAAATGCCCGCACCGACCTGAACGTAGGGCTGAGCAAGGCTTTCCTCAATGATCGCCTAACGGTGTCGGTAGGTCGAAATTTTGAATTGGAAAATAGTAATGCCGATGCAGCGTCCTCGAACCAGGTATTCGACAATGTGGCTGTCAACTACGCGCTTTCCAAAGACGGCAAATATATGGTGCGCGCTTACCGAAAAAACCAGTATCAGGCTGTATTGCAAGGCTTTATTGTCGAAACCGGAGTAAGTTTCATCGTGACGCTGGATTACGACACATTCCGGGAATTGTTTCAAAAGGAGATAGAATGAGAGTAATAAGTACAGTTTTTGTCTTACTGGGTCTATTGGCGGGAGGATGTTCGGTATCGAAGTATGTACCAGCCGGTGAAAGCCTATTGGTGAAAGCAAACGTGAAGGTGGTACCCGATTCGGCGGCCCTTAAAGACGTGGGCAGTCTGGAAGACCAGCTGGAGGGTACACTGCGTCCTACACCCAACGCCACGATTTTAGGGTTTCCCTTCAAGGTGTGGTTGTATTACCTGGTGGGTGAGCCCCGTAAGGAAAAAGGTTTTAAAAACTGGTTTCGTAAAAAATTTGGCGAGCCCCCCGTGCTGGCCAGTCAAAGTGTGGTGAAGGCTAATACCGAAGTACTGACGGCCTATATGAACAACCAGGGGTACTTCCGGTCAACATCATCGGGTGAGATCGTTGAGAATGAAAAGAAACGGACGGCGGTGGCCGAATACAAGGCTTACGTCAAGCCCCGCTACTACATCTACAAGATGAATTACGCCATCAGCGATACCGCGCTGCAGTTCAATAAGGATTTTCGACTGGCCAAGGATGCGGGGCGGGGTAGCTTGATTCGGGATGGCGATCCCTACCGGCTGGACGTAATCGAAGGCGAGCGGCAACGCATCGACCGATTTCTGAAAGAAAAAGGCTACTACTATTTCAATCCCGATTACCTGATCGCTGAGGTCGATACCACCGAGCGGGATCATTCGGTGAATATTTTTATTTCCCTCAAATCCAATACCTCTCAACTCGCGCTGAAGCAGTACTATATCAACGACATTTACGTCTATGCCGACTATAATGCACTTTCGCCCGACACCATGCCCGCACAGGCGCGGGAGGTACGTGGACTTAAAATCGTAGATCCTCAGCGCAACTATAAAGCCCGTATCTTCGACGATGCCATCGGCTTCACCAGGAATAGCCGTTACAACAGCGCTCTGCACGACGTATCCCTGTCGCGCCTGATCAACCTCAATAATTTCAAGTTTGTCAAGAATCGCTTCGAGCTCGTGCCCCGATCCGACTCGGCGATGCTGAATGCCTACTATTACCTGACGCCTTCCAAAAAGAAATCGTTGCGGACCGAACTGAGCGGCCTGACGAAATCCAACAACCTGGCGGGTACCCAACTCGATATTTCGTGGAGCAACCGCAATACTTTCCGCGCTGCCGAACTGCTGCGACTCAGTGCCAATGCCGGGGTAGACTGGCAAGTAGGCGGGAAACGGGGAAATCAACCTTCCAACGTCAATAATTTTTTACGTTTCAATGTACAGGGAGAGCTATCGTTTCCCCGTTTCATCATACCGTTCTACCGGATAAATCCGGCTACCAATCAGGCCCTGCCCCGTACCGTATTGACGACCGGCTACGAAACCCTGACGCAGGGCGGTCTATACACCCAAACGTCTCTACGGGCGTCAGGGGGGTACACATGGCGACGCAACATCGAAGTTGAACACACGCTGACTCCTTTCGGAATTAACCTGATCAAACCCCGTAATATAAGTGAGGCTTTTGTCGATACAGTTTTACAAAGTCCCAACCCACGTGATCAGCTCCGATTCCTGCAAATTTTGAACGATCGACTGCTACTTGAAAGTCAGTACACCATTTCGTACAAACCCACGCCCGGGCCCTTCGCCCGCGATCAGTTTCTGTATAGTGGAGGCATCAATGTGGCAGGCAATGTAGCTCACCTTTTTGATGAGACATTGGGGGGGAATGATGGGGAATTGTTCGGGGTATTCTTTGAGCAGTTCGCTCGCTTTGACGGGGAAATCCGTTACTACCGTGATCTTTCACCGTCGCTGCGTCTAGCGAATCGCTTCATTGGTGGGTTGGGTATGCCCTATGGCAATTCAGTCATGTTGCCACAATTCAAACAGTATTTTGCGGGAGGTAGCACGGGTATCCGGGCTTTTCGGGCGCGCACTTTGGGACCGGGCAATTATAACTCAGAAGAATCTATTTTTGGCAATAGCTCTTACGGAGATATCCGTTTGGAAGTCAATACGGAATTACGGATCAAATTTACCCAGCTTATTAATGGCGCTTTGTTCGTAGACGCGGGGAATGTATGGACCTACCGGAACACCGAAGAATATGGTCCCCAAGCCCAATTCACAAATAATTTTTACAAGCAACTCGCGATTGGTGGTGGTTTGGGCGTGCGTCTGGATTTCTCCTTTCTCGTATTCCGCATCGACCTGGCTACTCCATTTCGCAAGCCCTGGTACCAAGCGCTGGATACTCCCCGTAGCCCCTGGGTGTTCAAAGATATCAACCTTCGCAGCAAAGACTGGCGGCAGGAGAACCTGGTACTGAATATTGCCGTGGCGTACCCGTTTTGAGTTGAAAGTGGAGAGTCGACAATGGATAGTGAAAATATTAACTGTCAACTGATTGACATAGCTCGATCAATACCCCGTTGGTACCCTTGGGGTGTAGGAAGCAGACTAGTTTATTGTCGGCGCCGGGTTTGGGAGTTTCGTTCAGTAGAATAAAACCTTCGCCTTTTAACCGTTCCATTTCGGCCACGATGTCATCTACCTCAAAGGCAAGGTGGTGAATCCCTTCGCCCTTCTTTTCCAGAAAGCGAGCGATTGGACTATTGGGGTGGGTGGATTCCAATAGCTCGATCTTGGTTTGGTTGATTTGGAAAAAAGAAGTGGCTACCCCTTCGGCAGCTACCTCCTCATGCTTGTAGGGAGGAACGTTAAAAAGTTGGGTAAAAAGCGCATTCGAAGCCGAGAGGTCTTTAACGGCAATTCCGATATGTTCGACGTTAGTAAGCATGAGTTTATGAGTTACCGCCGATTGTCCTGCCCACCTACCATACTCAGGTAGCTGTCATACCTACTCATGGCAATGGTGCCTTCCTGTATCGCTTCCTTAACGGCGCAGCCGGGCTCGTTGATATGCAGGCAATTGTGGTAGCGGCATTGATTAAGTAATTCCCGCATCTCGGGAAAATAATGGCTGATTTCGCTGGGTTCGGTATCTGAGAGACCAAGTTCTTTAATCCCCGGTGAATCTACCAGGTAGGTATCCGGGCCAAGCTCGAACATCTCGGCAAAGGTGGTGGTATGTACCCCCTTATTGGCAAACGTCGAAACCGCTTTGGTACGGAGGTCGAGGTCGGGCGTAATGGCGTTGATCAGTGACGACTTGCCTACCCCTGAATGGCCCGACAGAACCGAAACTTTCCCCTCCAATAAGTTCTGGACGGCATCCAGCCCTTCGCTGGTAACCGCCGTGGTAGCCAGGCAACGGTACCCCAAGCTTTCGTACAGCTCCATCAGTTCTTGCTGGAAATCCAGCATGTCGTCGCTGAGTAGATCCTGTTTATTAAAAACCAGCACCGCCGGTATTCGGAACGATTCGGCGGTAACCAGGAAGCGGTCGATAAACCCCAGCGAGGTACGCGGAAAGAAAAGAGTAACTACCAGGATGGCTTGATCTACATTGGCCGCTAGCAAGTGCGCGTGGGCGGTTTTGTGCACTGATTGACGAACCAGATAATTCTCCCTGGGGAGAATATCCAAGATAATGCCTGTATTCTCCGTTTTGGCTTCCACCTCGAATAGCACGTGATCGCCCACGGCGATGGGGTTGGTGACTTTCAGGTCCTTTATCTTGAATTTTCCCTTCAGGCGGCATTGCCACAGATGCCCGTCCTGGTCCCGTACATCGTACCAGGAGCCCGTGGAACGCATCACTAATCCCTGTTCCAAATTATCTCGATTTCGTTAAGTTATTGTCTATTTTACGAAGTTAGTATAAGTTTAGCATTCATCATTTACGAACCTCAAAATCGGGTGATTAAAGGCTTCTCCCAAGATGAATCTGCTGGATTTCTTGAAAAAAGGAAAAGATTGCCCCTAATACCCTAATTTTATGGAGTTATGAAATTTATTACTTCCGTTTGAATGGTTTATTAATTTTATTTAAAAATAAAAAACCAATTCATGTATCTTTACGCTACCCGAAAACAGAAAATCGTCTCCCTTGATTACTATGTCCTCCATTTCCGAAGAAATCAGTTCCGTAATTGACATTCGCAGAAACCGCCTGAGAAGCAGCCTTATCCTGGAGCTCTACCAATCAGGGCAGACCTCCATCAATAAAATGGCCCGCCTGTTCCACGCCAGTATTCCATCGGCTACGGGGATTGTGAATGACCTCATGAAAGAGGGCTGGATTAACGAAACCGGTACCGGCCCGGCGCGCGCCGGGCGTCCGCCCGTGTTGTATGGGCTCAATGCTCAGAAATACTTCACACTCATTCTGGACATCAATCGCCACGATACTCAACTGGTAGTATTCGATTTGGCCAACGAACTGGTTACCAAGAAGCAGGTGAATCTCAAGCTGGAAAATTCCCTGGATTTCCTGGAAGCACTACTGGCGGAAACGGATGAGTTTCTGGAAATCGCAGGCATAAAGCACGAAAAATTATGGGGTATTGGAGTTTCCATGCCTGGCCTCATTAATGCTCCCAAAGGTACTAATCAAACCTACCCGCACCTATCCCGATCCGATGTATCCCTGGCGGCAAGCCTGAAAGAATATTTTCAACTTCCGGTCGCCCTGATCAACGACACCCATGCCACAAGTATTGGCGAGCATCGGTTTGGCTTGGCACGCGGGAAGAAGCACGCCCTGACTGTTAACATCGATTGGGGGGTTGGAATGGGTATCCTGCTCAACGGGGCGGTTTTCAATGGCTCGTCGGGTTTTGCGGGCGAGCTTGGACACATTCAGGTACAGCCGGATGGCCTGTTGTGTCACTGCGGGAAAATCGGATGCCTGGATACCATCACTTCGGGTCTGGCCCTCATTCGGCAGGCGAATGAGGGGATGAATGCCGGGCGGGCTACGATGCTGCCCAGACTGGTACAGGATGGCGAAACCCTGGACACGCATCACATCATTAAGGCGGCCCATGGTGGCGACGAGTTCTGCATCGACCTGCTTAGTAACCTGGGATTGGAGCTGGGCAAAGGGATCGCTACGGCTGTACACCTGCTTAATCCCGAAATTGTAATCGTGACGGGGGTTCTAGCCGAGGCCGGGCCCTTTATTTCCAATCCTGTGGAGCAGGCTATCCAAAAATATTGTCTATCAGACTTTAAGAATTCCCTTTCCATTCGTATTTCTGAGTTAGGAAGTAAGGCCCGCCTGTGGGGAGTACAGGCACATCTGATCGAATACCTCGTGTCGGAAGAATTTAGCTAAGAGAGCGTTTGGCCAACTGCTGCTCCACACACTGCATTACCGCTTTGGTGGCTCCCGTATGCTCCAGTACGTAAGTGCGTCCTATTTCCCCCTGCCTGGCGCGCAGCAGAGGATCATGAAGCAAACTTTCCAGCTTTTGCTGAAAGTCCTGGGTGCCTGCCACCGCCCAGGCACCTTTCTGTGCTACCAGATCGACCGCTTCCTGGAATTTATGGAAGCTTCGGTCTCCAAACAAAATAGGCAGACCGAAGGTCGCCGCTTCCAGAATGTTATGTAATCCCGTGCCAAATCCTCCTCCAATGTAAGCTACCTGCCCGTAGCGGTACAACGATGACAACATGCCCACATTGTCGATAAGTAGATACTGGGGTAGGGTACCCCCTGCTTCAATGCTGAAACCAGCGGCCCGGTAAGCGGAGTACCGCAGCGTCTTTTCGGCCAGTGTTTGTTCCCAGCGTGCCAGTTCCACTTCATGGATTTCGTGGGGGGCAATAATTACTTTCAGTGATTTTTTTAATTGGTTCAACGCCGGGACCATAACCGCCCGGTCAGCTTCCCAGGCCGAGCCCACGATGAGGCAGGGCGCATCGCCCACAAAGGACGCAATTTCGGGCAGGTCACGGGCGGCTCTGGCAATCTGCTGTACCCGGTCGAAGCGGGTGTCGCCCGCCACCGTCACCTTGTGGTATCCAATTCCCCGAAGTAAGGCGGCTGATGCTTCATTCTGCACGAGAATGTGATCAAAGCACCCCAAAAGCTGTCGATAAAAACCACCATAGGGCTTGAAAAACAAAAAGTGGGGCAGAAAAAGTGTTGAAAAAGAAAGGACGATTGCACCGGATCTTTGAAGTTCGTGCAAGTAATTACCCCAGAATTCGTACTTGATAAAAAAAACCAGGCGCGGCCGAAGCAGCTCTACCAGATTCCGGGCGTTAGCAGGCGTATCGTTGGGCAGGTAGGAAATAAAATCGGCCTGGGCATAGTTTTTTCGTACTTCATAACCCGAAGGAGAGAAGAAGGTAAGTAATACGAAATAATCGGGATAGCGGGCGCGGAATTCTTCGATCACCGGTCGTCCCTGCTCAAATTCGCCCAGCGAAGCGGCGTGGAACCACGCCACTGGGCGCCCGTCAATCAAGGCAGGTAGGTCGCTGTGCAGCTTATCCATAAGATTCCGTCGACCGCTGGCCCATTGACGAGCTTTGGGATGAAAGAAAGACGCCAGGCGCATGGAAAATGCGAAGCCCCGAATAAATACATTGTAGAGAAAAACAGACAAGGAGAGCAAGAATTTTTTTTACAAAACTAATTAATCTATCACGTAACAGCAGCCAAAACAACAGGAACTATGAAAGCGCAACCTAATCAACCCGCCGGATACGATACTCTGTCCGAAGCACTGGAAGACCTCAAAGCGCGAGGCTTTGTATATGATTTTAATATGGTTTCCAACGGTCTACAAAGCAGTGTGGAAGGTGAGGTGATTCATTTGTCCCCCAGCGAATTCGAAATTGTGGAGGTACACCGGTTTGAAGGAGAATCTAACCCGTCGGACAACTCCATCCTGTACGGCATCGAGTCCAAAGGTGGCCTAAAAGGCAATCTGGTAAGTGCGTATGGGGTGTATGCCGATGCTCTATCGGCTGAAATGATCGAAAAACTGGATACCCGACAGTTGTAATCCAGCCGTATTGCAGACGCTACAATGAACTGTTTGTTTACTGGTGAATGTTTATTCGGTGGGCTGGCAAAAGCTACATTTCATTTCTTGGCCCCAGCATTTCCATCAACCACTAAAAAAATAAACGAATTAACAAATTATGAATTGGAATTCCCTAACAGACGAGGCACAACTGGCAACCATCCGAGAGGAATCTCACACCAATCCAGTAATGATTTTTAAGCATAGTACCCGCTGTTCGATCAGCTCTACCTCTCTGGCGCGCATGCAACGCAGCTGGAATGGGGAAGAAGTTGGTGAATTGAAGCCTTATTATCTCGATTTGCTCGCGTACCGCTCCCTGTCGGGGCAAGTGGCATCGGAGTTTGGCATACCTCACCAGTCGCCGCAGGTTCTGCTCATTTCAAAAGGTGAATGTATATATGATGCTTCGCATTTCGAAATCAGTTTTACTGAAATCACCCAGCAATTACAAGGGATTGAAGCGCAATGAATTCTGGAAAAAGATAAAAGGGTGCGGTGAAAATAATATCTTTTTCCACCGCACCCTTTTTTACACCTCCTGGTGGACTACATTCCACGAAAACTCCACTGCCTGCTCGATGTCGGGGTGCAGACTAAGGGCTACCGGGCAGGTATAGGCAGCTCGTTCCAATCGATCTTGCTGTTCCTGAGAAATTGGACAGTCCGAAACCATCTTCAAGTGGATGCCTATGCGTGCAATTCTGCGTGGCGCATCAGCGGCCATCCCCTTTGTAATTTCCATTTCTGAGCCTTTCAGGTCGATGTCGTCGCGTCGGGCGGCAATTCCCATAATGGTCATCATGCAGCTCCCCAAGGCGCCCGCTACCAGATCGGTGGGGGAGAAAGCTTCACCTTTGCCCTGGTTGTCGATGGGTGCGTCCGTCAGGATTTGCGTGGATGATTGGAGGTGCGTGGCCTGGGTACGTAAATCGCCCAGGTAGTCGGTTTTTATCGTCGGCATAGGATTGTGATTAATAAAAAGAACATAAATTTATAAAAAACCGTTAAACAGATACGTTAAAGAAAGTCTATCTGGATAAAATTACCTATTTTCACTTGCCAAGGCCCTTCTGAATACCCCAAACCATCATGATTATTAAAAATTATTTGTTGCTGGCAGGATTCTTATTCGTACTGCTACCCCCAGCCTGGGCGCAGCGGCGCACGGAACAGGATACTGATATCGAAAAGTACAATTCCCTGTCATCCATCGGTGTCACAACCAATACCAATTCGGGAATTCTGGGGGGCGTAGTTTTGCGTAACTCCAAATCCTTACCGGGTACCTTATTTGGTAAGCAGCAGTTCCGGTACGTGGCCCTGGAAATGGTCAATGTCAAACATCCCAAGGAACTCTCTTCCCAAAACTTTGTGACGGGTTCACGCTTTACCTACGGCAAGCAGAATTACCTGTTTGTGCTCCGTCCCGAATATGGCCGTGAACTTATGTTTTTCAATCGCCATGCCGATGAGGGTATTTCCATTAGTGGTATTGTAGCCGCTGGTCCTTCGATTGGTCTGGAAAAGCCCTATGTTATTCAATTCCAAACCCGTCCGGGCGTCACTGTTTCGGAGCCATATGATCCAATAAAGCATGCTCAAACTGAACTGATTATCGGCTCAGGGAATTTTTTTCAGGGCTTTGACAAAGTGAAAATTGTTCCTGGTCTGCACATAAAAACGGCTCTTACGTTTGAGCTTAGCGCCTTTCGGGAAAACATGACGGGTATCGAAATCGGCTTTATAGCCGAGGCCTTCTCCCGAAAAATTGTCATCATGCCCGCCGCGGAAAACCGGAGTTTCTTTACGTCGGGCTATGTGACGCTTTACTTTGGAAATAAGAAATGAGTTCGTTTGATTTGTTTTATTATCAATAATTTTGTGGCAGAAAAAAGAATTTAGCGATTGGCTTTTATCTAACAAATTCGATTGCTGACCGCCTTAAGCTGATAGCTACTTCATGATTGAACTACCCGTAATACCCTCCGAACGAAAAAAGCGCCCCGATTGGTTGCGTGTGAAACTACCCGCTGGTCCCGATTTTCTGCGCGTGCGCCAATTGGTCGATACCTACAAGCTTCATACGATTTGTGAAAGTGGCAGTTGTCCCAATATGGGCGAGTGTTGGGGGGCCGGTACGGCTACCTTTATGATTCTGGGTAATGTATGTACCCGGAGCTGTAGCTTCTGCGCCGTAGCAACGGGCCGTCCCAACGAGTACGACACCGACGAGCC
Organism: Cytophagales bacterium; assembly: GCA_038204185.1. Lineage (GTDB taxonomy): Bacteria > Bacteroidota > Bacteroidia > Cytophagales > Spirosomataceae > Salmonirosea. The sequence continues at coordinate 14,606 of JBBRDE010000121.1, forward strand.
ACAGCGCGTGGCTGAGGCCATCCGGCTCATGGGCGTCAAACACGCCGTAATTACCTCCGTGAACCGCGACGAGCTCAAAGACCGCGGCGCCGAAATATGGTACCAAACCGTGCGGCACGTTAAAGAGAAAAGCCCCGCTACAACCATTGAAACCCTTATTCCCGATGTCAAAAACAATTGGGATGCCCTGCATCGTATGATCGAGGGCGGGCAGGAGGTTGTGTCGCACAACGTGGAAACGGTCGAGCGCCTCTATCGGGGTGTCCGGCCGCAGGCCAAATACACCCGCAGCCTCGAACAGATTCGGCGTACCAAGGAAGCTCACCAACGTACCAAGTCGGGCATTATGCTTGGGTTGGGCGAAACGAAAGACGAGGTGTTTAAGGCGATGGACGATCTGGTTGAACATGGCCTGGATATTCTTACCCTCGGTCAGTACCTGCAACCGACTAAAATGCATCACGAGGTGATTGAATGGATTACACCGGAGCTGTTTGACCTGTACCGGGAGGAAGGTTTGAAGCGGGGTTTGAAATATGTAGAATCCGGTCCTTTGGTGCGATCAAGCTATCACGCCGAGCGACATGTGAACGTACCCATTTGAGCGTATTGTTCACTTTTTTAACTGGAAAGCCCTTGTCCTTATCAGGATATGGGCTTTTAATTTTTGTCCACAGAAATCAATCCAGTCCCATGCTTGATCACTATGCAAAAGAGGCCCACAGCCCACAGCCCACAGCCATGGGCCACTTATGAAACGATATGACTACATCATTGCCGGAGGCGGACTAGCCGGGCTAAGCCTGGCTTATTACATGAATCAGTCGGTGTTGCGTAACAAGCAAATTCTTATTATTGATAAGGATGAAAAGAGGAAAAACGATCGCACCTGGTGTTTTTGGGAAAAAGATGGGCAGGGTAGCTTCGATCCGGTCGTTTTTCGTAAGTGGCAACAGGTCTACTTTTACGGTGGAGGTGGATTTGCTGAAAAACTGGATTTGGGCGATTACACCTATAAGTGGATCAAAGGACTGGACTTCTATGATTTTGTCCGCACTGACCTGGCTTCCAACGACAATATTACATTTCTGGCGGCTACCATTGAACGCCTTACCGATACGACGGACGGGGGCTTTGTGATCACAGATGATGGTCAGTTCATCGCCGATTACGTTTTCGATAGTACTACCCCGCTTTCTCTTGAAAATGAAAAGCGGCACAACATGCTTCAGCATTTTAAGGGGTGGGAAATTACCACACCTACGGCCGCCTTTGATCCTTCGTGCCCGACCATGATGGACTATCGGGTCGAGCAAAAAGGCGTAGGGGTACGGTTTGGCTATGTGCTACCCGTTTCGACCCACCGGGCGCTGGTGGAATACACTATTTTTTCCGATAAACTATTAGCTCCGGAAGAATACGATCGTGAACTGCATACCTACATTCGGGATTTTCTGAAAATTGACGATTTCAATATCGAAGAGGAGGAGTTTGGCGTGATTCCCATGACTGACGAACGACCCAAAACGTCCAAGCGAAACCACGTAATCCGGATCGGTACCTCAGGCGGCTATGTAAAAGCGTCTACGGGCTACGCTTTTAACCGTACCCAGCGTTTCACGCAGGAACTGGTGAGCCAGCTACTGACGGCCGGTAAACCGCTTTACCCCAAACGAACCCTGCGACAAAGCTTTAAAAGGCTGATTGATAGTACCTTGCTTAATGTTCTTTTGAAAGAGCGTCACTCGGGAAAGGATATATTCACCCGGCTGTACCAAAGGAATCCGACCCCCCGCTTGTTTGCTTTTATGGATGAGGATACCTCACTGTGGGAAGATTTTCGGGTTATGGCTACGGTACCA
>JBBRDE010000122.1:0-16414 GCA_038204185.1 Cytophagales bacterium
TATAATAGATATAAAAAGTTACAAATTTTGTGAACTAATGTATCCATATTTAACTTGTTTCTTCATTTGGGGGAATAGAGTACAGAAAGACGTAGGGTTTTATTGGAATCTGGTTTAAAATTCTAATAAACCAGATTCTTGGCCGTATGCTAACCATTAAAAGAGATTGTGTTGGGTTCGAAAGTTATATATTAGTGAGTAGAGTTAGTTTCGGATGGGGAAAAATTGTCAGCAACGCCGAGATATCGGAAACTCCCTACCAAGTACCTGCCCATAAAAAAAATAAAATTATTCAAAAGAACTTCGAATTAGGGGCATACGCTTGGGAAATGCCATTTTAATAATTCTGAACACTATGTGAAGATAAATAGGACACTCATTCAATTTTCTAACAGCGTTTGGAATGCTTTCAAAATTCGCTACATTTGGTAACAGTATGTGCTCTATTCATAAATAAACCCTAAGGTGTTAGCATGGGAATTGTAGAAAGACGCGAAAGACTCAAGAAGCAGGTTCGCCAAGATATTATCAAAACAGCCTGCGAAATTGCCCGAGAAGACGGATGGCAGGCCGTTTCTATCCGCAAAATCGCTGATGTCATCGAATACAGTCCCCCCATTTTATACGAATACTTTGATAGTAAGGATAAGTTACTGGAAGTTATAAAATCTGGCGGCTTTACGATGCTAAAGGATGAATTTGACCGTATTAAGAATCTTTACCGTAATCCGGAAAAGCAATTAGTGGAAGTCGCACAAAGCATCTGGAATTTCTCCATCGAACGACCCGAGGTTTTTCTGTTGATGTTCAATCTGGAGGGTGCTTATTGCCAGTCAAAGCAAGTATATGGTCAGGAGATGAGCATTCGGGGAAATGCTGTCTGGGAAATGATTGCCACTCTCCGGCCTAAAGCAGCCGATATGGTTTCCAAAACATACTATGAATGGTGGTGTTTGACCTATGGGTTTATTTCAATAACCATGATCACTCAGGCGCGCCATGACGTTGCGAAAGCGGAACCTATCTACCTGGAAGGAGTTCGGCGTTTTATACGAAGTGTAATGTAGGAGTACCATAGCCCAATGGCTTGATGGTCTGTTTTAAGCCACGTATGGTCAGGCCATTTGATTTTTTATCTCTACTTTGCTTTGATGGTAAACCTGCGAATAGGCCGGAACGCTTTGGGTTACCCAAGCGTTTCCTCCAATGACCGACCCTTCCCCGATACGCGTGTTACCTCCCAGGATAGTAGCATTGGCATAAATCACTACATGGTTTTCAATTGTTGGATGACGCTTGACTGAGGCCAGGGACTTAGCTACATGCGAAGCACCCAGTGTAACTCCCTGATAAATCATTACATGATCGCCAATATGTGCGGTTTCGCCAATAACGACCCCAGTTCCGTGATCGATGAAAAAAGAATGGCCAATGACAGCATTTGGGTGAATGTCGATGCCTGTTGCTCCATGGGCATATTCGGTAATCATGCGGGGTAACAAGGGTACTTCGCACTTAACCAAGAGGTGAGCAATGCGATAGGCACAAATTGCCATGAATCCAGGATATACCGCTATGACTTCTTCAATACCCACGGAGGCCGGGTCATTCTCTGCTATCGCCTTTGCATCGAGCAGAAATAATTCAAATATATCGGGTAATTGTGTAAAAAAATCCTCACCCACTAGCTTTCTTCCAGTGGGTAGCTTACCTTCCAAGGGTAGGAGTAGCCGGTGGAGCTGAGACTGAATTTCAACGAGCCTGGTTGCCTGATTTTCTTCCGTATTAAACTCCGGGCAATCCTGACTCAAAGGAAAAAGAAAGTCCAGCAAGTTGTGCAAAAACCGTCCGGTTTCGTGTCTGCAAGGGAGACGGAAGCGATAGGAGTTATTTTGTTCGGAGATACGGTGAAGGAAAGAAGTCTTTTGCTCGTGGTTCATTGGACTAGCCAGATTCAATATTTGTGTCAAATGTAGGGCCTATTGAGCATAAACACTTTTTTTTGGTAAAAGATTGTGATAGCAAGCACCAATTAAGAAAAAGTGCTGGAATAGTTATTGCACTTGATTAGGAAAGGATGGCAAAATTCAGCCTTATCACAACATTATTAGAGAACCAAATCCATATCACTAATGAACTTTTTACATATCAATAAAAATGCCTAAATCTGTTATCTACATACTTTGCAGCGTACTCTTACTGTCATCCTGCTTTTCAAAATACCGAACCACTGCCCGGGAAGTACGAAAGCATTACGCCCATCTTACCAAGCCCACCCTACAATGTATACAAAATGACACTTTGTGCATTCAAGTAGCAAGTACTGGATCAGATACCTTACCAATGCTGTTGCTTATCCACGGCGCACCGGGAGCCTGGTGGGGGTATATGAACATGCTGGATGATACAATTTTGCAGAAAAAATTCCATATCGTTTCCGTAGATCGTCCTGGTTATGGAAAGTCGTGGCTCAAGAGGCGAAAGAACATCAGTTCCATCGAAATGCAGGCTCAGTGCCTGTTAAGCGTTTTTGAACTTAATCATTCCAAGGAGCCTGCCATTATTTTGGGCCGATCATATGGAGCACCTATTGCCGCCACAATGGCGGCAATGCGGCCGGAAGAAGTGAAGCAGCTAATTATGGTTTCGCCCGTAATTGATCCAGAAAAGGAAAAGTTTTATTGGTTCTCCAAATATGGTCGCAACCGGCTAATCCAGCTTTTCCTACCCAGAGAATTCAATACTGCCACGGCCGAAAAGTACCGTCATTCGGAAGAATTACAGAAAATGTTGCCCGTCTGGGAAAAGCTTACCATGCCCGTCGTGGTGATTCAAGGAGGGAATGACTGGATTGGCGATCCGGTTAATATCGAATTTGCCAAGAGGAAGATTCCAAGTCTTCGGTCTCAGTATATCACAATTCCCAAAGCGGGCCACATGCTTACCTTTTCTCACCTGAACATGATTAGGCAGCTTATCCTTAACACTAATAAACATAAGGCTCAGGACAGAACCATTTCAATAGATTTGGCTGTGGAAGGGGTATCTAAGTAATTCAGCCTGGAAATGCGAATCGGAACCGAAAGCGCAATAATTGCTGCGCTTCGGTTCCGATAATTGTTTACCCTCGGCTGATACTAACCTTTCATTTGGGCTTCTACTACCGCAATGGCTACCATATTGACAATTTCCCTTACCGAACTTCCCAGCTGGAGTACGTGTACGGGTTTTTTAAGTCCTAGCAGAATTGGCCCAATCGTTTCGAGTTGCGCTGCTTCCTTCAGCAAGTTATAAGCGATATTACTAGCTGAGAGATTGGGGAAAATCAGCGTATTAGCCCCCCCTTCAATCAAATCACTGAAAGGATGATTCTTTTTGAGAAGCTCTGTATCAAAAGCAAGGTGGGCTTGCATTTCTCCGTCCACAATCATATCAGGGTGTTTTTTCTTAAGAATAGCAACCGCAGCACTCATCTTGTCAGCATCTTTCCCCTGGGCACTGCCAAAATTTGAATATGTAACCATGGCAATCCGGGGTTTAATGTTGAATCGCTCTATGGCTTGGGCAGTCAATTCTGTAATTTCCACAAGCTCATCCACGGTCGGATCCAGATTAACGGTGGTATCGGAGAAGAAAAGTGGCCCCCGAGGGGTCAGCAGGATATACATACCAGCGACACGATTGACGCCCTCTTTCTTGCCAATGACGTGCAGCGCCGGACGAATCGTGTCCGGATAAGTCCGGGTAAGCCCCGAGATAAAAGCGTCGGCTTCCCCATTTTCAACCATCATGGCACCAAAGTAATTACGATAATAGATGGTACGCTTGGCTTCGGTTGGTGTCATGCCTTTTCTCTGACGCTTCTTATACAACAATTCAGCGTAGAGATCAATTTTAGCTTCATTTTCAACAGCCCGCGTATCAACCACTCGAACGTCGCCCAGGTCGAGTTTATGCTCCTTGATCAACCCTTGTATGGTTTTTACATCGCCCAAGAGGATAGGTATTGCAATTCCCTCATCCCTGACCTGCTGAGCTGCTTTAAGTACCTGAATATTTTCAGCATCGGCAAAAACCACCCGCTTTCGATCGGTTTTGGCCTTGTTAAGGATTACGCGTGACAATTGTTCGTAGCGCCCTAAACGATTGGCCAGCTGTTGTTCATAGGCATCCCAGTCTGTGATCGGATGGCGGGCCACTCCCGTTTCCATAGCGGCTTTAGCCACGGCAGGCGCCACAGTCGTGAGAAGCCGGGGATCAACGGGTTTTGGAATAATATATGTACGGCTGAACGTAAGATTTGCTTCGTTGTAGGCCAGGTTGACGATGTCGGGTACTGATTTTTTTGCAAGGTCGGCCAGGGCATGAACTGCTGCCAACTTCATGCCTTCGTTTATCTCAGTAGCGCGTACATCCAGGGCACCCCGAAAAATATAGGGGAAACCCAATACATTATTGACCTGGTTAGGATAATCGGAGCGCCCGGTAGCCATAATGATATCCTGCCGAGCCTCAATCGCATCGGGGTACGAAATTTCGGGGTCGGGATTGGCCATGGCAAATACGATCGGATCTGCCGCCATGGAACGTACCATGTCCTTTGACACCACATTGGCCACCGACAGGCCAAGGAATACGTCAGCACCCACCATAGCACTTTCCATCGTGTCGTACTTATGCGAGGTGGCAAATTGTTGCTTCATCTCATCCAGATCGTCACGCTCGGTGTTGATGTGGCCAGTGCGGTCGAACATGGCGATGTTATCAAGGGTGGCCCCCAGAGATACATAGAGCTTTGTGCAGGAAATTGCGGAAGCCCCAGCACCTGAAACCACGATTTTGACTTTATCGATCTTTTTATCTACCAGTTCCAGGGCATTTAAAAGGGCTGCTCCACTGATGATAGCCGTACCATGCTGGTCGTCATGCATGACCGGGATTTTAAGTTCCTTCTTTAAGCGGGCTTCTATTTCGAAGCATTCCGGCGATTTTATGTCTTCCAGGTTGACGCCACCAAAGGTAGGCTCCATGATCCGCACAGTATTGACGAATTCATCCACATCTTTTGTGTTGAGTTCAATATCGAATACGTCAATGTCTGCATAGATTTTAAAAAGAAGCCCTTTTCCCTCCATTACGGGTTTAGAGGCTTCGGGGCCGATGTCACCCAGGCCCAGGACTGCAGTGCCGTTGCTTATTACGGCCACCAAATTGCCTTTTGCCGTATATGCGTATACATTCTCGACATTTTCCGCGATTTCGAGGCAGGGGTCAGCTACACCAGGCGAGTAAGCCAGGGAGAGATCGCGTTGAGTGTTGGTTTCCTTGGTAGGAATTACTTGAATTTTGCCCGGTCGACCTTTAGCGTGGTAATGGAGCGAGTCTTCTTTTCTGATTTTTTGGTTCATAGAGCATAGGAGATGATTCTTACCCTCGAAGGTACGAACAAACTAACCAGTAATTGAAAATTGAGCTCGCTTGTGGGAAGAAGGCGAAAGTCTTGTGCCGACTTTCTTAGAGGTCTTTCAGGAATTTCTTTGTCCAGGATTGGGAATTTTGAGATAATGCCGCTTCCTGGCGAAAGCCTTTACGTTTTTTTACAAAATTTGCCCGTTTTTTGAGAAAATATGCGCCAATCAAATATAATACGAACATGCATACGTAAATCGAGAGCGATGTGGTGTTTGATACTCCTCCGTGAAAAGAAAAGAAAAGCACGGTATTGATCAGAGTAACAGCCCAGAGAATCAACGAAACCCCCAAATGGCTAAAACCATTGTCGAGCAGAATGTGGTGCACATGGTTGCGGTCAGCAATAAAGGGGGATTTGCCATTGAGAATTCGTACGATGAATACCCGCAGCGTATCGAAAATTGGCACGATGAGCACGACCATGACGATAATGGGTGCGTTGAAAAATGCGTTGGGATCGTTGCGGTAGCTGACATTTAGCCGCAGAAATTGTATCGTGAAGAAGGATAGTAGGAAACCGACAATCAGGGAGCCCGTATCACCCATAAAGATTTTGCTGGTTTTAGAAAAATTGAAACGCAAAAAACCGAGTAAAGCACCCGAAAGAGAGAAGGCAAGGCAGGCAAACGTAAAATGCCGATTGAGCAAAAACCAAAAACCAAACCACAAGCAGGCGATCAAGCTGATTCCACCAGCTAGGCCGTCGATACCGTCGATAAGATTAATGGCGTTGATTAGTGAAATGAAGATAAAAAGGGTAAGGGGGATACTCCAGATGTCCGAGATGAAATACCATCCAAAAATTCCATATAGGTAGTCGACCTTAAAGTCCCCCATGACGATCAGCGAAAGGGTAGCGATTATTTGGATGATAAGTTTTTTAGCTGAATCCAACGCCAGAATGTCATCTTTCAATCCCAAAAAAAACAGGATAGTCAAGCCTACCATAGACAGGTTGGTAAGATTGGAATCGATTATTTCTTCAGAGTGAGGCCAAAGAAAAAAGGCAATGAGGGTAGCGGCGTAAAGGGCTATACCGCCCAGGGTAGGGGTGTCGGTATCGTGTGAGCTTCTGAATCCCGGTTTAGCCGTAAGATTAAGTAGGTTGGACACATTAATGATGATGGGAATGGAAACTATGGCTAGAAAACTGGCTACCAGTAGGGAAAGCGCACATTGGTAAACATCCCGTTCGGCAAGTTCCTTAAAATACCCCCGCGTAATTATTTCGTTCAGTACTATTTGTTCCATAGCATTAGTGGTGTGAAGTCACCAATCTGGATTACGAATAATTTAATCAACTCATGTAGTAAGGCTTTTGTCCTCAAATATGGGAATTATATCGATAAAGCCCTCTGCCCATCAGGTTAACGGATCGTAAAACTTAGTGAATGGTTGGAATTGGGTCATTAATTATGGGGCAAGTTAGGTAAAAAATTGTAAAATTTTGCGAAATGGCTTTAAAAGTATAGTGAATGGGTACGGTTTCATTTCGTTTACTTTCCAGGCCGCCAGGTCACTCCTGTTAGCAATCCACCTGTTTTTGAGGTTCGAATTACTGACTCCACCCAATCGCATTAGTACAAAAGTTTTTTGGACATAACTCAGTTTTACTTCATTTTTATGAATCATCCGTAGCATAAGTTCGTAATCGGCAGCTGAGTTCATGTCTAATCGGAAATGTCCATATATTTCATAACATTTTTTTGTTAAAAACAATGTTGGGTGTGGTGGCATCCAGCCTCGCAGAAAGTCACCGGTACGATATGGTCCGGCTTTCCAGGTTCGTCGAACTTTACCGAGATCGTTTTGATCGACATATAAAAGGTCACCATAAACGCCATCTGTTTCGATATCGGCAAATCTGCGGGCTACCTCAGCCAGGACTTCGGCATTAGCGTATACATCATCGGCATTCAACAACCCTATCACATCACCTGTAGCAATTTTTATGCCTTTATTCATGGCATCATAGATTCCCTGATCCGGTTCTGAGAGTACCTGAGCGATGCGGGAACCATAAGATCGGACGATTTCGAGCGTGGAATCACTGGAATTTCCATCTATGATGATATATTCCACGTCATTGTAGGTTTGACAAAGGACCGATTCAATGGTGTCGCGGATTGTTTTGTCTCCATTGTAAACAACTGTTATAATGCTAATTTTCACCGTCAAATTCTCTTTTTCTGATACATAGGGCCGGATTGCCCCCGTAGATGTGATAGGGATCCAAATCTTTGGAAGCTACAGAATTGACTGAAAGTACCGCGTGTGAACCACACACAACCCCGGGGCCGACAACGGCTCTCGCCCCGATCCAGACGCCGTCTTTCAGTACGATGGGGCTGACCCTTAAATCGAAGCGTGTGCTTTTGTAATTGTGATTGCCGGTAAGCAGTAATGCTCCCTGCGATAAACAGCAATTCGCACCGATACTGACCGGGGCTAAATTATCAATCCAGACGTTTTCACCAATCCAGGTGTTTGGGCCTACGACCAAAAACCACGGATATTTTATATTGACTTTTGGCTTTATCATAACGTTTGTGCCAATTGTGGCTCCAAACAACTTCAATACCATTCGCTTGAATCCTACCGGAAAGGGTAGGTACGTATTGATAAAAAGTCGACCTAGCACAAACCAGGTAAATCGCCTGACAGCTCCCCCCGGCTTATACCAGGAATTATCATAGGTTGACAGGTCGGTTTGGGGACCCGAGGTCTTTGCCATACGTTTTTAAGAAATGATCCATTATTTCGTTCTTATCCGTGCCCACCGTTTGGTATAGTTCGTACAGTTTTGCATCGACCAGGAAACGATACCAAAAGCCCTGTAGGGTATGCCACACTAACCCTTTAGTACCATCAAGAAACCCTAATTTTATGAAATAGCGGTAAAGGAAATAAATAAAAGGCCGGGTAAACAAGGGCAGCGCCGAATATTTGATTTTCAAATAGCGCGTACGCTGTTCCTGAGTTCCCCAGAAAGCGGGTATGACTGTTTCCCGCTCTTCAAAGTTATAGGTAATATTCAATAGGTCAATGACTTCCCTTATGGCATAGTTGTTGTGCTTCTGGGTCCACCATGTCAGATTATTCAGGTTGTGGTCCACCAGATCGTAGCTCAGTTGGCTAGTGGTACCCCCCTTGACTTTGATGTGTTCGTCCATCCAAAGTTCCTCACACTGGCCCTGGCCCCGTCGCCATAGTCGCAACAGCCAAATAGGGTAGTACCCTCCATTTTTGATCCACTTATTCATGAATACAACCCGACGTTTTACATAGAGTCCGGCTACCTCCGTCGAAACATGGGGAAGTACCTTGTTGATTTCTTCGGCAAGCTGGGGAGTAAGGTATTCGTCGGCATCAAGGCGCATGACCCAGGCTGTGGAAAACGGATTTTTCTGAATGCCGTAATTGAGCTGAAAGGCATAGGAAACCCAGGGATTTTGCACGACTTTGGCTCCCATTCCTCGGGCCTTGGATACAGTTTCATCCGTAGAAAAGGAGTCGACAATAAATATCTTATCCGTTACCAGCTGAACACTCCGTATGCATCTTTCGATGTGCAGGGCTTCATTGTGGGTAAGGATGATTACGGATAAATCAGACATGAAGAATGGGTGGTATTTGCTCGCAAAAGTAAGCAAAATGCGTATACAACCTTTGTTATTGGGGTTTTAACACCGTTTCATACGCGGCCAGTAATTGGCGGGCTACCTCAGAGATGTCAAAATTCTGAGTCAGCATACGGAGGGCGTTTTTTTGTATTAGGGCGCGCCGGGGTTCATCCTGTAACATCGCCACCAGACCGGCCTGAATGTCGTCGGAGGTGAGGGCGGTCAGGTAGGCAGCCTCGTATTGACGGATATAATCACCGAATCCAACGCGGTCGGAAACCAACGTGGGCACACCCGCTGCCATGGCCTCAAGGACTGCGATCGAAAACCCTTCGGAATAGGAGGGGAGTACAAATAGATCGGCATCGGCCAGGGCGGCTTTTTTTACCGAGTCGGTCAGCATACCCACTAGTTTGATCCGGTCGTCCAGGTTATTTTCTTCAATAAATGATTCCGCCTCCTCCTGGTACCCGTCATCAGGCCCGGCCAGTACCAGTACAGCACCGGGATACCTTTTGGCATAGGCGGCGAAGGCGGGTAGCAAAAGCCCAAGACCCTTTTTTATGTTCAGCCGACCCATGAAAAGTACCATCTGGGCCGTAAAATCAATGCCAAACTGGGCGCGGAAGAGTTGTTTGGGAGGTAGGGTGGCAAATTCTTCCATGCGCATCCCATTGGGAATTATCACGAGGTTTTTAGGATCTTGACCCAGATAACGGGCTACGTCGGCCACCTCATCAGTGTTGTTGACCTGAATAAGATCTGCTTTGGCAAGCACTTTCTTCTGGTAGAGAAAACTGACAAGTTCTTTCTTCCAGCGGCTGTGCCCAATAGCCCAGCGATCCAGCAATCCATGAATTGTTATCACCTTAGGTACCTCATTTTTGATTAAAAACGGGGCAAGGCTACCAAAATGCCAAATGCCATGGATATGGATAACATCGTACTTGTGAATGTGCTTTTTTAAATACGCATACAGATCCAGGGAAAATTCCCGGTAGATTTTACTTACTGGTGTGGTTCGGCGACAGGGAATCAGTGTAGCACCCTGGGGTACTTCGTACATTTTCTCGCCGGGGGTCATCGGACTCAGAATCGTGACGCTGTGCCCATGTTTTAGAGCCTCGGTAGTATGGTCGTAGATGATACGAGCTGGGCCTCCAATGGCCCAGGTGTACGCGCAAATATTCAGAATCCGCATTGTTTCGTGTGTTTATGGTACCAGACTCTGATAGTACTCCACCATTTCGGAGGCTACCTGGGCGGGTGAAAATGGGGCAATGATTCTCTCCGAAACCGCCCCGTGGCGAATGATCTCGGCGGGGTAGTTGGCGTAATAGCGCATGGCATCCATCAAAGCCCTCTGATCGGCAGGGTCAAAGAGAAAGCCATTCTCTCCGGAACTAACCAGATCGGCCGCACAACCGCACTTATGGGAAACAATCACGGGCATGCCGCACACTAACGCTTCGTTAACCACTAGCCCCCAAGGCTCCGAAAAGCTGGGCAGGATAAGGACATCGGCCTGGGCGAGGTAGTCGGGGACGGCCTGCCAACCTACCCCCCCCGTGAACTGGACAAGTTTATTTAATTCATTTTTTATAACAAATTCCTCCAAAGGTACCCTTTCCGGGCCGTCGCCGACCAGTATCAGTCCCCAACCCACCATCCGATCGTTCCTAATAGCTACTTTGAAAGCTTCCAGTAACATCAACAGATTTTTTTCAGGAGCCAGCCGACCTACATAAATGAAATTCCTTCGGCCTTCGGGGCGGAAGCCAGGGGTTTTCCGGGCTTTGTCATAACGCTGACTAATGCGTGTGTTGTCCACGACGGCCGCGCGGCGGACTGCGATTTTGTGAGAGGGTACCCCCAGGGTGATGAGATAATTGACCGAGGAGGTGCCAAAACAGAAAAAACCGTCGGTAAGGCGCAAAATAACCCTTTTAATAAATTCTTTTGCTTTAGATCGTTGCCGATCCATTTGGGACGATTCCACAGAAATCACCACCTTCTTACCCCTAGCTTTGGCGTATACAAGCAACAATACCTGGGCCCAATCGTAATAGCCCGTGATGGTAAGCACATCGGGCCGAATGGAGTGAAAGGTTTTGAAAAGGCCCTTTATCCGCTCCCACAGCGAAACGGTATCCAGGCTGCGTGGGTAAAGTACCTGGTAGGGATAGTCAAATTCAGGTGCTTCGGCGGATGCCTGCATGTTGGCGCGGCTAGCTTCGTATAGGGCAATTTGTGCTACCAAAAAGACGCTTTTTGGATAATTCAGGGATAGCTCGTGCTGGATTTCTTCAAAAAGGATTGCCTTGTAGTGCGCCCACAACTGATTGTGAATAAGTAATATTCGCATCAGGGGCGAGAGGTTAAGTATTCAAGAAAAATAGGATAGAGTTTATTGGCCAGGAAAACCTGCCCCTCCGAATTATAGTGTACGGCGTCGTTTTCGCGATAGTACTTCAAGGATGTACCCCAATCCAGCTCTTTAATGAGCCGGATGCAATCCCGCTGGGCATATTGAATGATTTCCCGGCCCTCACCATTGTAGTTGCCGAATTCTATCTCAGAAATTTCGGGATGTAGCAGTATGAAAAAAGGAATGCCCGCCTGCCGGGCGACCGAGTCAAGTTGAGCAAAACCAGGATTGAACCCAATCCCTCCTTTGTGAATGCCTGGAGCCTGAGTAGGGTAGGCACGGGGTGCAAAGTAAGCGGTATTATCGGCGTAGCCTTTGACATAGCGGGGGTAGATGTAGCGCTTCCATAGTTCTTCGAGTGCCCAATCGTACTGTTTGTCAGGAAGATTATAGTCTTTACCCACGATGTCGGCATGGGTCATATTATCATGGGCATCGTGGCTACTGGCCACCAGGCAGATCAGATCGGCATCGAACAGGCCATACTTACTCAGGTAGGCCGCCACATTGTCGGGACCCCACGATCCGGCGGCAATATTTAGTACCCGTACCCGCCGGTTAAGCGTCCGGAAAAGACGCTTTTCCAGCAGAGTGGAGGCCAGGCTGTCATTATCGGTAAGGCTGCCCCCAAGTACTACCGAATCGCCCACAAGCAGGATTACGGTAGTGTCCGTTGGTAAGATAGGATCATTCCGCATCGAAAATTCATTCGTCCGTATCAGGTTTCCGAAGCGATATACCTCTTGGTTGGGGGCGTATATATATTCAAAATCAGGGTCGGAAATATAGAGCGGCGCACTGCAGAATCCGTACTTATAACGGAGTACCATTTCGGTTAACCCCAATACCAGAATAATGAAAATTAAAACTTTTCCTACGAGTTTAAGCATCAAGCTTCCTAAATTTGGGAGTTAAAAGCCCGCAAATTTAAAACTACTTTCCATTAAGACCTCACTTCTTGTCAAAATGAATCCCTGGAAAAATGCCCGGACTGGACCGGTAGTCGCCTATTCGGTACTCGCCATCCTTTGGGCCTATACATTTTATGTAAGTGTGCTGGCACCCCCTTTTTTTGGTTATTTTACCGTGGATGAGAATTATATCGCCGATTCGGGCATTTTCCTCTGGTATGGCAACACCCCCCGTTGCCTGGACTGGCCGGCTACTCCTAGTCTGCTCACTTTTTTTCTGATGTTCGGGATGGCGGTAGCTGGGAGTATTGTCTCCGGTCGGGGCCAAATGAACGGAATTTTGAGTGTTTTCGAGCAATTTGACATCCAGGCCTACCAGTACTTCGTGAGTCGGGAAAATTTTCTGATCCTGGGCCGGTCGATTCAGTTGATAGAAGTTGGTATCATTCTCGTGTTTATAATTCGCTTTATCTACAAGCAGCCCCATCGGTTGTTGACCGATACTAGTCGCAATGCCCTAATTTTTATCATTATAACGTCTTACGTTGTTTGGTTTAATGCACCAGTGCTTCGACCCGAAGCCCTTTCGGGAAGCTTGTTTTTTTATATCCTGGCCCGCATTCTTTTTACCGATCACCTCACAAACCGACAAGTTTATTTCCTGGCGGCACTATTTGGTATAGTGCTGGCCGAGCGGCTCTTGTTCGTGTTTGTGACCCCGATTATGTTAGGTGGGGTATATCTGCTGGTACATAAAGCTCGTCTGAAAAATACCCTGCGGTTTGTGTTTCTGACAATACTTACATTCCTGGTATTTTGCCCGTTTATACTTACAGATCCGCTCGTAGTCCTGAAATCATTCGTCGGCGGAATTATGGCTAAGATGAATGATAAACCTATGGAAACTTTGTTCAATTACGAGTTCATCCGTGGATACCTTCATAATCCCGTAAATTATTTAGTTATACTATTGGGTGGACTCGGTAGTTGGACTTTGCTTAGACAGCGGTCACTGTTGTATTATATTGTGATCGGTAACTGGCTATTTTTCCTGTTTCTGGTACTTCGCTCGGCTAAGATATACGATACGCACGTTTTACCCGCCGGTATCCTGATGCTGTTCGCTGTGGGGTTAGGGATTGCTTTTGTGGCTGAAAAAGCCGGGAATCGACGCAGTTGGGTGGGAATTGGATTGTCCGTAATTGTAATAATTTCAAATGTCTATGAATACGTGCAATTTCAAAGGCGCAGCCATACCATCTCCAATATTGAATCGGCCTACCACTGGATTCATACCTTGCCAGTTGGCTCACGCCTTTTAGTCCATCCCGAACTGGAATTCTATTTGCCCAAAACGAAAGAGAACCTGATTAAAGAATTGGCTCAGAACCAGGACTCCCGGTTAATGGTTCGGAAACTCAATTATTTGTTGGGCAATAAGAGTGGAGCGGTTGACCCGGAAACGGTACCCTTAGTAACCCGGTCGTTTGCCTTTGAAGATGAGCGACTCTACGAAATCCAGTACCAGCTGTTGATTAAATACAGTGATAGGTCTTCGGCGAAAAAATTTAACTACGATGTCTATCTTGAGAATATTGAACTAGCAAGCCATAGTGTTAGAACCCAGGAGGCACTTGTCGATTTTAGGGCGGGCAAGTACGAATATTTCGTGACCGAACTGCGTCTCGATAATTTCGAGCCGATTATAACTTTTACCAATAATTTGCACGAGCCTATTTACTGCTACAAATCGAATTAGTGAGGAAACACCCATCAGACCAGTTGAGCCAGGGGTTCGGGAGCTGTTTCCTTTATGGAATCGAGGTACTTAATCCCCAAAAAGCGAATCATGACTGCGTAGGGAAACCAAAAGGACACGTCATAAGGGCGGCCATTTGAAATGAGCAGGACCAGGAAATAGATGAAGAAGTAGGCCAGGAAAAGTGTGAGTGGATTGGTTGGATTACGTAATTCTTTGATGGTATACACGAACAGGTAGAAGTTGAAGCCACCAAAAAAAATGAAGCCAAATATTCCGTGATTAATCATGGCTTCCAGGATAGGTACATCCATGAAAATGTGTTTGTACCCGCCTCCTATGATCAGTAGTGCCGGGTTGGCAAACGCATTGATAAAGTAGGTGATACTCGATACCCGACCCATTGCCGAGGCATCCACACCTACGGTATCGGACACCTTGATACCCGAAGCCGTAAAAATTACGTCCATGATCTTAGTTTGAAACCCGACCCAATAGCCGTATATCAAACCGTAAAGATCGCCGTAGCGGCTCAGGAATATGTTAAGTCCCACGATTAGAATGACAAGGATAACGATATTCCTGACGCGAAAGACACTCCTGACAATACCGACAACATTCGAGAATCTGGCATTGAAAAAGAGAAAGAAAACAACCATAAGCCCGATAGCAAGCATACTCGATTTCACCTGGGCCAGAATAATAACCGCCAGACTAAATATGACGGAAACAATAAGAAATAGCTTGACAAGGATATTGTTGTACTTCCAGGCCAAAACGGCTCCGCTCAGCATACATATAAGGCCATTCCGGGCAGCAATGTGGGGGTTTCCTCCTTCCTGTGCTCCAGCGTTCTCAAAAGTCACCGCAGCCCTCATTCCGATTTTCCAGTTAGGGTCGGTTAATAAAGAGTAAATCAGGGTAAGGTTGGAAAAAAAGGCGAATAGGAAAATGATGGGTACCAGGGTATCTTTTACATCATTGGGAACGTGAATCAGAAGGAATAGAAAAGCAAACGTAAAAGCCAGATTACCGATTTCCACGAACCAATCGAAACCCGAATTGTTGAAAAGGAAAAAATGGTACAGGACAATTATTAAAAACAATACCGAGTATTTCAGCAGCGTGGGGTTAGGTTTGTAAAGGCGCGTGAAAAGATGCGTTGGGAACATCAGTAACAGGGCAAGCGCGAAAAAAAAGGCCGTAAATACATTGGTTGCAGGGCCAATGTGCAGGGTATCCCTAATGAAGAATACAAGCGGAAACCCGTTAAACATCATGGCAATACCAGCAGAATAGCGGAGGTAGTGGAATAGCCGGATTAGTGAACGTATACTCATGGCTGTCTTAGACTCTTTCTGTGGGCGATGTAGTTCCAGTCATTCTGACCAAACAAATACGCCAGTTTTCGTAAACGGCAGTAAAGGTACTGCATTTTGTGGGGCAAAAGTGAAGTATTGTATTTTTCAAAGGTGGCTTTAATTTGCTGGTGCTCCAGACGACCCACCTGAGCAATGGTGGAGGACTTGGCTTCCTCATGAACCCGGAGGGCACCCGCAAGTCCTTCCACGCGTTTGACAGTAACGCCTGACTGGACGGTATAGCGGGTAATAAATTCATAATCAAAGGCAAAACGATAGCTGTGATCAAAAAGACCATAATCTTCCAGGAGTCGTTGTTTAAAAAATAACGACTGGTTGTGAACCTGCATGCCCTCTGACAATTGACATATGAGACTGTAGGGCAGGGTTTTCAAGAGTTCGGTCACCTGATCATCGGGGGTAATCATAAACAGGTCGCCGTATAATAAATCCACTTTACGCTCTTTAAGAGCCACCTTTCCAAAACAGTCAAATGTTCCCGGAAAATATACGTCGTCCGAGTTTTGAAAGCTGACCCAGTCACCGGTCGCTTTGGAAAATCCTTTGTTCAGGGCATGTACCTGACCTTTGTCAGGCTCACTGACCCAATAAGCCAGGTAACTTTCGTATTTTTTAATAATCTCTACGCTCTCATCGGTAGAGCCCCCGTCAATGATAATGTATTCCAGATTAGGATATTGCTGGTTGAGTACACTCCGAATAGTCCGTTCCAGGTATTTTCCCTGGTTGAAGGAAGGCGTAATGACCGAAAGTTTAGGAAAGGATGCATCTCTTGCAACCTGGCCAGGTTCTTGGCGCAGGAATGACTGCAATTCAGAAGCGTACTTTTCTAATGTTTT